>NZ_CP080590.1:947500-1276250 GCF_019504385.1 Devosia salina
CGGAAACGGCAGCCCGAGGGTATGTCTATGGGGCTCGGAATTTCGCCCTGCATCGGCTCGGCGGCGCGCGCAGCCTCAGGATCCGGAACCGGAATGGCCGAGAGCAAGGCGCGCGTATAGGGATGGCTGGGGCGATGATAGAGATCGGCGCTGGACGCGAGCTCGACGATCCGGCCCAGATACATCACCCCGATCCGGTTCGAGATATGCCGGACCATGGAAAGGTCGTGGGTGATGAACAGATAGGTCAGGCCCAACTCGGCCTGCAGGTCCTCGAGCATGTTGACGACCTGCGCCTGCACCGACACATCGAGTGCCGAGATCGGTTCGTCGCAGATGACCAGGTCGGGCTCCAGCGCTATGGCGCGGGCAATGCCAATGCGCTGGCGCTGGCCGCCGGAAAATTCATGCGCAAAGCGGTCCGCCGAATCTGCGGGCAGGCCAACGCGGTCGAGCAGGTTGGTCACCTTCTTGCGGCGCTCGGCAGGAGTGCCCACGCCGGCAATGTCCAGCGGCTCGGCAATCAGCTCGCCCACGCTCATGCGTGGATTGAGGCTGGCATAGGGGTCCTGGAAGATCATCTGCACACGGCGCCTGAATGTGCCGATCTGGCGCTCGCTGCCTTTGCCGACCTCCTGGCCGTCAAACACGATGCTGCCCGAGGTCGGCTCGTGCAGGCGAATGACCGTGCGTGCCAGGGTGGACTTGCCACAGCCCGACTCTCCAACAAGTCCCAGCGTCTCGCCCTTGATCAGGTCGAGATCGACGCCATCGACGGCGCGCAGGACCGGCTTGGGCGTGAACGGCGGCGAGGACAGGCGGAAATGCTTGTGCAGGTTGCGGAGCTGGAGAAGCGGCTGGGTCATGCGACCACCTCGTGCACGGCGTCCACCTTGGGTGCGTCGGGGTGTTGCAGCCAGCAGCGGGACTGATGACCTTCACCAAACAAGGGTGGCAATTCGGCAAGGCACCGGGTCATGGCATGCGGGCAGCGCGGCGCAAAGGGGCAACCAAGAGGCGGCGCCAACATATTGGGCGGGCTGCCCGGAATGGGCGTCAGGCGTCTATGGGTATCGTCGCGCAGGTCTGGCACGGCCCCGAGGAGACCCACCGTATAGGGATGGCCTGGAGCGGCGAACAGTTCGCGCACCGGTGCCGTCTCCATGACAAGCCCTCCATAGAGCACCAGGACGCGGTCGGTGACTTCCGCGATGACGCCGAGATCGTGGGTGATGAGAATAACCGCCATGCCCAGCCGCTGCTGCAAATCCTTGAGCAGGGCCAGAATCTGGCGCTGGATGGTCACATCGAGCGCCGTTGTGGGCTCATCGGCAATCAGCAGCCTGGGTTCGCAGGCCAGGGCAATGGCAATCATCACCCGCTGGCGCATGCCGCCGGAAAACTCGTGCGGGTAGAACTTGAGCCGCGCAGCGGCGGAAGGGATGCGCACCAGCTCGAACAGCTCGATGGCGCGTTCACGGGCCTGAGGGCGGCTCAAAGGCTTGTGTCGGAGGATCGCCTCCATGACCTGCTCGCCGACGGTCAGGGTCGGATTGAGGGAGGTCATCGGGTCCTGGAAGATCACCCCGATGCGGTTGCCGCGCAGGTCTGACAGGGCATCTTCGTCGAGCGAGAGCAAATCCGTGCCCTCGAAACTGGCGCTGCCCGACTTGATGCGGCCGCCGGCCTTGAGCAGGCGCAGCACGGACATGCAGGTGATCGATTTGCCGGAGCCGCTTTCGCCCACCAGTCCCAGGATTTCCCCGGGACGCACGTCGAAGCTGACGCCGCGCACGGCCTGCACCTCGCCTCGGCGGGTGAAGAAGGACGTCGCCAGATCGCGAACTGAAAGAACGGCCTGACTCATCCGCGCAACCTCGGATCAAGGGCGTCGCGCAGACCATCGCCCAGGAAATTGAAGGCGAACATGGTCAGCGATATCGCTGCCGCCGGGAAGAACAATTGATGCGGATAGGTGCGCAGGGTCTCGACCGCTTCGGACGTGAGCGAGCCCCATGAGGCCAGGGGCGGGGTCACGCCGAGGCCGATGAAGCTCATGAAGCTCTCGATGAAGATGGCCGACGGGATCAGCATGGTAAGCGTGACGATGATCGGGCCGATGGAATTGGGCAGCAGGTGCCGGGTGAGAATGCGGGCCGGCGAGGCGCCCATGGTGCGGGCCGCCGCGACATAGTCCTGGCTTTTGAGGCTCAATATCTGGCCGCGCACGATGCGGGCCATATCGACCCAGAACACCGAACCGATGGCCACGATGATCGACAGCAGCCCACTATCGAAGACCACCATCAGCAGCACGACATAGAGCGTGAGCGGGATGGTGGAGATGATCTCGACAATGCGCATCATTACCGCGTCGACACGACCGCCGACATAGCCGGCAATGCCGCCATAAAAGACGCCGATGAAGAAATTCACCAGCGTTGCGACGAAGGCGACGGTCAAGGAAATCTGCGCGCCATAGAGCTGGCGGACCAGGATGTCGCGGCCAAGCTGGTCGGTGCCGAACAGATAGGTCCGGTTCCAGCTCCAGCCTGAGGGGCGCAGCTCGGTCCCGTCCTCGAGGAGCAGGCGGGCCGGCAGCTTTGAATAGTCCAGCGTTACGGCCTGGTCGCCAAATTCATAGGGCTGGTTCTTCTTGAGGATATCCTTGCGACCGCCGCGCAGCAGGCCAAGCACATGCCCTTCGGCATCGACCTCGTAGAGGTTGAAATTCGAGGCATTGAGGAAGAAGCGCGTGACGCTGCCGTCGGTCTGGGCCACGGCATATGTCTCGAACGCCGGCGGGATATTGGAGAGCTTGAGATCCTGCCGGAAATAGGTGTGCGGGGAAAAATAGGGTCCGAAAAAGGCCGCCAGCACCAGCGCGACGATGAACACTATGGAAATGACAGCGGGCTTGTTGGCCCAGAGGCGCCGGCGCACCTCCTGCCCATAGGTGGGGGCAGGTGGTGGCGCAGCCGCCATGGCCGCGCCCGGCGGCACCTTGGCCCACATCTCTGGAGCGATCTCGTTCATGCGGCCGCCTTGGTCAGCTTGATGCGCGGGTCGAGCCAGACATAGAGCAGGTCGACGATGAGGATCATCACCATCAGGATTGCGGCATAAAAGATCGTGATGCCCATGATGGCGGTGTAATCGCGATTGGTGATCGAGAGCACGAATTGCCGGCCGATGCCGGGCAGGGCAAAGATCTGCTCGATGACGAAGGACCCGGTGACGAGGTTCGCCACCACCGGCCCCAGCACGGTAACGACCGGCAGCAGCGAATTGCGCAGGCCGTGCTTGAAGAGGATTTGCCCCGGCTTCAGCCCCTTGGCGCGCGCGGTCGTCATGTAGTCCTGCTCCAGGGTTTCGAGCAGGGAGGACCGCGTCAGGCGGGAAACGAAGGAAATCCAGAAGCCCGAAAGCGCAAAGACCGGCAGGAAATAGCCGCGCCAGTCATCCAGCCCGAAGGTCGGCACCCAGCCCAGGCGCAGCGCGAAGACGTAAAGCGACACCGTGGCAATGACATAGCTCGGTATGGCAACGCCCAGCGTAGCAATGAACATGACCGTGGTATCGGGCCAGCGATTGCGATTGAGCGCGGCGATGACGCCGAGCGGCACGCCCAGCGCCACCACGCAGATGACGGCCAGCAGGCCCGTCTGCAGCGTGACCGGCAGCCCGGCCGCGATCATCGAATTGATCGACACGCCGGGATATTTGAACGAGGGGCCGAGGTCGAAACTGGCGATGCTGCCCAGATAGTTCAGATATTGCTGCCAGATCGGCAGGTCGAGGCCGTATTTGGCGTTGAGTGCCGCTGCGATCTCGGGCGCCAGCATGCGCTCGGACACGAAGGGACCACCGGGCACGGCGTGCATCAGAAAGAAGGTCAGTGTGATGATGGCAAACAGGGTCACCGCCATCATGCCCAGGCGTTGGGCCAGATAGCCGATCATTCCCCACAGCCCATCAACTCACGGCAGCGCTTCACCGCGTGCCCCCTCTGCTCCACGGCCTATTGCAGCACTGGCCCAGCAGCAACTCAAGTGGGTGGTAAAAATTTTTTGCTGGAAAGTGAAATTTTTTACAGGCCTAATCTATTGATCAGACACCGAAATGCCGGCGCAGGATGAGGAAGACGGCGGTGGCCGGAATGATGAGATCGGCCGCTCGGGCGATTGCCTCCGGGCCGTAACGGCCCTCTTCGTCGAGCGCATTGATGGTGCCGATGAGTTCATTGCCCAGCATGACCGGGACGCTGAGCGAGGCATTGCAGCCCAGGGACCGGATGAGGGCGAGATCGGGAAACTGCCCTTCCATCCCTGCGGCGGTGTTGATGGCGGTGATCCGGCGCTCCGTCCGCATGGCTTCGAACCAGTCGTCGAGCACGATCGGCTTGGTGCCCAGAACCGGATAGACCTCCGGATGGCTCGAATAGACACGCCGCACCTGCATCAGCGGCATCTCGATGGCGGTGAGCGTGAACAGCCGGGCGCCGATCAGCCCGTCGGCGAGCGCGTGCAGCGCTGCACCCGCCGCCAGCGGATCGGTATTGCGGGCCAGGGCTTCCTCGAAGCTGCGGAATGCGGTGTCGCGCGCGGTGCCGCTCATGCCTTCGGCTCCCGCGTCTGCGCCACCAGCACGGCCAGCTTGGCCGGGATGGAGAGGATTTCGCGCACCATCTGCACGCGTTCGGGCGTGTAATAGCCCTCGACATCAAGGATGTTCATGGTGGCGATCAGTTCGTCGCCGAGGATGATCGGCATGTTGATGACCGACTGGCAGCCCAGCGAATTGATCAATTCGTGGTCGAAGAAGACCTTGGCGATATCCGCGATGGTGTTGGCCACGAAATACTGGCGCTGCTTGTGCACGACGTCGAACCAGGGGCCGTAGTTGATCGGCTTGGTACCGGAGGCCGGGTAGTTCACGGGATCGCTGGTATAGGCGCGGCGGGCGACGTCGGCGGCCATGTCGACCGTCATGATGGTGAAGAGCCTCGCGCCCACGCTGGCCTGGGCGAGGTCCTGCAGCGCCTTGTAGGCGGCGTCGGCGCTCTTTGCCTGGGCAATCGCGGCATCGAAGGCGGCAAGGGCAGGGGTGTGGTCAGTCATTTGGTCGTCCTTGGTCATATAGGCATAGGTCCGGCGGGCACCGGCCTTATCCTCCCCGCCAGGGGGAGGGAGTGGCATCGCGCTTGTCGTGCTTACCCACCCTCTGTCGCGGCGAGCAATTCGCGCGAATAGGGTTCCTTGAGGTCACCCGCCTTCAACTGCGCCACATCGGCAATCTCGACGATGCGGCCCTGCTTCATGACGGCAAGCCGGTCGCAGAGGAAACTGACGACCGGCAGGTTGTGGGTAACCAGAAGGAAGGTCAGGCCCTGTTCGCGCCGGAGGCGCTTGAGCAGGTTGAGGATTTCGGCCTGCACGGAGACGTCGAGCGCCGAGGTCGGCTCGTCGAGCAGCATGACCTTGGGCTCGAGCATCAGCGCGCGGGCGATGGCCACGCGCTGGCGCTGGCCGCCGGAAAGCTGGTGCGGAAAACGGAAGCGAAACCGCTGATCGAGACCGACCGCCGCGAGCATTGCATCGACGCGTTCCCCGCGATTGCCGATGCCATGGATGGCCAGCGGCTCGGAGAGGGCGGAATCGATGGTCTTGCGCGGATGCAGGGACCCGTACGGGTCCTGGAACACCATCTGCACCTGCCGCGACACGGCGCGATCGACGCCATGGCTGCGCTGCCGGCCCATGATCGATATGTCGCCCGTCCATTCCGGCGCCAGGCCGGCAATGGCGCGCAGAATAGTGGACTTGCCGGAGCCGCTCTCACCCACCAGCGCAAAGCTTTCGCCTTCGGGAATGCTCAGATTGATGCCATGGACGATCTTGGTGTCGCCATAGGAGATGTCGAGATTGGTGAGGTCGATGGCGTTCATGTGCCGGCCCATTGCGTGCGGTCGAGCACGGGAAGTTCGTCGCGGGTTTCATTGATCACCGGCATGGCGGCGAGGAGACCACGCGTATAGGGATGCTGCGCGTTTTCGAGCTGCCCCGCCGCGCATTCCTCGACCACGCGCCCGGCATTCATCACCAGGATACGGTCGCAATAGCGGCTGACCAGATTGAGGTCATGGCTGATCAGGATCAGCCCCATGCCCTTGTTGCGCACCAATTCGTCGATAATGTCGAGCACCTGGGCCTGGACAGAGACGTCGAGCGCCGAAGTCGGTTCGTCGGCGATCAGCAGTTCGGGTTCAGGGATCAGCATCATGGCGATCATGATGCGCTGGCCCATGCCTCCCGAAACCTCGTGGGGGTAAAGGTTCACCACGCGCTCGGGATCGTTGATGCGCACGGCATGCAGCATCTCGATGATGCGGGCCTGCACGTCGCGGCGCGGCAATTTCTGGTGCGTGACCAGCGCTTCGGCAATCTGCTCGCCCACGGTCATCACCGGATTGAGCGAGAATTTGGGATCCTGCATCACCATGGAGATGCGGGCGCCGCGGATGGCGCGCATCTGCTTTTCGCTCTGGGAGAGGATGTCGATGCCGTCGAATTCGAGCCGGTCGGCACTGACCTCGCCCGGCTTGCGGATGAGTTTCAGGATGGATCGACCGGTCATGGATTTACCCGAGCCGCTTTCGCCCACAATGCCCAGGCGCTCGCGGCCAAGGGTGAAGGAGAGGCCCTTCACCACTTCGACGCGGCCCGAATGGGTGGGGAAGCTGACGCGGAGATTTTCGACGGTGAGGAGGGGGGAGGTCATTTGTTCCCTCCAATGAAAACGAAGCCTTTTGCGATGGTCTCCCTCCCCCCTTGAGGGGGAGGGCTGGGGAGGGGGGTGGTCCAGTGGATCACTGATGGACCCCCACCCTCATTCCCTCCCCTCAAGGGGGAGGGATGCAATGGAGCCGTGACATCAAAAGCGTGAATGGCGAGGATCATGACTTCCCCTCGCTCTTGGGGTCGAGCACGTCGCGGAGACCGTCGCCCAGAAAACAGAAGCCGAGGCTGACGATGATGATGGCAAAGCCGGGCATGGTCGCCACCCACCATTGATCGAGAATGAAGGTGCGGCCGCGCGAGATCATCGCACCCCATTCGGGCAGCGGCGGCTGGGCGCCCAGGCCAATGAAGCCGAGCCCCGCGGCGGTGAGAATGACGCCGGCCATGTCGAGGGTGACGCGGATGATCATCGAGGAGGTGCAGAGCGGCAGGATGTGTTGGACGATGACGCGGATCGGTCCACCACCGGCCAATTGCACGGCGGAAATATATTCGGCATTGCGGATCGTCAGCGTCTCGGCGCGCGCGATGCGGGCATAGGCCGGCCAGGACGTGATGGCGATGGCGATGATGGCATTGTTGATGCCGGGGCCAAGCGCGGCCACGAAAGCCAGGGCCAGGATCAGCTTGGGCAGCGAGAGGAAGATATCGGTAAAGCCCATCAGGATGCGGTCGACCCAGCCGCCGAAATAGCCGGCGATGGCCCCGATGAGCAGGCCCAGCGGTGCGGAAATCAGCGCCACCAGCAGCACGATGGTGAGGGTAATCTGCGAGCCCCAGATGACGCGGCTGAAAATGTCGCGGCCCAGTTCGTCAGTGCCCATCCAGTGCGCGGCGGAGGGGGGCATCAGCCGGTTGGCCAGATCCTGCCCGATTGCCGAATAGGGTGCGATCCAAGGCGCCAGGGCAGCGGTGAGCAGCAGCACGAGAATGATGACGCCACCGAGTACGGAAAGCGGATTGCGCATGAGCGCGGCAAAGACCCGGTAGGCCCGGCCTACATTGGCCTGCAGCCGCGAGGTGGGACTATCGGCGAGGAGCCAGTCGCGCGTGGTCATTAGCGAGCCCTCGGGTCGAGGACGCGGTAGAGCACGTCCGAGACCTTGTTGATGACGATGAAGACGGCGCCGATGACGAGCGTCGACCCAAGGACCGCGTTCATGTCGGCATTGAGGAGGGCCGTGGTGAGGTAGTTGCCGATGCCCGGCCAGGAGAACACGGTTTCGATCATCACCGAGCCTTCGAGCAGACCGGCATAAGAAAGACCGATGACGGTGATCAGCGGCACCCGGATCGGGTTGAAGGCATGGCGCCAGATGACAACGCGCTCCGGCACGCCCTTGACCCGGGCGGTGGTGACGAACTCCTGGCTCAATTGGTCGAGCATGAAGCTGCGGGTCATGCGGGCGATATAGGCCAGGCTGAAAAAGCCGAGCACCGAGGCGGGCAGGATCAGGTGGGAGACCGCGTTCCAGAAGATGTCGATCTCGCCGGCCAGCAGGCTGTCGATCAGGATCATGCCGGTGACCGGAGACACCAGGCCGTCATAGAAGATGTCGAGCCGCCCCGGCCCGCCGACCCAACGCAGGCGCGCATAAAAGAGGGCCAGGCCGACAAGGCCCAGCCAGAAGGCCGGGACCGAATAGCCCAGAAGACCGACAACGCGGATGGCCTGGTCCAGCCACGACCCTTGCCGGGATGCGGCGGTGACGCCCAGTGGCACGCCCAGGACAACGCCGACGAGGATGCCGAGGGTCGCCATTTCGAAGGTGGCGGGGAAGAACCGGCTCAGGTCCTCGATGACAGGACGGCCGGTCGAGACCGACATGCCGAAATCGCCGGTGAAGACATTGCCGACATAGGTGATGAACTGCATCCAGAGGGGCTGGTCGAGCCCCATGGCGATCTTTGCGGCATCATATTGCGCCTGCGTGGCCCGGTCGCCGACCACCGCCAGGACCGGGTCGATGGGGATAACCCGGCCGATGAAGAAGGTGATGGCCAATAGGCCCAGAAAGGTCAGGAACAGCGTGATCAGAAAGCCGCCGGTCGTGGTCAGGCCGCGCCGCACGCGCCTTTTGACCAAAACCGGTCCGGAGCCGGGCGGGGCACTTTGCTGATCGATCGCCACTCGAAATCCTTTCGGAAAAACAAACCGTTATGGCCGCCGGCCGGGTTGGCCTGCGGATGGCAAGAACTTCACATTTCGCTTCCACCATACAAGAAACTTTGCTTATATCAAAAAAATTTTAGTGGAGAGGGTCGTGGCGGAAGCAGTGGCGAAGGTGGAGGAGGGGCACCCCAAGGTCGGGGCGCTGATCCGTGCGCGCCGCCGCCAGCAGCACATGACGCTGATGGCGCTGGGCGAGGCTGCGCAGGTCTCGGTTGGCTATCTCAGCCAGGTCGAGCGCGACCATGCAACCCCGTCGCTGGGTACGCTGGCACAGATTGCCAAGGCCCTGGGCGTCGCCATCGACTACTTTATCTCCGCGCCCGCCCCGCACAATGCGTTGACGCGGGCAGGGGAACGAAACCGCTTCTCGCTCGATGGGTCGTCCATCGTCTATGAGCGCCTGGGCGCTGACTTCCCCGGCAATCAGCTGTCGAGCTTTCTCATGACCGTGCCGCCCGGATACCGCTCGGAAACGGTGGCGCATGAGGGTGAGGAGATCCTCTTCGTCCTCGAGGGCGCCATCACCCAGCGCCTGGACGGCGAAGAGATGGTCATGCAGGCCGGCGACAGCCTGCATTTCCGCGGTAATCGCCCCCATTCATGGTCCAACCATACCGACAAGCCGGCCCGTCTGCTCTGGACCGGCACGCTCGCCCTCTTTCGCTCCACGGCCCGGCCGCGTCCGACCGTGGCGAAACCTCAAACCGGCGCCAACAAGCCGGTCCGCAACAAACCGACCCCCAAGGAGAAACGCACATGAAACTCTTCCGCGCTGCCCTTCTGGCATCCGCGCTCGCCCTGCCGCTGGCTTCGGGCGCTGCCTATGCTGCAACACCGGCCGACGCCCTGGTGATCGCCCAGAATATCGACGACATCGTCGCGCTCGATCCGGCCCAGGCCTATGAATTCTCGGCTGGCGAAATCAACGCCAACCTCTATGACCACCTGGTGCAGTACGCCGCCGAGGACACCACTGT
Organism: Devosia salina; assembly: GCF_019504385.1. Taxonomy (NCBI): domain Bacteria; kingdom Pseudomonadati; phylum Pseudomonadota; class Alphaproteobacteria; order Hyphomicrobiales; family Devosiaceae; genus Devosia; species Devosia salina. The sequence continues at coordinate 957,451 of NZ_CP080590.1, forward strand.
CCTGGCCCCGGGCCTTGCCAGCGAGTGGACGGCCGACGAAGCGGCCAAGTCCATCACCTTCACCATGCGCGATGGCGCCACCTTCGCCTCGGGCAATCCGGTGCGCGCCGAGGACGTGCTCTATTCGTTCAAGCGCGTCGTGACGCTGAACCTGACGCCGGCCTTCATCCTGGCCCAGCTTGGCTGGACCCCGGAGAACATCGACGAAATGGTCACCGTGGACGGCAACACCGTCACCGTGAAGTGGGATGGCGACTTCGCCTCGGCCTTCGTGCTCAACGTGCTGGCCTCGCGCCCGGCCTCCATCGTCGACGAAGTGCTGGTCAGCCAGCATGTCGAGGGTGAGGATTGGGGCAATGCCTGGCTCAACACCAATTCGGCCGGTTCCGGCCCCTATGTCCTGACCGACTACCGTCCGGCCGAAATGGTCCGCCTGACCGCCAACGAGAACTATTTCGCCGGCGCCCCGGCCATGAAGCAGGTGCTCATTCGCCATGTGGCCGAGGCCGCAACCCAGCAGCTTCTGCTCACCTCCGGCGACGTGGACATGGCCAAGAACCTGACCCCCGACCAGATCGCGGGCCTGGGCGAGGGCGTGAAGGTCGAGGCCTTCCCGCAGGCTGCCGTGCACTTCCTCTCGTTCAACCAGAAGACCGACAGCCTGACTGACCCGGCCGTGTGGGAAGCCGCCCGCTATCTCGTCAATTATGACGGCATGACCGAGACCTTCCTCAAGGGCCAGATGGAAAAGCACCAGGCCTTCTGGCCCAAGGGCTTCCCCGGCTCCTATGACGAGACCCCGTTCAGCTATGATGTGGAGAAGGCCAAGCAGATCCTGGCCGATGCTGGCGTCGAGACCCCGATCAACGTCACGCTCGACGTGATCAACGCGGCTCCGTTCACGGACATGGCCCAGTCGCTGCAGGCGAGTTTTGCCGAAGCGGGCATCAACTTCGAAATCCTGCCCGGCACCGGCGCCCAGGTGATCACGAAATATCGTGACCGCACCCACGAAGCCATGCTGCTCTATTGGGGCCCGGACTTCATGGACCCGCATTCCAACGCCAAGGCCTTCGCGTACAACTCCGACAATTCGGACGACAACTACACGGCGACCACCACCTGGCGGAATGCCTGGGCTGTGCCGGAAGAGATGAACGAAGAGGTGCGCGCAGCGCTGGCCGAGTCCGACCAGGCCAAGCGCAACGAAATGTATATCGACCTGCAGAAGAAGGTTCAGGCCGAAAGCCCGATCGTCATCATGTTCCAGGCCGCGCTGCAGATCGCCATGGCCAATAATGTGGAAGGCTATGTGAACGGGTCCAATTCGGACTTCGTCTACTACCGACTCGTGACCAAGAACTAAGGCGTTCTTGCACACACCCTCGCGGCGGCCAGGTCCCTCCGGCCGCCGCCTGCGGAGCCGGGTAACTCCTCCTCCCGCCCGGCTCCGCCACTCCCATTGCCCAGGACATCACCCATGAACCCGACACTTGCCATCCGCATGGAAAAACTGCGCGCCCGCATGGCCGAGACCGGCACCGACCTGGTCGTCATCGGGCCCTCGAGCCATATGCGCTATCTGGCCGACCTCTCGCCGCATGGCGATGAGCGCCCGGTCATGCTGATGGTGAGCAAGAGCTTCGCCGGTTTCCTCATGCCGGCGCTGAACGTGGATTCCTCACGCCAGCACACCGACCTGCCGTTCTTTCCATGGGCGGATGCCGATGGTCCCGGTGCGGCGCTGGAGGACCTGCTGGCCGCGACAGGCATTGACCGCACCGCGCCGTCCATCGTGCTCGACGAAACCATGCGCGCCGATTTCGCGCTGCTGGTGCTCGACGCTTTGCCTGGTGCGCGCCGCCGCTTCACCGCGGACACGGTGGGCTATCTGCGCTCGCGCAAGGACGCGGACGAGTATCATCGCATCAAGGCGGCGCATCTGCTCAATGATCGTGCCGTGAGCGCCGCCTTTGCCGCGCTCAGGCCGGGCATGACCGAGATCGAAATCGCCCAGTTCATTGACGATTTCTACAAGGCCAATGGCTCCGAGACCGTGTTCTGCTCGGTCTGCTTCGGGCCAAACGGCGCTTTCCCGCATCACCATACGGGTGCGACGCAGCTGAAGGCCGGCGACGCCGTATTGATCGATACCGGCTGCCGTCTTGATGGCTATCCCTCGGACATGACCCGCATGGGCTATTTCGGTTCCGCACCGGAAGGCTATGGGCAAATCCATTCCATCGTCGACCGGGCCGTGGAAGCAGCGCTCAAGGCCGCCGTGCCGGGCGCCAGGGCCAGCGACGTGGACAAGGCGGCGCGTGACGTGATCACGGCTGCCGGCTATGGCCCCAATTTCCTGCACCGCACCGGCCACGGCCTCGGCATCGACGTGCATGAGGCGCCCTATATCACCGGCACCAGCGACACCGTTCTGGACGAGGGCATGGTGTTCTCCATCGAGCCCGGCATCTATCTGCAGGGCCGGTTCGGCCTGCGGCTCGAGGAGATCGTCATGATCCGCAACGGCAAGGCCGAGATCTTTTCGGAAATGCCGCGGACGGCCGTGGCCGCCGGATAATGGCCGCCGTTCCCGAGATCGAGACCGAGCGCCTGTTGCTGCGGGCGCATCGACCGGAGGATCTCTCGGCCAGCCTCGCGATCTGGGCGCATCCGGAAGTCACCCGCTTCATCGGTGGGCGGCCATCGACCCAGGAGGAAGTCTGGTGGCGCCTGCTGCGCTATGCGGGCCTGTGGCGGATGCTCGGCTATGGCTACTTGGCCGTGGTCGAACGCGCCAGCGGGCGCATGATCGGCGATGTGGGGCTCGCCGACTTCAAGCGGGCAATCAGTCCGGCGCTGGGCGAGGTTCCCGAAGCCGGCTGGGCGCTGCATCCCGATTTTCATGGCAAGGGCTATGCACTCGAGGCCATGCGCGCATTGCTCGACTGGGCCGATGCGCAGGGCATTGAACGCACATGCTGCATCATCGATCCCGGCAACGCGCCATCGACCGGGCTGGCAACCAGGCTCGACTATGGCCGGACGGGCCAGGTCGACTATCACGGCAACCAACTCTTCCTCTTCAGCCGGAACAGGGCCTGAGCCCTGCGTCCATGGCCGTGATCGGCAGGGCATCGTCATTGGCTTGACATCTATTCAACCAAACGGTATTTAACGTAGTAGTTGAATAGAGAATGGTTGAGCAATGAGCGATCCGCTGAGCACAACTCTGGCCGCCCTGGCCGACCCGACGCGACGCGCCATATTGGCGCGCCTTTCCACCGGAGAGGCGAGCGTCAATGAATTGGCCGAACCCTTCGACATGACGCTGGCCGCCGTCTCCAAGCACATCAAGGTGCTCGAGAATGCCGGCCTCGTGACCAGGGGGAAGCAGGCCCAGTATCGCCCCTGTCGGCTCGATGCCGCACCGATGCGCGAAGTGGCGGGATATCTCGAGACCTATCGCAAGTTCTGGGAGCGCAACCTGGATCAACTCGACGCCTATCTTGCGCGCCTCCAGACCCCCGCATCTGACAGCAAGAATTGAGGAGAACCACCATGAACGACCAGGCCTTTCCCAATCCGTTCAAGACCGAACTGCCCGAGGATGAACCACTGATCATCATGTCCCGCACCTTTAATGCGCCTCTGGCGCTGGTGTGGAAAGTGTGGACCGAGCGGGAGCACGTCGCCCACTGGTGGGGGTTCGGCAACAATGAGGTGATCGAATACGACGTGCGCACCGGTGGCAAATGGCGGATCGTGGGCATCTCGCCCGACGGAACGCGGTGGGTGATGTTCGGCACCTATCTCGCGGTTGAGCCCAAATCAATGATCCGTAACACCTTCGTGGTCGAGGGAATGGCCGAGGAGGATGAGCGCTATTACGAGGAGCACCATTTCGAGGAGCGCGACGGCAAGACCCATTATCGGTCCGTCTCGAACTTCCCCGATTTCGAGATGCGCAATGGAGTGGTCGATTCCGGCATGGAGTGGGGCGCCAATGTCTCCATGGTCCAGTTCGACGAAATCCTCGAACGGCTCAAGGCCGAGGGCCGCGACTAACCTGCCTCAAAGCGCGTGGCGCGGTATTCCAGCGGCGCCGCGCCGCGGTGCTTCCGGAACACCTTGGCGAAATAATTGCCGTCGGCAAAGCCGGTGAGCCTGGCGATCTCGCCTACGCTCATCTCGGTGGCCAGAAGCAGGCGTTCGGCGCGGGCCAGACGCTGCTCAAGCACATGGTCCGATGGCGGCCGGCCCATGGCCAGGGTGAAACGGCGCACGAAATGGGCCCGGCTCATCTCGGCAATGTCGGCAAGCCGCTCCACCTGCAGTGAACTGCCCAGATTGTCCTCGATATAGGCAATGACACGCTCGATCGATGGGGGCAGGGTGTTTTCCGGGGGCGGGCGCAGCCCGAAGACGCCGTCATGCAATGCGGTCATGGCCTCATAGGCCAGCACGGAGGCCTGGCCCGGCGTGGGATCGCTGGCCGTGATGGCTCTGAGGGTCGCGGCGGACAGGCGGTCGACTTGTTCGGCGCCGAGCGTCAGCACCGGACCGGCAGCGTCGAGGATTTCCCGGGCCAGGCGCAGTGCTTCCCTGCCGTTGAGCAGCAGCCAGAAATACTCCCAATGACCACCGCGCTCGAGGAAGTAGCGATGGGCATGCGGCATGGTCACAAGCATGGTTTTGCCCGGGGTCAGCCGATATTGCACGCCAGCATGATCCAGCCGGCCCTCCCCAAAAGTGGTGTGCTGTATGACCAGGAAGGGCGCCGTGCCCCGCTTCATGCCATCCCATGAATAGACTTCGTTGCGGCGCTGTTCATAGCCGGCGCTGGCCACCATGCAATGGAGCGGCGCGGCGCTGCGCGCTGTTGCCAGCCGCCGGATGTCGAAGCCATGGTTCAGGAGGGTGGTGAGCACAAAATTACCCGCGTTCGCACAAGCTTTCTCTACACCCTCACGGCTGTGGCGGCTAGTTCTGAAGCAATACGAAGGGCCGATGCGCCCGTGGAGGATCCATGTCGTTCAAAGTTACCGTCATCGGCGCCGGCTCGGTCGGCTTCACCAAAACCCTCATATCGGACCTGCTCAAGGTGCCCGAGTTTGTCGATTGCGAGTTCGCGCTCACCGACATCAATCCGCACAATCTCGACATGGTGCGCCAGATCATCGAGACCATCGTCTCGGTCAACAAGCTGCCCGCAAAGGTGACGGCGACGACGGACCGGCGGGCCGCGATCACCGGCGCGCGCTACATCATGAGCTGCGTCCGCGTGGGTGGGCTCGAGGCCTTTGCCACCGACATCTCCATTCCGCTCAAATATGGCGTCGACCAATGCGTTGGCGACACCATCTGCGCCGGCGGCATTCTCTATGGGCAGCGCAACATCCCGGTGATCCTCGATTTCTGCAAGGATATCCGTGAGGTTGCCGAGCCCGGCGCGCTGTTCCTCAACTATGCCAACCCCATGGCCATGAATACCTGGGCGGCGGAGATGTATGGCGGGGTCAATGTGGTCGGCCTCTGCCACGGCGTGCAGCACGGCGCGCACCAGATCGCCCAGGTGCTGGGCGTGGATGACAGCGAGCTGGACTATGTCTGCTCGGGCATCAATCACCAGACCTGGTATATCGACATTCGCGCCAAGGGCCGGAAGATCGAGAAGGACGAGCTGATCGCCGCCTTCGAGCGCCACCCAGTCTATTCCCGCCAGGAAAAGGTACGCATCGACGTGCTCAAGCGCTTCGGCGTCTATTCCACGGAGTCGAACGGCCACCTCAGCGAATACCTGCCCTGGTATCGCAAGCGGCCCGAGGAAATCGGCCGCTGGATCGACATGAGCGACTGGATCCATGGCGAGACCGGCGGCTATCTGCGCTATTCGACGGAACGCCGGAACTGGTTCGAGACCGACTTCCCCATGTTCAAGGAGCAGGCCAATAAGCCGCTTTCCGAATACAAGCGCACCAGCGAGCACGCCAGCTACATCATCGAGGCGATGGAAACCGGCAGGCCCTATCGCGGCCATTTCAACCGGCGCAACAACGGTATCATCACCAACCTGCCCGATGATGCGATCATCGAGAGCCCGGGCTATGTCGATCGCTTCGGCATCAACATGATCGAGGGCATCACCCTGCCCACGGCTTGCGCGGCGACCTGTTCGGTTTCGGTCTCGGTGCAGCGTCTGTCCGTGGAAGCGGCGATGACCGGCGATATCGATACGCTCAAGCTCGCCGTGCTGCATGACCCGCTAGTCGGCGCCATCTGCACGCCAGACGAGGTTTGGGCCATGGTCGACGAAATGGTCGTCGCTCAGGCGCAGTGGCTGCCCCAATATGCCGAGGCCGTGCCGGCGGCGAAGGAGCGTATGGCCAGCTCGACGGTGAAGACCCGCGACTGGGAAGGCGCCGCCCGCAAGCGCGTCCGATCTGTCGAAGAACTGCGCGAAATGAGCGGCGCGCATCACTGATCGTTTCCGACGCTCCTCCCGGCGTCATGAAAGCGGCTCGCCACCCACGTCGAGCCGCTTTCGCTATTCTGAGGAAGAGTTCCGTCTTCCTAAGAAGATGTGGACGGGCACCCGCGTGCCAGCTTGTGTCCGCCCTGACCCAATTCTAGCGTGACCCCAAGGGAGGACAGGCGATGGACAAACCATCCCATTACGTCATTGTCGGGGGCGGTACGGCCGGGTGGATCGCGGCCTTCATCATTCAGGATGAAGCGCGCAGGCGCGGGCTGGATTTCAGGATTTCGGTCGTCGAAAGCTCGAAGATTCCGACCGTGGGGGTCGGCGAGGCCACCACGGCGGCATTCCGGGTGCTGCTGAAGCATTTCGGCATCGACGAGTTCGAGTTTTTCAGAAAGACCGATGCCAGCTTCAAACTGGGCATCCGGCACGAGGACTGGCGGCGCAAGGGGTTCACCTATTACGGGCCGATCGACGATCCGCACCTGGTCGTGCAGGCTCCCGCGGGGGCGCCATCGGACTATCTCAATGTCTATGCCGTGGCCGCGGGCAAGCCGGTGCAGGACATGCATCTGTTCCAGCCGCTGCTGGAGCAGTGGAAGGCGCCCTATGCGCAAAGGCCGGATGGCAGCCTGATCCCGCTCGGGCCCTTTCACCACGCCTTTCACTTCGACCAGGCGCTGGTGGGCAAGTTCTTCGCGAGCAAGTCACAGGGCGTCGAAAAGGTCGATGCGCTGGTGGAAGGCATTGAGCGCCACCCCGAAACGGGTGACATCACCGCATTGGTGCTGGAGGGCAACCAGCATCTCGAAGGCGACTTCTTCATCGACGCGACCGGCTTCCGCAAGCAGCTCATCGTCAAGGCGCTGCAGGCGCCCTGGATATCCTATGCCCATGAACTGCCGGTCAATCGGGCGCTGCCCTTCTGGATCGACGTCAAGGAAGGCGAGGAATTGCCGACCTATACGCGGGCCTGGGCGCAGAGTTCGGGCTGGATGTGGCAGATCCCCACGCGCACCCGCTTCGGCTGCGGCTACGTGTTTTCCGACGAGTTCACGACGCCCGACGAAGCCAAGGCCGAGATCGAAAGCGCGCTGGGGCACGAGATCGAGGTGCGCGGGGATATCCGTTTCCAGATCGGCCGGCTGGAAAAGGCCTGGATCGGCAATTGCCTGGCAGTGGGCTTGAGCTCGAGCTTCCTCGAACCGCTTGAATCCACCTCCATCCACGGCACCATCGTCCAGATGATGCTGTTCGCCCAGCGCTATATGGACCGGCCCGAAAAGATCGGGCAAAAGGCCCGCGACGACTACAATGCCCGGGTCGGGCGGCAGGTCGATGATTTCCGAACCTTCGTGAACACCCATTATGTGACCGAGCGGGACGATACCCCATTCTGGCGCGAGGTGCGGGCCAACCGCATCCATCCCGAGACAAAGGAGCGGCTGGCGCGCTGGAAAAAGCAGATGCCGCGCCATGAGCATTTCCCGAATTATCTCGGCGGGCTGCCGCATATCGAGACCCAGTTGCACTATCCGGTGCTGAACGGCCTGGGATTGCTCGATCAGGATTTGGCGCGCAAGGAGATGGAAGCCGATCCCGCGCTCCGGCAGTTCGCGCGCGCGACGTTTGACGGGCTGGTGCGCGAATACCGCGCCGCGGCAAAGCAGGCACTCGGCCATGCCGAATTCCTGCGCATCGTGCAGGAGATGGGGTAGGGGTTCTATCCGATCTTGTTTTCCCGCATCTGGCTGGGGGTCATGCCATAGGCCTTGCGGAAGTGCTCGTAGAACTGGGTCTGGCTGGAAAAGCCGGACTGGAACGCGATATTGGCGATGGCCATGTTGCTGTCGAACAGGAGGCTTCGCGCCCGGATCAGGCGCATGCGGGTGACGAATTTCTGCACTGAGATGTGCATCACCTTGGTGAAGAGGTTGGTGGCGTAGTTGGGGTGCAGCCCAACCACTTCCGCAATGCTGTCCACCGTCAGCGGATCGGTGATGTTCTCGACGATATGCCGGACCATCCGCACCACATAGCGGACCGGACTGGCAGTGCGGCTGCGGGACGTCGTCTTTTCCAGCCAAGCCGGCAGCAGCTCGTCCCAGCCGGTGATGGCGGCGCGCCGGAACATGGTGCCGATCTCGGCGCGCACGAGATCGGAGCGCAGGGAATTGCCACTCCGATAGTCGCCATACCAGCGCTCGAGGGTCTCAAGGCCGATGCATTCGGGCGCCAGCTGAATGACGCCGCCGCCCATCAGCGTTTCGGTGAGACGGCCCAGTTGCGGCATTTCGAGAAACGCGTCCACCGGAAGATAGATGTTGAGCTGGCGGGCATTGTCCACGTCGCGCAGCCCAACGGTCTGATGGGGGATGCCCGCCCAGAAGGCGACGAGCCGGTTGGCGCCCACGGTCAGGGGGCCGCCATCGAACATGTAGTCCATGGTGCCGGTGGTCAGCCAGTTGAACTCGATATGGCCATGGCTGTGCGGCTCGGGCATGATCTGGGGCGGAAACGCCCGGATTCCGAAGCGGCCAAAGGCCTTTCCGGATGCATAGAAACTGCGGTCCGGCCGTGGTGTCGGCCGCGGTGCCTTTTCCCGTCGGCGCGCGGGCGGGGCCGCCCCCTCGATAACAGTCATACTTTTCCCATAGTTCTTAGGAAGCCGGAATTAGTCACTATCATTCCGGATTGTTTCGCCCTTCGCAAGGGGTAGGCTTTGTTCATGTACGGGCGCAGGGGTCGGTGAGGAGAAACCGACCCGGGCATGACCGCCTTGGCCCCGTATGCGATGGGAGGTTCTATTGAAAAAGCACATCTATGCCCTTGGCGGGGCAGGACTTTTGCTGTCCGTTTCGATGCTGGCTCTGCCGGCACAGGAACTGACAGGTGAGCTACCGGATCCGCCGGAATTCGCCGCACAGAGCGAGCCGAATTTCGTCAGCATATCCGATATCCTCGAATTCAGGGCACTGCCGGAATATCACGAGCCCGACTGGGTGACCTCGAAATATGTCGAGACCGGCAAGCTGCCTCCGGTGGCCGAGCGCCTGCCCAAGGAGCCGATGGTCTACAAGGCCGCCAACATGCCCGACGGCATTGGCGTCTATGGCGATACCATGCGCCACGTCATTGGCGGCCGGCCCGAAGGCTGGAACTATATTGGCGGCCAGAGCCAGGGCTGGGGCGGCATCGACATCGGCCTTTCCGAGTGCCTGACGCGCACCGGACCGCTCTTCGAGGTCAAGGCCGACGAACTCGAGCCCATGCCGAACCTGGCCAAGAGCTGGGAATGGTCCGAGGACGGCCACCAGTTGACCATGCACCTGATCGAAGGCGCTAAATGGTCCGACGGCGACCCGTTCGATTCAGAAGACGTGATGTTCTACTGGAACGACAATATCCTCGATCCCAACGTCTCCCCGCTCAATGGCGGCACGCCAGAGACCTTTGGCGAGGGCACCACGCTTGAAGCGCTCGATGCCTACACCATCCGCTGGACCTTCAAGGAAGTGCGGCCGACCCAGTACCTCTATGCCATGGCTTATGGCACGTTCTGTCCGGGTCCGAGCCACATCCTCAAGCCGGAGCATCCCAAATACAACGCCGACAACACCTATGAGGAATACAAGAACGCCTTCCCGCCCGAATATATGAATATTCCGGTGATGGGCGCTTGGGTGCCGGTGGAATATCGCCCGGACGACATCATCGTCATGCGGCGCAACCCCTACTATTGGAAGGTCGACGAGAACGGCAACCAGCTGCCCTATCTCAACGAGATGCACTATCGCCTCTCGACCTGGGCGGATCGTGACGTGCAGGCCGTGGCCGGTTCGGGCGACTTCTCCAACCTCGAACAGGCTGAAAGCTATGTCGAGGCGCTGCGCCGCTCGGCCGAAGACAGCGCTCCGGCCCGCCTGCAGTTTGGTGCCCGTACCATCGGCTATGCGCTGCGCATGAACCTCTCCGGCAATGGCTGGGGCGAACCCGATGAACGCGGCCAGGCCGTGCGCGAACTCAACCGCAATCTAGATTTCCGCAAGGCGGTGACGATGGCGGTCGATCGGCAGCGCCTGGGTGATTCCCTGGTGCGCGGCCCCTTCACGGCCATTTATCCCGGTGGCCTTTATGCAGGCACGACCTATTACGACAAGGATTCCACCGTCTACTATCCCTACAACCTGGAAGCGGCCAATGCGCTGCTCGATGGCCTGGGGCTGATGGACACCGACGGCAATGGTATCCGCAACTTCCCTGAAGGCACTGCCGGCGGCGCTGACGTGGAAATCACCGTTCTGGCCAATACCGACTACGGCACCGACACCAACCTTGCCGAAGGCGTGATTGCCCAGATGGAGCCACTCGGCCTCCGCGTGATCGCCAACTTCCAGTCGGGCACGGCGCGGGACGATATCGCCCAGTCCGGCCAATATGACTGGAGCGTGGAGCGCCAGGGATCGGAAATGGTCTCGGTGGTCCAGGGAACGGCTGCCCTTGCCCCCACCGGGCCGCGGACCAGCTACTTCCACCGCGCCGGATCGGACGGCACGGTCGACCTGCTGCCCTTCGAGACGGAGCTGGTTGATGTCGTGAACAAGTTCATTGCGTCCAGCGACAATGCCGAACGCGCCGAACTGATGAAGCAGTACCAGCGCCTCTATACCGAAAACGTCTATTCGGTGGGCCTGACCCAGTATCCGGGTGCGCTGATCATCAACAAGCGCTTTGCCAACATCCCGGCTGGTGCCCCGATCTTCATGTTCAACTGGGCTGAAGACAACATCATCCGCGAGCGCGTCTTCGTCCCCGAGGACAAGCAGGGCGACTACGAATTGCATCCCGAAACCCTGCCGGGCGAGCCCGGTGGTGCCGGCCCGATGTAATAGGCAAACCAGAGGGGCGGCCCCGCTGCCCCTCACCTTCGCCCCTCCCCGGGAAGGGCAAGGGAGCCAATTCAGCAACCCGACGGACCGTGGCACAGTCGCGATCCGCCCCTCTTCCCACCGGTGGCAGGGCTGGGCAAGGGTTCTTCAGCCCCGATAGTGAGGCCGTCCATGCTCCGATTTCTGACCCTGCGCATTCTGGGCGCGATACCGCTCCTGCTGCTGTTGAGCGTTGTGACGTTCGCCATCATCCAGGCGCCGCCGGGTGACTACGCCGACACCATCCGCTCCATGCTGATCAATCAGGGCGGCGTGCGGCCCGATCTCGCCGAGATCCAGGCCGAGGCCTATCGTCAGGCCAACGGGCTCAACGATCCGATCATCGTGCAGTACTTCCGGTGGATCACCGGGATCGTGACCCGCTTCGATTTCGGGCATTCGTTCTTCTACAACAAGGATGTTGGCCAGGTCGTTTCCGAGCGGCTGCCGGCGACGATCCTGCTGGCCCTGACCTGCCACCTGCTGGCCTCGCTGCTGGGCATCGGGCTCGGCATCGTGGCGGCGACACGCCAATATTCGTGGATCGACACCCTTCTGGGCATCGTCTCCTTCCTGGGCATGACCATCCCCCGGTTCCTGCTCGCCATCATCATTCTCTACCTGCTGGTGTTCCGGCTCAACGTCAGCGAAGTCGGCATGTTCTTCTCCGCCCGCTATGGCGGCGCGCCCTGGAGCTGGGACAAGTTCGTCAACCTGATCCAGCATGTCTGGCCGGTGGTGTTCATCGCCACCTTCGGCGGACTGGCCTACAATATGCGTGTCATGCGAGCGAACCTGCTCGACGTGCTCAACTCCCAATATGTCGAGACTGCCCGGGCCAAGGGCTTGCCCGAAGGCGCCGTGATCATGAAGCATGCCGTGCCCAACGCGCTGCACCCGCTGGTCGCCTATCAGGGCGTGGTCCTGCCCTACATGCTCACCGGCGAAATCGAAGTCGCCATCGTCTTCGGCCTCGCCACCGTCGGACCTGCCATCGTGGGGTCCATGGGCGTCGGCGACGTCTATGTGACGGCAACCTTCATGCTGGTGCTCGCCGCAACGCTGATCATCGGCAACATCATTTCCGACATTCTGCTGGTTGCCCTCGATCCGCGGATTCGCCTGGGAGGCGGTGAATGAGCAAGATCGACACACATTCCTCCATACCCCTGCCAACGGACGTCAGCGGCGGCCCGATGAGCACGCCCGCAGAGGAAGCCGATGTCGCGCCGGTGGCGACACGCCTGTCCGGACGCGCCGAGGGCTACGCAACCCTGGTCTGGCGGCGTTTCCGCCGCTCGACCATGGGCATGATCGGCCTGGTCCTGGTGGTGATGCTGCTGATCATCGCCGTCTTTGCCGACTTCTTCGCGCCCATGGATCCCAAGGAGCCGAACCTGCCCTTCGCGCCACCCGACGTGATCGCCTTCGAGGATCCTAGCGGAAACTTCAGTCTCATCCCCCATGTCTATCCAATTGGTGATACTGGCGAATTCGACCCCGTCACCTTCCAGCCGCTGACCGGGGCGGACAAATCCAACCCCACGCCCACGGGCTTCTTCGTCAAGGGCTACAGCTATTACCTGTTCTGGGTCATCCCCACCGATATCCACTTCTTCGGCGCGGTGGACGGGCGACCGATCCAGCTTTTGGGAACCGACAAGTTTGGCCGGGACATCCTCTCGCGCGGCATCGTTGGATCGCGCATCAGCCTGATGATCGCGCTGGCCGTGGTGACGATGACGACGATTGTCGGGACCCTGGTCGGGATCACCTCCGGCTATATCGGCGGAGCGCTCGACGCCTGGGTGCAGCGCTTTGTCGAATTCGTTCTGGCCTTCCCGCAACTGCCGCTCTACCTGGCGCTGACTTCGCTGATCCCGGTCACCGCCCCCTCCAACGTCTTCATCGCCTTTGTCATCGGCGTCATGGCCGTGCTGGGCTGGGCGCAGCTCAGCCGCGAAGTGCGGTCCAAGACCCTGTCCCTGGCCCGGATCGACTATGTGCGCGCGGCGATCGCCGTGGGGTCGAGCGATGCCCGCATCATCACCAGGCATATCCTTCCCAACGTCCTCAGCCATGTGATTGTGGCCGTGACGCTTGCCATTCCCTCGGTCGTGCTGCTGGAGAGCTTCCTGGGGTTCCTCGGCTTTGCGGTGAAGCCGCCACTGATCTCCTGGGGCCTGATGCTGCAGGACACCGGCACCTTCTCGGTGATCGGATCGTATCCCTGGATCCTCTCGCCGGTGATTTTCGTGCTGATCACCGTCTTCGCCTTCAACGCGCTGGGCGATGGCCTGCGCGATGCCATCGATCCCTATTGAGGAGCCGGACATGACCGACAAGAACCTGGCGCCCTCCGAACGTCACGACCTGGGCAATCATGGGCGTGAACTGATCCTCGATGCCCGCAATATCGGCGTCGATTTCAAGGTCGAGGGCGGCATCGTCAACGCCGTGCGCGATGTTTCCTTCCAGCTGCACAAGGGCGAAACAATTGCCCTTGTGGGTGAGAGCGGCTCGGGGAAGTCCGTTACCGCCCGCACCGTCATGAAGCTGCTGACCAAGCGCGCGCGCATTCTGCCCGAGACCAGGATCACGCTGGCGGGCCAGAATGTCGTGACCATGAGCGATGCGCAGATGCGCAAGATGCGCGGCAACGACATCGCCATGATCTTCCAGGAGCCGATGAGTTCGCTCAACCCGGTCTATACGATCGGCCAGCAGATCTGCGAAATCATCCACCTGCACAACAAGGTCTCCGCCAGGGAGGCCATGACGCGCGCGGAAAAGCTGCTCGAGGAAGTGCAGATCCCCGAGCCCGCCGCACGCCTCAAGCAGTATCCGCACCAGCTTTCCGGTGGACAGCGGCAGCGGGTGATGATCGCCATGGCGCTTGCCAACCGGCCGGACGTGCTGATCGCCGACGAGCCGACCACGGCGCTCGACGTGACCGTCCAGGCGCAGATCCTCAACCTGATCAAGGACCTCAAGGACAAGTACGGCATGGCGGTGATCCTGATCACCCATGACCTGACGATCGTCCGGCAGTTCTCCGAATATGTCTATGTGATGCAGAACGGCCGGGTGCAGGAGCACAACGAGACCGAAGCGCTGTTTGCCAATCCGCAGCATGCCTACACAAAGCATCTGCTGGCCTCGGAGCCAAAGGGCACCGCGTTGCCGCTGGAGGAGGGGGCGCATGAGACCGTCCTTGAGGGCAGGGAGGTCAAGGTCACCTTCACGCTCAAGCGCGGTGGCTTCTTCAATCCCGACTTCTTCGACCTCAAGGCCGTGGACAATCTCGACATCAAGCTGATGCGCCACGAGACGCTCGGGATCGTCGGCGAGAGCGGCTCGGGCAAGACCACTTTCGGGCAGGCATTGATCCGGCTGATCGGCAACCAGGGCGGGCAGATATTCTTCGATGGCGAGCCGATCCACGACAAGGACCGCCAGGGCATGCGACCCCTGCGCAGCCGCATGCAGATCGTGTTCCAGGACCCGTTTGCCAGCCTCAACCCCCGCATGTCGATCCGCCAGATCATCGAGGAAGGGCTGATCGTCAACAATATCGGCGCCAATGGACGCGAACGGGTCGATCGGGTCCGGCAGGCGCTGGTCGATGCCGGCATGCCCGGCGACATCCTGCAGCGGTTTCCGCACGAATTTTCCGGCGGCCAGCGCCAGCGTATCGCCATCGCCCGGGCCATTGCGCTCGAGCCGGAATTCATCCTGCTCGACGAGCCGACCTCGGCGCTCGATCTTTCCGTGCAGGCGCAGATCATCGACCTCCTGCGCAAGCTCCAGGACGAGAAGGGTTTGAGCTATCTGTTCATCAGCCATGACCTCAAGGTCGTGCGGGCCCTGTGCCACCGCGTGATGGTGATGCAGCACGGCAAGATCGTCGAACAGGGGCCGGTCAGCGACGTGCTGGTCAATCCACAGACCGACTATACCAGGCGCCTCGTGCGGGCAGCGTTCGAGATCGCGGCCTGACCCGGAGGGGACCGACGAGGTGGAGTAGAGTGCCTGCTAGATGCCCGGCCGGCTGACCGAATTCCGCACGATCAGTTCGGCCCGAAGCAGCACTTCGCGCGATTTCGGTTGCTCGCCTGCCAGCAGGGTCAGCAGCAGCTCCATGGCGGCCTCGCCCATGCGGTGGCGGGGTTGCTTCATCGTCGTCAGCGATGGCGTGAGGAAGCTTGCAAAGGTGATGTCGTCGAACCCCATGACCGAGAACTGCCGGGGCAGGTCGTAGCGACGCGCGTTGAGGGCGATGATGACCCCCATGGCAGTGGCATCGTTGACGCAGAGGAAGGCCGTCGGCAATGCGTCGCGCACGAACATTAGTTCGGCGGCGGCCCGGCCGCTTTCCGTCGTGCCGTCGCCGTCGATGATCAGGCGCGGATCGATGGCAAGGCCCGCGCCGCTGAGGGCCGCGCGATAGCCCTCTTCGCGCAACCGGCTGATCTCGCGATTGGGCGCGCGGCCGACAAAGGCAATGCGGCGATGGCCTTGTGAAATCAGGTGCTCCGCAGCAACGCGCGCGCCTTCGAAATTGTTGACCCCCACAAAGGGTACGTCCTTGCCCACCACGGGCTCGTTGACGGCGACCATGGGTGGCAGGCGCGCCGCGTCCGGACCCTGGCCGATGCCATAGGGCAGGTGGCCGGTGAACAAGATGAGCCCGTCCGCCTGGTTCGAACTGATGAACCGCAGATAGTCGGTTTCGCGGTTGGGATCGTTCTGCGTATTGCCGATCAAAAGCCCGTAGCCGCGCTTGCTGGCCTCGGTCTCGAGACCCACCAGGATGTTGGAGAAGTTCGGGTCACCCACGTCGGGGGCCAGAATGAGGATCATGTTGGACCGCCGCATGCGCAGCGATCTTGCCATGGCATTGGTGGTGTATCCGGTGCGGGCAATGGCGTCGGTGACGCGGAGCCTTGTGGCATCGGCCACCTTGGTCGGCTCGTTGATGGCGCGGCTGACCGTGGCGATGGAAACCCCGGCCATGGCGGCAACATCTTCGATGGTGGCCAGCTTATGCTGCTGCACGTGGGGTTGCTCCGCCCTTCGAACCGGACTTGGGAAAGCCCAGCACGCTCCTGCCTTTAGCAGATGCCGTGCCCTCCGCCACGTTCATCCGCAGATCGCCATACCTTTATCCTCTTCTGTAAACCTTTACATCAATCATGAAAACCTTTACATCGAACTTGCAGCCAAGAGCTCCGCAACAAAGCGGACCGGGCTTCGGGGAGAGGTCAAGCCATGGATGGTGCCCAGGGGACGAGCGCTTTGCCGATTCTGTCGGCGCATCGCATCTCCAAGTCATTCGGCGAGATTCCGGTGCTGTTCAGCATCGACTTCGATATTCGGCCCGGTGAGGTGCATGCCGTCATCGGTGAGAATGGCGCGGGCAAATCGACCCTCATCAAGATCCTCTCGGGCATCGAGCAGCCGACGTCTGGCGCAATTCATTTCGATGGACAGCCCGTGGTGTTGCCGCCCAATGGCGCGGCTGAAGCCATGGGCATCGTGCTCATCCACCAGGAAATGAACCTGGCGGAACACCTCACGGTGGCCGAATCAATTTTCCTCGGGCGCGAGCTCAAGCGCTTCGGTTTCCTCGACATCGCCGAGATGCGCCGTCGCTCGGTCGAAATTCTCGACACGCTCCACGTCAAGGTCGATCCTGACGCGCGCATTGCCTCGCTGTCGATTGCCGACAAGCAGATGGTGGAAATCGCCAAGGCCATCAGCCGCGATGCGCGCGTGCTGATCATGGATGAACCGACCGCCGTGCTTTCGGTGGGCGAGACGCAGACCCTGTTCGAGCAGATCCGCCGATTGACCGCGCGGGGGGTGGCTGTGATCTTCATCTCGCACAAGCTCGACGAGATCATGGACCTCGCCGATCGCGTCACCGTGCTGCGTGATGGCCAACTGATCACCACCGTCGGTACCGAGGCGCTGACGCCGGACAGCATTGCCCAGATGATGGTGGGGCGCGAGCTTTCCAACCTCTACCCACCCAAGCATGAGCCCAATGTCGACGCGGATGTGGTGCTGCGCGTGCGCAACCTGTCCGCGGCGGGCATCGAGAACATTTCCTTCGATCTGCGCCGCGGGGAGGTGCTCGGTTTCGCGGGGCTGATCGGGTCCGGGCGCACGGCCATCGCCGAGGCAGTCGTGGGATTGATGCGACGCAGCGCGGGCACCGTCGAGCTCGAGGGCCAGCCGGTCAATTTCACCAGCGTCGGCCAGTCGGTCGATGCCGGGATCGCCTATATGACCAAGGACCGCAAGGGCAAGGGGCTGCTGCTCAACATGGGATTGCGGCCCAACCTGACCCTCCTGACGCTGAAAAAGCATCTGCAGCTCGGTTTTCTCGACAGTGCCAGCGAAGACGCCGCCCTGGCGCGCGCCGTGCGGCGCTTCGACATCCGGGCGCGCGATGCTTCGGTTGCGGTGGGGCGGCTATCCGGCGGCAACCAGCAGAAGCTCATGCTGGGCAAGACCATGGAGAGCGAGCCGGACATCATCATCATGGATGAGCCGACGCGCGGCATCGATGTGGGCACCAAGCAGCAGATCTACCACATCATCGCGGCGCTCGCCGCGGAGGGGAAATCGATCATCCTGATCTCCTCCGAACTCCAGGAGGTGATCGGCCTCTCCCATCGCGTCGTGGTGGTGCGCACCGGTCGCCTCGCCGGCGTGCTGGAAGGCGCCGAGATCACCGAGGAAGAAATCATGCGGTACGCCGCGGGCATCAAGCAGAGTGGACACGATGAGCGTATCAGCGCCTGACCTTCCGGCAAAGCCGAACCGGGGTTTTCGCCCCGATCTCAAGACCATAGGGCCGCTCGTGGCCCTGGCGCTGCTGGTTCTCCTGGGCATTTCGCTCAACGAGAACTTCCTCAGCTACAACAACATCACCAACGTGCTGGCACGGTCGAGCTTCATCGGCATCATCGCCATTGGCGCGACCTTCGTGATCACCTCCGGCGGGCTGGACCTGTCGGTGGGCTCCATGGCGGCGGTGGTGGCGGGCATCATGATCATCGTCATGAATGCCCTGATCCCATCGATGGGGATATCGCTGGGCGTAATCCTCATCGGTATGGCGGCGGGCCTGGCGGTGGGTGGTGCTGCCGGCATCGGCAATGGGTTGATGATCACGCGGGGGCGCATCGAGGCCTTCATCGTCACCCTGGGCACCATGGGCATCTTCCGCTCGCTGGTGACCTTCCTTGCCGACGGCGGCACCCTCTCGCTCAACTTCCAGGTCGCGGACCTCTATCGGCCGGTCTATTACAACGGCATTCTGGGCGTGCCCTGGCCGATCATCGTCTTCGCGCTGGTCGCCATTGCCGGCGAAATCATCATGCGCCGAACCGCCTTTGGCCGCTACTGCGCCGCGATCGGGTCGAGCGAACAGGTGGCGCGCTATTCCTCCATCAATGTCGATAATGTCCGGCTGATCACCTACATCCTGCAAGGCGTTCTCGTCGGCGTGGCGGTGCTGCTCTATGTGCCGCGCCTGGGCTCGGCATCGAGCACCACGGGCGTGCTCTGGGAGCTGGAGGCGATCGCCGCCGTGATCATCGGCGGCACGACCCTCAAGGGCGGCTATGGCCGGGTCTGGGGCACGGTGGTCGGCGTGATCATCCTCGGGCTGATCGGCAATATCCTCAACCTGCAGAGCTTCATCAGCCCTTATCTGAACGGCGCATTCCAGGGCGTCATCATCATTCTGGCCGTGCTGCTGCAGCGCGGTCGCCGCAGCGCCTGACGGGCGCCGGGGGAGAAGTTGGAGCGAGACCGGTCATGGTCGGCCGGACGCTCCCGCAAAACGACTACACACTGCCCACAAGGGCATCTTTGGGAGGACTGAAATGAAACTGGTGAAATCCCTACTTGCAGCGGCCGTCGTGGCCGGCAGCCTGGGCAGCGTTGCCATGGCCCAGGACAAGGTCACGATCGGCGTCTCGGTGCCGGCGGCCGACCATGGCTGGACCGGTGGCGTCAACTATTTCGCCCAGCAGGCGATCGACCGGCTCTCCGCCACCTATCCCGATGTCAGCTTCGTCTTCGCTTCGGCCGCCGATGCGCCCAAGCAGATCGCCGATATCGAGGACATGGTCTCGACCCGCAATATCGATGCGCTGGTGATCCTTCCGGGCGATCCGGATGCGATGACCTCTGCCATCAAGCAGGTCAAGGACGCCGGCAAGTTCGTCACCGTGGTGGATCGCCAGCTGTCCATCGATGGCGTGGAAAACCTCTACGTCGCCGGCGACAATCCGGGCCTGGGGGCCAATTCGGCTGAGTATTTCAAGCAGGCGATGCCCGATGGCGGCAATATCGTCATCCTGCGCGGCCTGCCGATCCCGATCGACCAGCAGCGTTTCGACGCCTTCATGGCCGGCATTGAAGGCTCCAACATCACGGTCCTGGATGACGAATTCGCCAACTGGAACCGCGATGACGGCTTCAAGGTGATGCAGGACTTCCTGACCCGCTTCCCGGACATCAAGGGCGTGTGGGCGCAGGATGACGACATCGCATTGGGTGCCATCGAGGCCATCAAGCAGGCCGGCCGCGAGGACGAATTGTTCATCGTTGGCGGCGCAGGCATGCAGCAGATCCTGCAGCGCGTGCAGGCGGGCGACAAGCTGGTCCCGATCGACGTCAGCTACAGCCCCGCGATGATCGCCACGGCCATCGAGCTGACGACCTCGCACTTCACCGGCGGTATTCAGGTCGCCGGCCGCTACATCCTCGACTCGACGGTCATCACGGCCGACAATGTCGAGGAATTCCTCGACGCGGAAAGCCCGTTCTGACGTCGGGCGCTCGGCCAGGCATATCGCGCCGGTACGTGATATGCCTCCTGCCCGATGATCGAAAGAGGGGCGTCCGACATGTCGGGCGCCCCTTTCTCATTGTTTTCAGGGACTTGCGGCGTCGTTATGGTGACACGCGAATCCCGCTATCTCTCCGCCCGAGTTCCGGGCGATGCCCGCCTTCCTTGGCGTTGCGGGGGCTCA
Organism: Devosia salina; assembly: GCF_019504385.1. NCBI lineage: Bacteria > Pseudomonadati > Pseudomonadota > Alphaproteobacteria > Hyphomicrobiales > Devosiaceae > Devosia > Devosia salina. Next base: position 977,916 of record NZ_CP080590.1, read on the forward strand.
CCAGTTTTGTGTTCTCAGGCCGGCTCAGGCGTGTAACCGGCCTCCCGGATTGCGTCTTCGCCCTTGGTCCGGTCGCCGGTGAAGCTGACCTTGTGGGCCGAAAGGTCGATCTCGACCTGGGTGCCCGGCAAGGCCGCTTCGAGCGCGCCGCGCACGGTGCCAACGCAATGACCACAGGTCATGTCGTTGACGGTGAGGGTGATTTTCTCGGTCATTTCAGTTTCCTTTCTGGGCCGGCGAGCCGGCCAAATCATCAAGAATGGGGCAATCGGGCCGGCTGTCCCCGGCGCAGCAATGCACCAGATGGCTCAGTGTCTTCACCATGCCCTGCAGTTCGGCAATCTTGGTTTCCAGCGCCGCGATATGGCTGCTGGCGATGTCCCTGACCTCGGCACTGGCGCGGGACCGGTCCTGCCAGAGGCCGAGCAGCGCTGCAGTCTCCTCGACGGAAAACCCCAGCGTGCGGGCGCGTTTGATGAAGCGCAGCACATGCACCTCGTCGGGGCCATAGACCCTGTAATTGCTGTCTGTCCGCATAGGCGGGGTGATCAGCCCGATCTGCTCGTAATAGCGGATCATCTTGGCCGATACGCCGGAACTCGATGCGGCCTGCCCGATGTTCATCACGACACTCCCTTGACTGCACGCAGGCGCTGCGCGTTGCCCACAACGAATATCGAGGAGAAGGCCATCGCTCCGGCCCCGATCATCGGGGACAGCAGGATACCGAACGCCGGATACAGCACGCCGGCCGCCACCGGGATCAGGATGGCATTGTAGCCAAAGGCCCAGAACAGGTTTTCCCAGATATTGCGGAGCGTGGCCCTGCTGACGGTCAGGGCGTTGAGCACGCCCTTTAGGTCGCCGCCGAGCAGCACCACGTCTGCACTTTCGATGGCCGCGTCGGTGCCCGATCCCACGGCAATGCCGACATCGGCTTCGGCCAGGGCCGGCGCATCGTTGATGCCGTCGCCGACATAGGCAATGACCGACCCGTTCTTGCGCAAGGACTTGATCGCCTCGACCTTGTCGGCCGGAAGCACTTCCGCCCGCACTTCATCGATACCCAATTGCGCGGCGATGGCCTCCGCAGTCCGCCTGTTGTCGCCCGAGATCATGGCGGTCTTGAGCCCCATGCCATGCAGTGCCTCGATCACCGCCTTGCTGGTGGGCTTGATCGTATCCGCCACCACAATGGCCGCAGCGAGCTTGTCGTCGATGGCGGCAAAGACAGGGGTCTTGCCCTCGGCTGCGAGCTTGCCGATGGCGTCCGCGAAGTCGGAGAAATCGAGGTGGCTCATATGCCGCTCGGCGCCCACCGATACCAGCCGTCCATCGACACGGGCCGTCACGCCGGTCCCCGAATTCGAGGTGAACTCGGTCACCGTGCCCAGGGCCAGCCCCGCCTTTTCGGCGGCGGCGACAATGGCCGTGGCGATTGGGTGTTCCGACCGCGACTCCACGGCCGCCACCAGCGCGAGAACCTCATCGTGCTCGAACTCATCGTCCAGGATGAGATCGGTCAGCACTGGCTTGCCCTCGGTCAGCGTGCCGGTCTTGTCAAAGGCGACGATGCTGGCGTCGCGCAATTGCTGCAGGGCTTCGCCCTTGCGGAACAGCACGCCCAACTGCGCCGCGCGGCCCGTTCCGACCATGATCGACATGGGCGTGGCCAGGCCCATGGCGCAGGGGCAGGCGATGATCATCACGGCGACGGCATTGACCAGCGCATAGGTGAGGGAGGGCTGCGGCCCGACCAGGAACCAGACGATCGCAGTCAGGACCGAGACACCGATCACGACCGGCACGAAGACTGACGTGATGCGGTCGACAACCGCCTGGATCGGCAGCTTGCCGGCCTGCGCGTCCTCGACCATGCGGATAATCTGCGCCAGCATGGTGTCGGCACCGACCTTGGTGGCCCGGAATCGGAAGCTGCCGGATGTGTTCAGGGTCCCCCCGATCACATCCGCGCCGACACCCTTGGTGACCGGTAGGGGCTCGCCCGAAATCATGGATTCGTCGATATGGCTTTCGCCCTCGACGATCTCGCCGTCCACCGCGATTTTCTCGCCGGGCCGGACCAGCACGATGTCTCCCACGCGCACCGCATCGACGCCCACTTCGACGGCCTCGCCATTGCGCTCGATGCGCGCCGTCCTGGCCTGTTGATGCATCAATTGGCGGATCGCCTCGCCGGTACGGCCCTTGGCGATGGCCTCGAGCCAGCGTCCGACCAGGATCAACGTGACGATGACGGCTGCGGCCTCGAAATACACATAGCGCGTGCTCGCGGGTACCAATTGGGGTGCGAAGGTCACGATGGTGGAATAGAGCCAGGCTGCGCCGGATCCGAGCGCGACCAGCGAATTCATCTCGGGCGCACCGCGGAACAGGGCCGGCAGTCCGATGCGGAAGAACCGCAGGCCGGGCACGAACAGCACAAAGGTGGCCAGTACGAAATAGGCGCCGTAGAGCACATTCGTGGGCACGACGGACATGAGCCACATGTGGAAGGGCATGTGGATGTGGCCGAGCATTTCCAGGGCAAACAGCGGAATGGTCGGGATGGCGGCGATGATCACGTCGCGCTTGAGGATGGCCGCATCCTCATCGTGATGGTGGGCGTGATCATGCGCGGGGGCATCGGGCTGGCGGATGCTGCCCTTATATCCGACCTTCTCGACGGCCTTGACCAGGGCTTCGGCGTCGCCGCCGGAAACAGTGGCCCGCTCCGTCGCCAGGTTGACAGACGCGCTCTCGACGCCGGGGACTTTCAGCAGGGCCTTCTCCACGCGATTGACGCAGGAGGCGCAGGTCATGCCTTCGATATCGAGCGAAACCGGGGCGGCGGCGTGGTTGTGATGGACGTGTTCGTTCATGGTCTTTCACCTCGTCCATCCCTATATGGACCTTCCCATCATGGTAAGGTCAAGGGTGCGGTGAAAGAATAATGCGCTAGCCGGTCGGCGAGACCAGACTATAGCCATTCCTGGCAATGTCGGCCTCGATCACTGCGGCCTGCGCGCCAAGCAGCTTGTCGCTCGCCAGCGTCGTCGCGAAATGCTGCCACTCTGTGCTCCGCAGATGACTGGGTATGGCCGCACCCGGATCGATCGGGAGGACCAGCAACTTTCTTGGACTGTCGTCCGTGCCGGTCGAAATGAAGACGTTGACTTGCATCCATTGCCCTCCTGCTTGCAATGGATACACGGGCCGTCCAGTGGTGCAACCTGCCAATATTGGCTAGGCGACAAGAGGCGCAAGTGTTGCCGCTCCTGCGACCAGTTGGCACTGCGACATGCTTGCGCCTTATCGACATCTGGCCTCCGGCATATCTCTGTCAGGGTCAGGAGTTCGACATGCAGACGGTACGCAAGGACATCCACAATTCCGATATTCCTGTCTTGTGTCAGAGCTGCGAGGCGCGACACCAGGGCATTTGCGGCGCCCTCAATCCCGAGCAGTTGCTGGCACTTGCAAAGTCCACGCGGCGCGTCCGCAAGGACGCGGGCGAGGAACTGCTGGCGGACGCCATGCCGATCTCCAGCTATGCCAACGTGCTCCGGGGCGTGGTCAAGCTGTCCAAGGTGCTTGAGGACGGACGCCAGCAGGTCGTCGGGCTGCAATTCGCGCCCGACCTCCTGGGACGGCCTTTTGCGGCGGAAAGCCGGGTGAGCGCCGAGGCTGCGTCCGAGGTCGACCTGTGCCTCATACCCAAGCCGGCGCTGGAGACGCTGCTCACGCAAAGCGCGGCGCTCGAGCATCTGGTCATGCTCCAGGCGCTGCGGGAACTGGACGAAGCCCGCGACTGGATGGTCACGCTTGGCCGCAAGTCCGCAGCAGAGAAGGTGGCCAGCTTTCTCTATCTCATCGCCACCCATATCGACCCGACCGAGGTCGAGCCGGAAACCCGCTTCGAGCTGCCGCTGACCCGCGCCGATATCGGCGACTTCCTCGGGCTGACGATCGAGACCGTGAGCCGCCAGATCAGCAGGCTCAAGGCAGACGGCGTCATCGAGATCCTTGGCAATCGGCACGTGACCGTCCCTGACCTTGCACGCCTGAGACTGCGCTGCGGCTGACGGCACCTCCTGCCGCGCGCGTCAGTCCAACTGCCCCGCACGCAGCGTCAGAATCCGGTCGACGGTGCCGGCGGGAAGGACCGCATGCGTCACAAGGACAACGGTTCGCCCCTTGGTCGCCGTCGCCAGGACCCGGAAGAATGCCTCCTCCGTGTCGCGGTCGAGCGCATTGGTCGGCTCGTCCAGAAGCAGAACCGGGGCATTCGATACCAGGGCGCGGGCCAGACACAGCCGGCGCGCCTGCCCGGCCGAAAGCGTTCGCCCTGCCTCGCCCAGAATAGTGTCCAATCCGTCGGGCAGGGCGTGGACATGCGCATCGAGCTGCGCCAGTGCAAGGGCGGCCCAAAGGTCGTCGTCACTGGCCTCGGCCCGCCCGATCAGCAGATTGTTGCGGATGGTGTCGATGAATACCGGACTGTCCTGGCTGAGCAGCGCCATATGTGCGTGGAGTTCTGAAATGGCTAGGTCGGGCAGGGGAACCGTGCCGATGCGAATGCGACCCGATAGTGGTTCCGCCAGCCGCAACAGGAGGTTCAACAGTGTCGACTTGCCGCTGCCGCTGGCGCCAGTGATGGCTATATGTTCACCGGCACCGATCGTGAGCGACAGGTCGTCCAGGATGACGGGTAGGCCCGGATAGGCGAAGCGGACCCCTTCAAGGATAATGTCACCATCTGCCGGAAGCACGGCCGGTCTGGGAGGGTCCCGCAGCGGTATCGGCAGTTCGGCCAGCGCGACCAGCCGCTCGGCGGCAGCCATGGCCTGGCTGGCCTTGGCGGTGCTGCGCACGATGATGCTGGTCACCTCGAAACTGCCGAGCACGGCCAGCATCAATCCGGCCAGCACCGGACCCTCGATCTGGCCGCTATCGAGCGCGTTCAGGCCCGCCCAAAGCGTGCCGAGCAGGGCCAGGGCCGCGAGCGCCTGAACGCTGAAACTCCCCAGGGCGCTTGCCGCGCCCAGCCGGCGACGCAGCCTGGCCGCGACGCGACCCGCAGAGGCGAAGTGCTGAGCGGTGGTGCCCAGCCGTCCCAGGAGCACCAGGTCGGTGTGGCCATGGACGCCATCGAGCACGCTCATGCGCAATTCGGCTTGTGCGGCCACGCTGTCCCGACCCAGCGGGCGACTGCGCATCACCATTACGGCTGGCACGCCCAGCGCCGCCGCCGCGAGCGCCACGCCATAGGGCAGGGCCGCTGCGGGTAGCAGCCAGGTAAGCAAGGCGGTCATCGCAGCGCCGACCATGATGGCAGAAAGCAGTGGCCCTACCGCGACGAGGAAGGCGGTGTCCAGGGCGTCGACATCGGCGGTCAGCCGCGACACCAGATCGCCATGGCGCAGGGAACGATCTGGAAGCGGCAGGCGCGGAAACAGCCTTGCGAACAGCCAGCCGCGCAGGTCGGACAGCAGTCTCAGCGTCGCGTCGTGCCCCGCCAGCCGCTCCCCATAGCGGGACAGGATCCGCACGAAGGACAGGCCGCGGACCATTGCGGAGGGTACGAACAGGTTGAAGCCCAGCCCGGCCGTCGTCAATGCCGTGGCCGTGATGAACCAGCCCGACGTGCCCAGAAGCGCTACGCCGGCACAAAGGGTGATGAGAGACAGGAGCAACGCCACCAGCAGGGCGCGGCTACGGCGTTGAAAAAGCGGAAAAAACATTGCCAGCGCCTTCATGCGACGACCCTTTCCCGGGTGATCGGCGCCGGCAGAAGGTGCCCGTCGGCCATGCGCCAGGCCCGGTCCATGCGGCTCGCCAGCGCCAGGGAATGGGTCGCCACGATAAGCGTCCTGCCCCGGGCATGGTCCAGGATGGCCGAGATGAACGCCTCTTCCGTGGTCGCATCGAGATGCGCCGTGGGCTCGTCGAGCAGGATCAGGCCGGCATCGCGCAGGAAGAGCCGCGCCGAGGCGACGCGTTGCGCTTGCCCTCCCGAGAGCCCAACCCCATCCTCGCCGATGATCGTGTCGAGCCCGTCGGGCAGCGCCGCCGCGAAAGGGCTGACCAGGGCAAGGTCTGCCGCCCGCTCGATCTCGGCCCGCGAGGCGTGCGGACGACCCAGGGCGATATTGTGGGCAATGCTGCCATGGATCAGGCGCGGTTTCTGGCTGAGCAGAAAGGTGCGGGCCCGCAGTTCGTCTTCCGGCCAATCCGCAAGGGCACGGCCGGCCAGACGAAGCCCGCCTTCATGGTCGCGCAAGCGCGCAAGGGCCTCGAGCAGGGTCGATTTGCCGGTGCCACTGGGGCCGAGCAGGGCAACGTGCTGCCCCGCTGCGACGTGCAGGCTGGCATCCTGCAGCACTGTCCTCAGCCGGTCAGGCGTGCGCAGGGTCACCTGCGCCAGATCGACGCCGATTGCGGGGCCCGTGCGCGGAACGATGTCCCGCATTGGCGTGGGTTCGTCCGCGATCGCCCCAAGTTGTCGTTCAATTTCCTCAAGTCCGGTCCTGGCCGTGGCGCGGTCGTGATAGTGCGCCGCCAGGAGGCGCAGCGGATTATAGACCTCCGGCGCCATCAGCAGCAGGAACATCCCAAGTTGCAGCGTCAGCGGACCAGTCCGCAGGTGCAGGTAGTCGATGAAGGTCAGCCCGACATAAAGGGCGATGCCCGCGACGCCCAGCGCCGCGAAGAATTCGAGGACCGCCGAGGACAGGAAAGCGATGCGGAGGACCTTGAGGGTGCGGATGCGCAGGGCCTCGCTGGCTTCGAGGATGCCGGCAGTCTCCTGTGCCGCGCGCCCGAAAAGCTTGAGCGTCATCAGCCCCCGCAACCGATCGGCAAAGCGCATGGAGAGATGCGAGAGGGCACGGGCCTGCCGATCCGTGGCGACTTGTGCGCCCCAGCCGACAAGGGCCATGAAGATGGGGATCAGGGGCGCGGTGGCCAGGAACAGCACGCCCGCGACCCAATCGAGGGGAAGGATAACGGCACCGAAAACCAGCGGGAGGAGGGCCGCCTGCAGGGCCGCCGGCAGGTAGCGTGCGAAATAGCCGTCGAGAGCCTCGACCTGGTCGACAATGGCCGACGCGGCGGCTCCCGATGCCGTCGATTGTGCCGCGCGTGGCGAACGCGCCAGCAACTGGGTGAAGAGGACCTGCCGCACATGCTGCTTGATGGTTTCGGCGGCAACGATGCCGGCCTGTTCGCCCAAGGCTCCCAGCGCCGCGCGCACAATCAGCAAGCCGACGACGACGCCGACCCCGGGCAGCAGCGCCGGCATGGGTTCGCCCCCTTCGATGGCGCGACCCAGAACATCGGACAGCGACCATGCCTGCCAGACCAACAGCAGGCCTGCGATCAGCGGCGCGACAATGGCGAGGGCGAGCGCTGCACCCCCTCTCGAATGGAGGCGGGCAAGGGTCCGGGTACTGGCAGGGCTGGTTGGGCGGGTCACTGAATATCTTGAGCGGTGGGGCTGACCATTCGCAATCTAGCGGTGGCCTCTGCGAAGCATATTGATTTGGATCAAGGCGAGGCGGTGCCCCAAAGCGCTATTGGAGCGAGACAATGGCGGACCGGTGTCTGCCGCCGCAACCAGAGAGCAAGAACGTGCCATGATCGACATGCTCGTCGTCGACCTCTCGCGATGGCAGTTTGCCGCTACCGCGATGTATCATTTTCTCTTCGTGCCCCTGACCCTGGGCCTGTCCTTCATGATGGCGATCATGGAGAGCGTCTATGTGATGACGGGGCGCGAAGTCTGGCGCAAGGCGACCCTGTTCTGGGGCACCTTGTTTGGCGTCAATTTTGCCATGGGTGTCGCCACCGGCATCGTCATGGAATTCCAGTTCGGCATGAACTGGAGCTATTACAGCCACTATGTCGGCGACGTGTTCGGTGCGCCATTGGCCATCGAAGGGCTCATGGCCTTCTTCCTCGAAGCGACCTTTGTCGGCCTCTTCTTCTTCGGCTGGGACCGGCTAAGCAAGCTGGGGCATCTGGTGGTCACCTGGCTGGTGGCGTTCGGCGCCAATTTCTCGGCGCTCTGGATCCTGGTCGCCAATGGCTGGATGCAGAACCCGGTCGGGGCAAAATTCAATCCCGATACCATGCGTATGGAAATCACCGACTTCATGGCGGTGATCTTCAATCCCGTGGCCCAGGCCAAGTTCGTGCACACGGTCAGCGCCGGCTATGTCACCGGCGCCGTCTTCGTGCTCGCCATCTCGGCACTGTTCCTGGTCAAGGGCAGGCATGTCGAGCTGGCCAAGCGCTCGGCCGTGGTGGCCGCCAGCTTCGGCCTGGCCTCGGCCCTGTCGGTCGTCGTCCTGGGCGACGAGAGCGGCTATGTGGCCACGGAAAACCAGATCATGAAAGTCGCGGCCATGGAGGCCGCCTTCCACACCGAGCCGGCCCCGGCGCCCTGGACCATCATTGCCATCCCTGGCGCCGATGGCGAGCCGATCTGGTCGCTTTCGGTTCCATGGGTCGGTGGCCTGATCACCACCCGTTCGCTGGACAAGGAACTGCCCGGCATCAACGAGCTGGTGGACAGAGCCCAGGATCGCATCCGTTCCGGCATGGTCGCCTATGACGCGCTCCAGCAAATTCGCGCCGATGGCAGCAATGCCCAAGCGCGCACGGTCTTCGAGGAGCATTGGGCCGATCTGGGCTACGGGCTGCTGCTCAAGCGCTATCGCGAGGACGTTCAGAACGCCACGGACGCGGAAATCGCCCTGGCGGCCCAGGATACCGTGCCCGCTGTCTGGCCGCTGTTCTGGACCTTCCGCATCATGATGGGGTTGGGCTTCTTCTTCATCGGCTTCTTCGGGCTCTGGTTCTACCGCGCCTCGCGCGGCTGGATCGACACCAACAAGCCGCTTCTGTGGCTGACGGTATTCCTGCTGCCCACGCCCTGGATCGCCATCGAGGCGGGCTGGTTCATCGCCGAATTCGGCCGCCAGCCCTGGGTGGTGGAAGGGGTCCTGCCTACCTTCTATGCGGCCTCGGGCCTGAGCGTGCTCGACCTGGCGCTGTCTCTGAGCTTCTTCGTGCTGCTCTACACCACGCTGATCGTCATCATGGTCATGCTGATGGTGCGCATCATCAAGGCCGGGCCGAAGGAAAAGCTTCTTACCCCCGACGACGAGGACGATTTCGTCATCGCCACCCTGCCTGCCACCCCTGCAAACAAGGAGCTCGCACCGTGAGCACCATTCCACTCGATTATGAATCGCTGCGGCTGATCTGGTGGCTGCTTCTGGGGGTGCTGCTGATCGGGTTCGCGATCATGGGTGGTCGCGACCTCGGCGTCGGCACGCTGTTGCCCTTCGCCGCCCGCACCGACGAGGAGCGGCGCCTGCTGCTCAACCTCATCGGGCCGACATGGGAAGGCAACCAGGTCTGGCTGGTGCTGGGGGGCGGTGCCATTTTCGCGGCCTTCCCGCCGCTCTACGCCGTGAGCTTTTCCGGTTTCTACCTGGCCATGATCGTCATCCTTCTGGCGCTGATCCTGAGGCCCGTCGGCTTCAAGTTCCGCGGCAAGATCGAGGATGCGCGCTGGCGTGCCATCTGGGATTGGGGCCTGTTCGTCGGCGGCTTCGTGCCTGCCCTGATCATGGGGGTGGCGGTGGGCAATGTGCTGCTGGGAGCGCCGTTCCATTTCGACGACAGCATGCGCATCTTCTACACCGGCAACTTCTTCCAGCTGCTCATGCCGTTCGCCCTGCTGGCCGGGCTGGTAAGCCTCGGCATGATCGCAACCCATGGCGCCACCCTCATTGTGGGGCGAACGGTCGGGGTGATGGCCGAGCGGGCGCGGACATATGGCATCTGGGCCGGTGTGGCCACCATGGCGCTCTTCGCCCTTGGCGGAGTGTGGGTCGCGTTCATGAACGGCTATGTCGTGACCAGCGCCATTGATCCCAACGGCCCGATCAACCCGCTCGGCAAGACGGTGGACCTGGTGCAGGGCGGGTGGCTCAGCAATTACGGCACCTATCCCTGGATGATCGCTGCGCCGGTCATCGGATTTGCAGGCATGGCCCTGGCCGTGCTGGGGCTGATGGGACGCTATCGCTGGCTGGCCTATCTGGGCAGCAGTGCGGGCATTTTCGGTATCGTCGCGACCGCCGGGGTATCGACCTTCCCGTTCTTCCTGCCGTCCTCGACCATGCCCAATGCCGGATTGACGCTTTGGGATGCCTCCTCGAGCCACATGACGCTGTTCGTCATGCTGCTGGCGACGCTGGTTTTCCTGCCCATCGTGCTGATCTACACCGCCTGGGTGTTCCGGGTGATGCGCGGCACGGTCTCCGGCGAAAACCTGACCAAGAACCCCAATGCCTATTAGGAGGGCGCCATGTGGTATTTTTCGTGGATATTAGGCCTGAGCCTGGCCTGTTCCTTCGGCATTCTGAACGCCATGTGGTTCGAAATGCGCGAGGATCGACGGGCAGCCCGCACGCGGTCGCGCGGATAAGCTACCCGCTGACGCATGGCTGTTGACCAAGTGGTCAAAAATCAAAAAGCCGGATCTGGCTCAGGCTTGATCTGGTTTTTTCTTGTTATGGCAGGGTTTTATGAGGAGTGAAGTGGAATCGGCCGCACCACAATGCGGCCGTCATTGGGGAGGGATTACGACGGAGCTGCCTCTTTCGTTTGCACTGAATGCATAACGGATGTGCAACAAGACTACCTACTAATCACGACAGAAGTGATCTAGATAAGGGTCATCAAACGAAGGGGAAACCGAAATGAACATCGCCAAGAAGATTGCCGACTTTGCCAAGTACCAGCGCACCCTGCGCGAGCTGAACAACCTCGACGCCCGCCAGCTGCACGACCTGGGCATCACCAAGGGTGACATCCGCTCCATCGCACGCGGCACCTACGTCAACTAATAGCGATTGTCGCCGAAAGGCGGCGCTGACCTCCAGGTCATCCGATGAAGGCGTCCATGCGGGCGCCTTTTGTCGTTTCTGGAACAGAGAGGCCCCCTCACCCGGCCTTCGGCCGACCTCTCCCCCTAAGGGAGAGGTGCCGCTGCCGCGGCCGCCTTTCTTCACCTCTCCCTTGGGGGAGAGGTCGTCGGCGAAGCCGGCGGGTGAGGGGGCCTTGATGCCTTACCGCACCAGATCGGCCACGACGCAATCCAGTGCCGTGACCAGGTCAGCCGGGCGGATGCGAATCTGCAGCCCTCTTTGCCCCCCATTGAGAAAGATCTCGTCGTAGAGCGTCGCCAATTCGTCCAGGGCAGTGGGGACTGCCTTGCGTTGGCCCAGCGGGCTGATACCGCCAACCTTGTAGCCGGTGAGGCGCTCCGCATCGGCTGGCTTCATCATCTGCGCCGACTTGCCGCCCAGCGCCGCCGCCAGCTTCTTCATGTTCAGCTCCTCGTCGGAGGGTATGATGGCGCAGGCCGGCTTGCCGTCCAGCTCCACCATCAGGGTCTTGAACACTTCGGCCGCGGAAACACCCATGGCCTCTGCCGCCTGCAGTCCGACCCGCTCGGCACTGGGGTCGTAGTCATAATGCGCGAGCGTGAATGGGATGCCGGCCTTGGTCAGGGCGAGCGTTGCGGGCGTGGTCTTGGACATGGCCCTGTTTTAGGCCATCCGCCGATGCTGGCAAGCCTCAGCGTTCAAGGTCCGGCCGTTGCACCCAGCGCGGATCGGCGGCGGGATTGTCGTAGTCGGGCATCCCGACATCGTTGAGCAGGTGCGACGACAGGCGCAGGCCCTGAATCGCCCGGCGCCGGCGGGTTTGTTCATCGACAAGACGCGCAGCGGGGAGTGTCAGCAGGAAGCCAAGAAAGGTCGGGATGCTGGTCATTTCGACATACGCCAACTTTATGCAGGCGCCCTCTGTGTATTGACTTGAACACCAGATTGCTCCTTGATCGCAGTCGTTTCCAACTAAACGTCGATGATTGCGCATAAGGCTACCTTATCCATGGCCCTGCCACCGCTCTCTGCCATCCGCGCCTTTGAGGCCGTCGCGCGTCATCTCAGTTTCACCCGGGCTGCCGAGGAACTGGGCATGACCCAGGCCGCCGTCAGCTACCAGATCAAGCTGCTGGAAGAGCGCCTGGGCACGGCATTGTTTCTGCGCAAGCCCCGGCAGATTGAGCTGAGCGTGGTGGGGGCCAGACTGGCGCCGCAGGTGCGGCAGGCATTCGACCTGCTGCGCGACGCCTTTGCCGACACCGCTGGTGCGGTCGATGGGCAATTATCCATCTCCGCCGTGCCGACATTTGCCGGTCAGTGGCTCGCACAGAACCTGGGGCTGTTCCAGATCGCGCATCCCGAAATTGCCGTCCGGCTCAATGCCGAAAGCGGCCTGGTCGACCTGTTGCATGGCGAGGTCGATATCGGAATTCGCACCCTTGCGGAGCCGCAGAGCAATGGGCTGGTATCGCATTTGCTGGTCAAGGCCGATTTTTCGCCGCTGCTCAGCCCGGTGCTGGCCGAAAGCATTGGCGGCGTGAAGGAGCCCGCGGACCTGCTGCGATTGCCAATTCTCGACCCCGAGGACGACTGGCTCAACAAATGGTTCACGGCCGCTGGCGTGCGGGGCTATTCGGCCGAGGGGCGGCCGGCCAGCATGCTGGGCTGGCAGAGCCTGCTTGGCACCGCGGCCATGGCGGGGCGCGGCGTCGCCATGCTGACACCGGCGCTGTTTCGCGACGAAATCGACGGGGGTCGCTTGATCCAGCCCTTTCCACTGCTCGCATCGGACGGGCGGGGATATTACATGGTCTATGCTGAAAGCCGCCGGAACCTGCCCAAGGTCCGGTTGTTTCGTGACTGGATGCTCCAGGCCACCGCCTATATGCGCGAACCGTCCTGACAGGCCCTGACGCGGCGTGGCCCCATTCCTGGCCCGAAACCAGGGGTGACCATGACTGCCGCAGAACTCAATGCCATCATCGTCCGGGCCAAGGCCGCCAGCTATGTGGGCGGCGGTGACCGGACCCGGCCCAGCCGCCCGGGCTCCAATGACCTTTCCTGGTCCGGAGGGGAATGGCGCTATTTCGACAGCTATTTCGGCGGCACCGATTTCCTGGGCCAGGAGGTGCTCTGGCGCGGCTTCGAGCCGGTCTGGGCCATGAATTATTACGGCCAGGTCCTGCGTCCTGACCTGATCGACGCCGAACGGGCCGGCGCGACCATCAAGGCGGCGCTCGCGTGCATGTATGGGGAAGGGCGGTTCCTCGGCGGCTTCGACTGGTCGGGGCCGCATGGCCGCTACATCGACACCAGCAAGGGCAATGTCGCGAGCTTTCGCGGCCGCGAGGTGATCGAGGTGGACGGCGTGGAAGCCTATGCCCTCGACTATTTCGGCGGGCTGGTGAAGCCGTGAGCCGATACGGCAGGCAAAAGGCCCGGTGACGGATCACCGGGCCTTCCGTTTTCCTTGGCGGGGAGGTGCCGCGGAAAAGCTGTGTCTGACTTGCCGTCAGACGATGCCGCTCGAGCCTGCCGCAATCTCGGGGCGGATTTCGGCGACTTTTGCGCGATAGCCAGAGGCGCGGTAGGTGGCCAGAGGATCGATGGCGCCGCCCTGTTCCATGCGGGCCATGGCCAGGATCGGCTCGACATCGGTGCGATAGGCGAGGCGCAGGGCCTGGGTGGCGGCGAGAGCGTCATTGCCGTCCTGGGCGCCCTTAAGGGCTTCGCGATCAACCAGCAGCGCCTGGGCGTAGGCGCGCTGCACATCGGCGGCCGAGAGCATCAGCGACTCGATCGGATCGGTGACATTATGCGACTGGTCGAGCATGTGCGCCGGATGGAAGTCGCTGTAGCGGGTCTCGGCGTCGACCAGTTCGTTGAACACCAGGAACAGGCGATAGGGATCGATCGAGCCGGCATCGAGGTCGTCGTCGCCATATTTGCTGTCGTTGAAGTGGAAGCCACCGAGCTTGCCGAACTGGGCCAGTCGCGACACGATCATCTCGATATTGACGTTGGGCGCATGGTGGCCGAGATCGACCAGGCAATAGGCCTTGTCGCCGAGCTCCCTGGCGATGAGGTAGTTGGTGCCCCAATCCTGCACGACGGTCGAATAGAAGGCCGGCTCATACATCTTGTGTTCGGTATAGAGGCGCCAATCATCGGGCAGGGCGGCATAGATGGACTTCATGGAGTCCAGATAATGGCCGAACTGGTCAGCGAAATTGACCTGGCCGGGGAAGTTCGAGCCATCGCCGATCCACACGGTGAGGGCCTTCGAACCGATGGTCTTGCCGATTTCGATGCATTCGAGGTTATGCTCGATGGCCTGGTCGCGGGTGGCCTTGTCGGCCGCGGAAAGGGAGCCGAACTTGTAGCTCTGCAACTGCCCCTTGGCGTCCGAGAACGTGTTCGAGTTCATCGCGTCAAAGCCGAGATTGAAGCGGCTGGCGGCCTGCTTCAGCCGGTTCGGATCGGCCTTGTCCCATGGAATGTGCAGCGAGACGGTTTTCGTCGCCTGGGTCAGCTGGGCGATGACGGCGCAGTCCTCGATCTTGTCGAAGATGTCGCGTGGCTCGCCCTTGCCCGGGAAGCGGGCAAAGCGGGTGCCGCCAGTGCCCACGCCCCAGGAGGGCACGGCGACCGAGAAGGCGGCGACCTTGTTCTTGATAGCGTCGATATTGACGCCGCGCCGATCGAGGCGTTCCCCGAGGGTGTCGTAATCGACATGCAGGTCCGCCGCGCGGCTGGCATTTTCGGCTTCGATCGTGGACGGGTCGATGATGTGTTCGGTCATGGAATGTGCCTCCCTCTACGACCCCCTCCCTCAATCCCTCCCCTCAAGGGGGAGGGAAGCAAAGGAGCCGCAAACTCAGTGATGGTGTAGGCCCACCCTCCCCCTTGAGGGGAGGGCCGGGGAGGGGGTCCTTCGACCCCGTCAGATCTTACCGCGGGAACGACTGGGCGTTGCCGGCGTCGACATTGATGATGTTGCCGGTGGACTTGGCTGAGGCGTCCGATGCGAAGAAGTAGATGGCTTCGGCAATGTCCTCGGGGAAGACCGAGCGCTTCAGCATGGAGCGCTGGCGATACATTTCCTCAAGCCCATCCTTGTCGGTCTTGTAGGTCGAGGCGCGCTGTTCGAGCCATTCGCCGGCCCAGATTTTTGAGCCGCGCAGAACGGCGTCCGGATTGACGACGTTGACGCGGATCTGCGCTTCGGCGCCTTCGAGGGCGAGGCAGCGGGCCAGATGGATTTCGGCGGCCTTGGCCGTGCAATAGGCAGCGGCATTGGGCGAGGCAGCCAGGCCATTCTTGGAGGCGACGAAGACGACATTGCCGCCGATTTTCTGGGCGCGGAAAATCTTGAAGGCTTCGCGGCTGACCAGGAAATAGCCCGTGGACAGGATGTCCATGTTCTTGTTCCAGAGGTCGAGCGTGGTCTCTTCGATGGGGGCGGAAGAGGCAAGGCCGGCATTGGACACGAGAATGTCGAGGCCGCCGAATTCGACCACGGCATGGGCGAAGCCGGCGATGATCTGGTCTTCCTTGGTGACATTGATATTCACCGGGCGGACGAAATCCTTGCCGAACACGCCGGACAGCTCCTCGGTGGCACCATCGAGCGCAGTCTGGTCGATGTCAGCGAGGACCACGCAGGCGCCTTCGCGGAGGAGGCGGGCGGCCGTGGCCTTGCCGATGCCGCCGGCGCCACCGGTGACCAGCGCAATCTTGCCCGCCAGCGACTTGGGCTTGGGCATGCGGGCGAGCTTGGCTTCCTCAAGCAGCCAATATTCGATGTCGAAGGCTTCCTGTTCGGGAAGGCCCTGATATTCCGAAACGGTCGAGGCGCCGCGCATCACATTGATGGCGTTGACATAGAACTCGCCGGAAATGCGGGCCGTGGCCTTGTCCTTGGCGAAGGTGATCATGCCCACGCCCGGGATCAGGTAAACGACGGCATTCGGGTCGCGCACGGCGGGCGAATTGTCGTGCTTGCAGCGGTCGTAATAGGCCTGGTAGTCGACGCGGTAAGCGGCGATCTGGTCGGCCAGGCCGGCAATGACGGCATCGACATTGGGATTGGCCGGGTCGAAGTCGATGACCAGCGGCCGGATCTTGGTGCGCAGGAAATGGTCGGGACAGGACGTGCCCAGCGCGGCCAGCGGACGCAGATTGTTGGAATTGACGAATTCCAGCACGGCGTCGCTATCATCGAAATGCCCGAGCTTGTGGCTGTCTTCCGAGATGAAGCCGCGGATTTTCGGCATCAGGCGCGCGGCAATGGCGCGGCGCTGGTCGGCAGGGAGACTGTCGACAGCCTTGCCCCCAAAGATGGTCTTGCCCTCGGTCTGGTTCTCAAACCATTCGATGGCCTGATTGATGATGGCGATGGTAGTCTCGTAGCATTCCTTGGGCGTGTCGCCCCAGGTGAAGAGGCCATGGCTCTCGAGAACGACGCCCTTGGCATTGGGGTTCTCGAGGCAGAATTTCTCCAGCCACAGCCCCAGTTCGAAGCCCGGCTTTTTCCACGGCAGCCAGCCGATGGTGTCGCCAAAGATCTGCTGGGTGAGCTCTTTCGAATTCTTCGAGGCCGCGATGGCGATGATCGCGTCGGGGTGCATGTGATCGACATAGGGCCGGTTCACATAGGCATGGAGCGGGGTGTCGATGGAGGAGGCGCGCGGATTGAGGTTGAAGGTGGCGTGGGGCAAATAGCCCACCATCTCGTCCTCGTACTCGACGCCGCGATAGAGACCTTTGAGGGCGCGCAGCTTGTCCATGTAGAGCGTGGCGAAGCCATCGAGCTTGATCGAGGCATTGTCGCCGCCCGAGCCCTTGACCCAGAGGACCTCGACCATTTCGCCGGTCAGCGGGTCCTTCTGCATGATCTTGGAAGAGGTATTGCCGCCGCCATAATTGGTGACGCGCTTGTCTGAGCCGAGCAGGTTGGACCGATAAACGAGGCGTTCCGGCTCGCTCATGGACGCGGCCTTGGCATCATCCCACAGGTTCTGGAGGCGCTTGGGCGCGGTGGACATCGGATTCCTCCCGAGAAGACTAGACTGTTCGCGTCCCGCCGCACGGGTCCGGTCTCAAAGCCTCCGCCGACTGTCATCCCGGCCTTGAGCCGGGATCCATCTTGAGATCCCAGGATGGGCCCCGGCTTTCGCCGGGGTGACAATCGAGAGTTTTAGAGCTTCGGATACCTGCAACGGGTATTGGCCGGACATGGGCATAGAACGGTCAACACTGTCAATCAGAAACAATCAGAATTCGTCATGTTTGCGCGATTATGACGGAAATATGCGGATTGATGATTGACTCTGCCCGGAATTGATGGAAGCAAATGCATTCAGGGAGTATCAGCCTTGCACGAAACGGAACGCCATCGCGTCATATTGGCCGCCGCACAATCCCACCCAGTGGTGACGGTGGCGGAGCTTTGCGAGGTGACTGGCTCATCTGAAGCCACCATTCGCCGCGACATTGCGGCGCTCGACGAGCAGGGCCGGCTGCGCCGGGTGCGCGGCGGGGCCGAGGCGATCAACCCGCCGGCGCAGGGCGGGCTGATGGGTCGGCCCTTCTCGGTCAACGAAACGATCAATATCGCGCAGAAGCGCGCAATCGGCCGGGCGGCCTCGGACATGTGCCGCGATGGCGAGCCGATCATCATCAATGGCGGCACCACGACCTACCAGATGGTGCATCACCTGACGGCCAAGCGCCTCAGCGTTTTCACCAACAGCTTCGCTATCGCCGAATTCCTCATCCACAATTCGCGCAATTCCGTCGTCATTCCGGGCGGCACGGTCTATCGCGAGCAGAACGTCATCCTCTCGCCATTCGGTGGTGTGGTGGCGAGCCATTTCTACGCCAAGCGCATGTTCATCGGCTGTCAGGGCATCGGTGCCCATGGCCTGATGGAAGCCGATCCGATGATCGTGCAGTCGGAGCTGGCGCTGATCGGGCAGGCCGACGAACTGGTCGTGCTCGCCGATTCTTCCAAATTTTCGGGACGCTCGAGCCTCATCCTGTGTGGGCTCGACCGAATAGCCGCCGTCATCACCGACAGCGGTATCCGCGACGAGGACCGCCAGATGCTGGAAACGGCAGGTGTGCGGCTTATCGTGGCGGACGCGACTGCTCAGGCCGAAGCGACCATGGCCTGAGAAACGGGACCACCAACGACCAAGACCAGACCAATCCTCGGGAGGATCAAATGAAACTCTGGAAACTGCTCGCCGCCACGGCCACCGCTGCCGTATTGCTCGCCACGCCGGCCATGGCGCAGACCCGCATCGCGCTGGTCGTCAAGTCGCTCGG
This sequence comes from Devosia salina, assembly GCF_019504385.1. Taxonomy (NCBI): domain Bacteria; kingdom Pseudomonadati; phylum Pseudomonadota; class Alphaproteobacteria; order Hyphomicrobiales; family Devosiaceae; genus Devosia; species Devosia salina. The sequence goes on from NZ_CP080590.1 coordinate 996,218, forward strand.
CAACGGCTTTTTCGATGCCGCCGCCAAGGGCGCCGAAGAAGCGGCCGCCGAACTGGGCGATGTTGAAGTGATCTATACCGGCCCGACGGCCGCGACCGCTGAAGCCCAGATCGAAGTCGTCAATTCGCTGATCGCCCAGCAGGTCGATGCCATTGCCATCTCGGCCAACGATCCGGACGCTTTGGTGCCGGTGCTGCAGCGTGCCATGGAACGCGGCATCAAGGTGATCTCCTGGGACTCGGGTGTCGCCCCGGAAGGCCGTCAGCTGCACCTCAATCCTTCGGACATCAACCTGATCGGCGAAACCATCATCAAGCTGGCTGCCGACTACCTGCCCGAGGGCGGCGACGTGGCCATCCTCTCGGCAGCGTCCACCGCCACCAACCAGAATGCCTGGATCGAAGCCGCCAAGGCCGCGATCCCCGAGAAGTTCCCGAACATCAACCTGGTCGCCACCGTCTATGGCGACGATGACTCGGTGAAGTCGACCGAAGAAGCCCGTGGCCTGATCGCGGCCTATCCCGACCTCAAGGCCATCATCGCCCCGACCACCGTCGGCGTTGTCGCCGCGGCGCAGGTGGTGACCGACCAGAACCTGATCGGCAAGATCAACGTCACCGGCCTCGCCCTGCCGTCCGAATTCAAGCAGTTCATCGACAATGGCGCGTCGCAGGCCGTGGCTCTGTGGAACCCGATCGACCTCGGCTACTCGGCTGTGTACCTCGCCAATGCTCTCGTTGAAGGCGCAGAAGCCGCTCCTGGCGCGACCTTCTCCATCGGCCATGTCGGTGAAGTGACCCTGGACGACACCAACTCGGCCGCCATGGCTGCGCCGTTCCAGTTTGATGCGTCGAACATCGAAGAGTTCAGCAAGATCTACTGATCTTTGCAGGGCAATTCCGGTGCGGATGTTTCCGCACCGGAGCGCCAGCGCTTGTGGCTCCACCCCACCCTCATTCCCTCCCCATCAAGGGGAGGGAGGCGCATATCGCGATGCCTGTGTTCATCGCATCCCTCCCCCCTGTGGGGAGGGAATGAGGGTGGGGGTATTTGACAAAGTGAAGACATGACCGACCCAATCCTGACCCTTTCGGGCATATCCAAGAGCTTCCCGGGTGTGCGGGCGCTGCATGATGTGTCGCTGGAGCTCTATGCCGGCCAGGTCACGGCCCTCATCGGCGAGAACGGGGCCGGCAAATCGACGCTGGTCAAGACCATGACCGGCATCTACCAGCCCGATTCCGGCGAAATCCGCGTCAACGGGACCCCGGTGACCCTGCCGACCGCGCATTCCGCGTCGGAAATTGGCATCACCGCCATCCATCAGGAAACGGTTCTCTTCGACGAACTGAGCGTGGCTGAGAATATCTATCTCGGGCACGCGCCGAAAACGCGCTTTGGCATGATCGACTGGAAGACGATGCGCCGTGAGGCGCAGGAAACGCTCGACAGCATGGCCGCCGGCATCGACGCGTCCATGCCATTGAAGGAACTGGGCATCGCCAAGAAGCACCTGGTGGCCGTAGCGCGGGCGCTCAGCGTCGATGCGCAGGTGGTCATCATGGACGAGCCGACCGCCGCGCTCAGCCAGAAGGAAATCGAGGAACTCTACGTCCTTGTCGAGCTGCTGAAGAAGGACGGAAAAGCCATCCTCTTCATCTCGCACAAATTCGACGAAATCTATCGCATTGCCGACCGCTACACCGTGTTCCGCGACGGCGAAATGGTGGGCAAGGGGTTCATCAAGGACACCCCGCAGAACGAGATCGTCACCATGATGGTCGGCCGTTCGGTGGACCAGATCTTTCCGGCCCGCCAGACCACGATCGGCGAGACGGTACTCGAGGTTTCCGGCCTCAGTCACCCGACCGAATTCGACAATGTGTCATTCAGCGTCCGCAAGGGCGAAATCCTGGGCTTTTATGGCCTGGTCGGCGCCGGCCGAAGCGAAGTGATGCAGGCCGTGTTCGGCATGACCCGGCCATCGGCAGGCACCATGGTGCTCGAAGGCAAGACCGTGGCGCCGCACTCGCCGGCCGACGCCGTGGAAGCCGGCATCGTCTATGTGCCCGAAGAGCGTGGCAAGCAGGGCGTCATCACCGGCGAGCCCATCTTCAAGAACGTCTCGCTGCCCAGCCTGGGCAAGACCAGCAAATCCGGCTTCCTGCGCATGGCAGAGGAATTCAGGCTGGCGCGCACCTATACCGAGCGGCTCGACCTGCGCGCCTCCTCGCTCAGCCAGAATGTCTCGACGCTGTCGGGCGGCAACCAGCAGAAGGTGGTGATTGCCAAATGGCTGGCCACCCTGCCCAAAGTGATCATTCTGGATGAACCCACCAAGGGCATCGATATCGGCTCCAAGGCCGCCGTGCACGAATTCATGGGTGAGCTGGTCTCGCAGGGTCTCAGCGTCATCATGGTCTCGTCCGAACTGCCTGAAATCCTGGGCATGAGCGACCGCATCGTTGTCATGCGCGAGGGGCTGGTGGTCGAGACTTTGGAGAACACGAACCTGCAACCCGAAACACTGGTGCGGCTTGCCGCCGGCATCGTCGAGGAGCAGGCGGCATGAACAGGCTTCTCAAGTCCCGCGAAACCTGGCTGGCGCTGGCCATCCTCGCCGTGCTGGTGCTGGTGACCATCCGCTTTCCGCGTTTTACCCAGCCCGGCAATTTGCTGACCATTTTCAATGACACGTCCATCCTGATGATGTTGGCGCTGGGGCAGATGGCCGTCATCCTCACGCGCTCGATCGATCTCTCCGTGGCCTCCAACCTGGCCCTGACCGGCATGCTGGTGGCGCTGACCAATGCCGCCTTTCCGTTCATCCCGGTGCCGCTGCTGATCGCTGGATGCCTGGTGGTGGGAGCCGCGCTTGGTGCCTTCAACGGCATTCTGGTGTGGAAGCTCAACATCCCGCCCATCGTGGTGACGCTGGGCACGCTGACCATCTACCGTGGCCTCGCCTTCGTGGCTTCGGGCGGCACCTGGGTCAACGCTTCGCAGATGAGCACCGATTTCATCCAGTTGCAGCGCGGCGTCTTCCTCGGCCTGCCGGTGCTGAGCTGGTTTGCCATCGTGGTGGCGGTGCTGGTCTATATCCTGATGACCCGGACCCCCTGGGGCCGCGCCTTCTACGCCATCGGCGTCAATCCGGTTGCGGCGGTCTATACCGGCATCAATGTGGGACGGACCAAATTCCTGGCCTTTGTGCTGTCCGGTGCGCTGTCGGGGTTGGCCGGCTATCTCTATGTGTCCAAATATGTGATCGCCTCGACCGAAAGTGCCGGCGGCTATGAGCTGACCGTCGTGGCGGCCTGCGTCATCGGCGGCGTCTCGATTGCCGGCGGAATCGGCACTGTGGGCGGGGCCATACTGGGAGCGCTGTTCCTCGGTGTCGTCAACAATGCGCTGCCGGTCATCGGCGTCTCGCCCTTCTGGCAGATGGCCATTTCCGGCATGGCGATCCTGCTCGCCGTGGTGCTCAATGCCACGAGCGAGCGCAGCAAGGGCCGCATCATTCTCAAGAAAGCCGAGGTGGCCGCATGATGGCGCCGGGCGCCAATAGCCCCTCCCCCTTGAGGGGAGGGGTTGGGGTGTCGCGGCCAAGGCGGACACTGGATTTGTTCGACCCTCGACACCCCCACCCTCGGTCCCTCCCCTCAAGGGGGAGGGAGGCGCAAGAGCCTCAGGCCTGGCATGTTCACGGAACAACATCATGACCGATATTTCATCAACCGGCCGTCGCCTTCCCGACCGGCTCGACAATCCGCTGAAATCCGTGGTGATGAGCTGGGAAAGCCTGCTGGTCCTGGTGGCGCTGGCCATCTTCCTGGCTAACAGCTTTGCCTCGCCCTACTTCCTCAACGCCTGGAGTCTCAGCGATCTCACCTTCAACTTCACCGAAAAGGGCCTGATCGCGCTGGCCATGGCGCTGGTGATCATCACCGGCGAGATCGACCTGTCGGTCGCCTCGATCATCGCGCTGGCCTCGACGTTGATGGGCCTGGCACTGCAATATGGCGCCGATACGCCCACGCTGGTGGCGGTCGGCATCGCCGTGGGCCTGGTCTGCGGCGCGTTCAACGGCTTCCTGGTGACGGGGCTGAAGCTGCCCTCGATCGTGGTCACCATCGGCACGATGAGCTTGTTCCGCGGCATTGCCTTCATCATCCTGGGCGACCAGAGCTTCAAGGGCTATCCCAAGGAGTTCGCCTGGTTTGGCCAGGGCTATGTCTGGTGGGTCGTCTCGTTCGAGCTGGTGCTGTTCCTGGTGGCCGCGGTGATCTTTTACGTGCTGCTGCATCGCACCAATTTCGGCCGGCGGGTGTTCGCCATCGGCAACAATGCGACCGCCGCCCGCTTCTCGGGGGTGCGCGTTGATCGCATAAAATTCGTGCTGTTCTGCCTGACGGGCCTGATTAGCGGCATCGCCGCGGTGCTGCTGACGGCGCGGCTGGGCTCGACCCGCCCCTCGATTGCAGAAGGTTTTGAACTCGACGTGGTGACCATGGTGGTGCTGGGCGGCGTGTCGATCATGGGGGGCGCGGGCTCCATCATCGGCGTGGTGATCGCGGCCCTGATCATCGGCCTCGTGACCTTCGGCCTGGGCCTTCTCAACGTGCCGGGCATCGTGATGACGATCTTCACCGGCTCGCTTTTGATCGTGGTGATCGCACTGCCGATCCTGTTCCGGATGTACAAGGAGCGCCGCGCATGATCCGCGACAATGGCTACGAAAAGCACGCCTTCAAGATGCAGCTCAATCCCGGCATGGCCGCCGAATACAAAAAGCGCCACGACGCGATCTTTCCCGAACTCGTCGACCTGCTGCATGAAGCGGGGGTGAAGGATTATTCGATCCATCTCGACGAGCAAACCAACACGCTTTTCGGCGTGCTCTGGCGGCGCGTGGACCACACCATGGCCGATCTGCCCAATACCGAGGTGATGAAGCGCTGGTGGGCCCATATGGCCGACATCATGGCCACCAACGAGAAGAACGAGCCGGTGTCGTTCGATTTGACGCCGATGTTCTGGATGAAGTGAGGGGTTCGGAAAAGAGGAAGGGCGGCCGCAAGGACCGACCTTGGTGCGTTAGCCAGCGATCGAGCTAGAAGCGGTAGTTGACGCCGAGCTTGAGGACATGGGCGCTCGACTTGATGTCGGTTGCGCCGGCGGCCGTGACCGTGCCTGCCTCTGCCTGAACGGAGGCAAAATCGTAATAGGCATATTCGGCTTTGACGCTGACCTGGTCGGTGACGGCCATTTCGGCGCCGGCGCCTGCCGTCCAGCCCCAGATGGCCGAAGAGTAGGATCCGGTGATGCCTCCGGGCACAGGGTCCACCGTTGCGGTGATGCCGCCAAGGGCCACGCCCGCGGTGCCAAACACCATGAACTGGTCAAAGGCGACGCCGGCACGCAGCTTGGTCGTGCCCAGCCAGTCCAGCTTGCCATTGCAGTTGAACGCCGCGTTGCCGACGCAGGTCGCGCTGCCTTCCGCCCCGCTCCAGGCCAAATCGTTTTCGAGGCCGAGCACGAACTTGTCGTACTGCGCATTCACGCCGACCGTGCCGCCCAGGAGACCACCTTTGACATCGATGGGCGTCTCATTGCCGACAGACGTGCTGGTCGCCCGGCCGCCCGTATAGCCGGCATAAACGCCAGCATAAAAGCCGCTCCAGTCGACCTGGTTGCTGGCGGTCATGTCGATGACGGCCGGATAGTCAAAATCCAGGTCGGCCGCGGACGCGCCAGAAATGGCGGCGGTGGTCAGCAGGACCGCAAGTAGCAGCTTGTTTGGGGTAGTCATCGGTGCCTCCAATATGGTGAACGCACCGTGCAGCAACTTGGTTAATCAAAACCTGACTTGACCGCAAATAGTGGTGGGGCCTCAGATTTTTGCCAAGGTGCCTACGGATATTTCCCTAGTTCGCCCGTCTGAAGCCGTGGTCCGGCGCCGGGAATGGAGCGCATCACCCACCGCAAAGATCGTCGGTGCGGAGAGGGGAAACGCTTCGACGGCGGAGACGGCTTCGCCAATCGTTCCGCGCCAGATCTGCTCCTCGGTCCGGCCCAGGCTGCCGGCGATGATGGCCGGGGTATGAAGGCTCATCCCCTTGGCGGTGAGCTCTGCGACAATCCCGGGCAGGGTACGCCGCGACATATAGTAGACCGAGGTGGTGGCCGGGTCGGCAAGGGCCGTCCAGTTGAGGGTGTCCGGCAGCGCCCCCTTGCGCGAATGGCCGGTGACGAAGCGGACGGACTGGGCATGATTGCGATGGGTCAGCGAGACACCCAGCCGGCTGGCCAGCGCCATGCCGGCGGAAATGCCCGGGACGACGGAAACGGCAATGCCGTGACTTTCCAGCATCTCGATCTCTTCGCCGGCCCGCCCGAAAATCATCGGGTCACCCGATTTCAGCCGCACAACGTGCTTTCCCTGACGGGCGAGCGACAGCATCATGGCGTTGATGTCGTCCTGCGCGCAGCTCTCCCGCTGGGCGCGCTTGCCCACCAGCATGCGCTTGGCCTCGCGGCGGGCCAGTTCAAGCACTTCGGACGAGACGAGATCGTCGAAAAGGATCACATCGGCCGATTGCAGGGCGCGCACAGCCTTGATGGTGAGGAGGTCCGCTTCGCCCGGACCGGCGCCGACCAGCGTGACCCGGCCAGTCGGCGGTTGGGCGGCAAAGGTCACGGCGGCGTCGGCCTCTTCGGGCGCCCGGCTACCGAAGGCCTTCTCGGCCAGACGCTCCCAGAAGGCACGACGCTGCGGGCCTGGTTCAAGCGTGTCCATCACGGCGTGGCGCACCCTTGCGGCGAGTTGGGCCCACTCGGTGAGGGTCTGGGGCAGCAGCGTCTCGATGCGGCGGCGGACCGCCTGGCCCAGGATAGGGGCCGCCCCGGCTGTGGAAATGCCGACCACGACCGGCGAACGGTTGACGATGGCGCCGAACTGGAACTGGCAGAATTCGGGCCGGTCGATGACATTGTAGGGGACGGCTGCCGCTTTCGCTGCAGCGATGAAGGCGCGGGCCTCGGCGTCGTCCTCGATATCGGCAATGGCGAGGGCGGCGTTGCTGAGGTCGGCGGGGTGCCAGGGGCGGGGGTGGAGGGTGATGCCTGAGGTCGTTCCAGCCTCCCCCTCACCCGTCTCGGCCTGCGGCCGATCCACCCTCTCCCACAAGGGGAGAGGGGTAGGCCGGTGTTCGGGGAGGCTCTGAGTCCCCTTCTCCCCTTGTGGGAGAAGGTGCCCGGAGGGCGGATGAGGGGTGTGGCGTAGAAGTTCAACAAGCTCCTCGCAAATTTCCTTCGCAAACACCTCGACTTGCGCGCCCGCGGCCTCCAGCAATTCGATCTTCCAGGCCGCGGGTTCCGAACCGCCGATGACGACGACGCGCTTGCCCTTGAGGTCGAAAAACACCGGCAGGACAGCAAGTGGCGCGATCCGGGCGCTATTCTGCGGCGATGAGACGGTTTGCATCGACAATCCCCCTGATTTCGGCGCGGCAGGAGCCGCAATTGGTGCCCGCGCGCGTCAAGGCGCCGACAGCTTCGACAGTGGTGCAGCCATGGCGCGTCACAGCCTCGGTGATGGTGTTGATGCCCACGCCCATGCACGAACAGACGATGGCGCCGCCATCTGGCCGGTCGGCGCCGGGACGCCCGGCAAGCACGATAGAGGCTGTCAGGTCGTCCGCGCCGAGCAGGTCGACGGCCCATTGCCGCGAGACCAGTACCGGATCGGGCGCGGTATAGAGGGCGGCGACCAGCCTGCCGTTTTCAATGAGTACGAAGGCGCGGCGCCCCGAGCGCTCGTCGCGGAGCGACTGGAAGCCGGCATCGCTGCCAAAGGTGGCGGCCAGGAATGCCTCCCAGTCGCCAGGCTCATCGAGCAGGGCGATTTCGGCGCGCCAGCCATTGGCAGCCGGTGCGATTGCCCAATAATCGGCCTCGATCCGTGGTCGCGATGCGGCAACGAGGAAACCGTAAAGGCGGGCGCCCATGGGTTCGGCATGCACCTGCGCCATCTTGAGGGCAGGCTGGCCCGAGACCGGATCGGTCTTGCCCGGAACCAGCGCATCGACCCGCCCCTCGGAGGCGAACTGGTCGGTCCAGTGCATGGGCACGAAGAGCTCGCCGCGCCGCTGCCGGTCGGTGACGAGGGCGCGCACCACGGCGACGCCGTGGCGATTGCTGAGCCGCACCAGATGGGCGCGACGGATCCCCAGGGCGTTCGCGTCGGCAGGATGGATTTCGACGAACGGCTCGGCCATGTGGGCGGACAGCCGGGCGGCCTTGCCGGTGCGCGTCATGGTGTGCCAGTGGTCGCGCACGCGACCGGTATTGAGCATCAGGACACCCGGCGACGGGGCGAAAGGCGGCGGCGGCTGTACGGGCACGAAGCGGGCCTTGCCATCGGGCGTAAAGAACTTGGCGTCCCCGAACATCCGGGCGGCGGGCCTCGAACGCACGGGCCACTGCGTTGGAGCCATTGTTTCATAGTCCGCCCCGACAAGGCCGGAGAGGTCGAAGTCGCGGCCGCCATCGTTCTCGAAGCCGGAGAGCGCGGCATGCTCGGCAAAGATCTGGGCCGGGCCGAAATAGGCAAACGCCTGGCCAAAGCCGAGCCGGCGGGCCACTTCCTTGATGATCCACCAGTCCGGACGAGCCTCGCCGGGCAGGGGCATGAACGGGCGCTGGCGCGAAATGCGGCGCTCCGAATTGGTGACCGTGCCGTCCTTTTCACCCCAGCCGGCAGCGGGCAGGCGCACATGGGCCAGTGCCATCGTATCGGTGTTGCGGTTCATGTCCGAGACGACGACGAAGGGGCAGGCCCTCAGCGCATCGCGCACCGCATCGGCCTCGGGCATGGAATCCACCGGATTGGTGGCCATGATCCAGACGGCCTTGATCTCGCCGCGCGCCATGGCGGCAAACAGGTCGACGGCCTTGAGGCCCGGCCCCTGCGCGACATCGGCCGCGCCCCAGAACCGCCCGACCCGGTCAATCGCCTCGGGCGTGAAATCCATGTGTGCCGCCAGCATATTGGCGAGCCCGCCCACCTCGCGCCCGCCCATGGCGTTCGGCTGGCCGGTGACCGAAAAGGGGCCCATGCCCGGCTTGCCGATGCGCCCCGTGGCCAGATGGCAATTGATGATGGCGTTGACCTTGTCGGTGCCGGCGGCCGACTGGTTGACGCCCTGGGAAAAGACGGTGACCACTTTCCGGGTGCGGGTGAACAGGTCATAGAAGCGGGTGATCGAGAGCGGGGAGAGGCCGGTGGCCTCGGCAACGCGCGCGACGGGCCAGTCTTCCGCGGTCAGCACGGCCGCCTCGATGCCGGTCGTGTAGGCGGCCACATAGTCGCTGTCGACGGCCCCGAGTTGATCGAGATGCGCCAACAGGCCCACAAACAGGGCGCTGTCGCCATCCGGCGCGATGGGCAGATGCATCTCGGCAATGTCGGCCGAGACGGTGCGGCGCGGGTCGATGAGCACCACTTTCATCTCCGGCCGGGCGGCGCGGGCCGCCACGATGCGCTGGTAGAGCACCGGGTGGCACCAGCCCAGATTCGAGCCGACCAGCACGATGAGATCGGCCTGTTCGAGGTCCTCGTAATTGCCCGGGACCGTGTCCGAGCCGAAGGCGCGCTTGTGGCCGGCCACCGAGGAGGCCATGCAGAGGCGCGAATTGGTGTCGATATTGGCGCTGCCGATAAAACCCTTCATCAGCTTGTTGGCGACGTAGTAGTCCTCGGTCAGCAATTGGCCCGAGCCATAGATGGCGACCGATTGTGGGCCGTGCTCGGCGATGGCGGCCCTAAAGCGCGTGGCCACAAGATCGAGGGCCTGGTCCCAATTGGCGCGGGTGCCGTCGATCTCGGGATGCAATAGCCGGCCTTCGAGCGATATCGTCTCGCCCAGGGCCGAGCCTTTGGAACACAACCGCCCGAAATTGGCCGGGTGGTCGGGATCGCCGGCAATGGTCACGCTGTTGTCGGCCTGCCGCGTCGCCAGCACGCCGCAGCCGACCCCGCAATAGGGGCAGGTTGTCTTGATGGTGCCGGTCGCCGCGCTCGGGTTCATGCCTTGATCCAAAAAGAAAAGCCGCCAACCGGGAGCGAGAGCACTCTGCTCTCCATCCGGGTTGGCGGCTTTGCCGAAATGGTCGCCCAACTCTGGACGACGGTGAGACAATAGCGCGTCCACCGAGGGCGATCAAAGAAAAACGCGCAAAAACGTGGCAAAAATCGTATCTGCCAATATTTTGTGCATAACGTCTATCGGTGCAGCAGCAGCCAGACCAGCGCCAGGCAGGCGCCGCCGAGGACGATGCTGACCGATTGCCAGAACAGCACCGGATTGCGCTGCGCCAGCGGCAGGTGGTCGAGACTGGGGAGCGCTGGATTGGGGTGGCGCAGATCGTAGAGAAACTCGCTGATCGCCTGGTAGCGTTTCGCCGGATCGGGATGCACCGCCTTGTGGAGGGCATTGTCGACCCAGGCGGGGACGTCCCGGCGGTTGGCAAAGGCAGGTCGATAGGTGAGCCGCCGGCCCTGGGCCACCGCCGCGCCATAGGGAAGTTCGCCGGTGACCAGCTCATAGGCGATCGCGCCCAGCGAATAGATGTCGGACCGCTCCGTCCCGCGCTGGCCCGCAAAATATTCCGGGGCGGCATATTGATGGGTGCCCAGGATGTCGTCGCTATCGCTCCTGGGCATCGCCTCGACCACCCCGGCAACGCGCACGGCGCCGAAATCGATGATCCGTGCCGTGCCATCGGCGTCGAGCATGATGTTTTCGGGACGCAGATCCTGGTGGATCATGTCCTTGCGGTGAAAGGCCCTCAGGCCCGCGCCGATCTGCTCGATCAGCCCCCTGACCGTTTCGATGGGCGGGGCGGGATGGTCCGCCATCCATTGCCGCAGGGTCTGCCCCTCCACATATTCGGTGACGGTATAGAGCGTCTTGCGATCCCGTGGCGCCGGCGCCGCGGCCAGGACATGGGCGGACTGGATGCGGCGCGCGATCCACTCTTCGGCCGCAAAGCGGCGAAGATAGGCCTCGTCCTCCTTGAGGTCGGCGGATGGGAATTTCATGGCGACGCGGCGGCCCGTGTCGATCTCGGTCGCCAGGTAGACATGGCTTCGGCTCGAGGCGTGCAGTTCGCGCTGGATCCGATAGCCATCGAGCAAGGCCGGCAACATGGGCAGGGGGGCGGGCGGCAGCAATTGGCCATCGTCGAGATCGGCAAGGTGATCGGCGGCGGGCAGGTCCTCGATGCGCACGATCTGGATGGTGAGATTGTCATCGCTGCCCGCAGCGAGGGCGGCCTCGACAATGTCGCGCGCGGCGATGTCGAGATTGGCCTGACCGCCGAGGCGCGATGCCAGGTCGCGCGGTGACAACGCGCCGTGCACGCCATCGGTGGTGAGGACGAAAATGTCCCCCGGCGTCAATGGGAGGCTGCGATAGTCGATCTCCACCGAGGGCTCGAGCCCCAGTGCGCGCGCCAGATATCCGCTGCCGCCCGACAGCTGCGAGCGATGATCCTGGGTGAGCGGCTCGAGGGTCTCGCCCGACAATCGCCAGACGCGGCTGTCGCCGACATGGAAGATGTGGCCCCGGCGCCCCTTCAGCACCAGCGCGCTGAAGGTGGTGATGAAGGCGTGGTCGCGCTCTTCGATACCGGCGCCCTGCGCGGCGAGCCAGCTATTGGTGGCGGTGATCACGCGGCTCGCGGCGGTCTTCACCGTCCAGGCTTCGGACGTGCAGTAATAATCGGTCAGGAAGGATTTGACGGCTGTTTCCGCGGCGATATGGCTGACGGGGCTGGGCGAAATGCCATCTGCAATGGCCAGGGCGACGCCCTTGTGTAGGAGGGCCGCGCCTTCTTGCACGAGCGCGCCGTGAAAATCCTGGTTGCGCGGCTTGCCGCCGGCACTCGAGTGCTGGCCGATCGTGACGGCAAGTGCAGGTGGATCCAGTCTCATGAGCATGGCGGCAATTCCGGATATTGGCCCCGCCGGTCGCGGCGGAGCCAGTCGTGTCTCGACCTACCAGGCGTTGTAGGAGAGATATTTGCCCGACATCTCGATCTTGACCCGGTCACCCTTGGGGTTCTGGACCCGGCTGATCTGCATGTCGAAATCGATCGCCGACATGATGCCGTCGCCGAACTTTTCGTGGATCAGGGCCTTGATCGTGGGTCCATAGACGCCGACGATCTCGTAGAGCCGGTAGATGCAGGGATCGGTTGGCACGGCCTGCGTCCACACCTTGGTGGGGCTTTCCTGCAGCACCAGCACGGCCTGCTGTGGCAGGGCCAGGTGGGTGGCCAGGGCCTCGGCCTTGTCCTGGGGCATGGCATTCATGCCCATGGCGGCCGAATGGGTCCAGACTGGCGACATGCCGATGGCCTCGGCAATGCCCTCCCAGGTCAGGCCCGCCTGACGCTTGGCGGTCAGGATCATGGCCGTGACGTCTTCGCGGGTCAGTTCCGTCATTATTGTCTCCGTAGCGCGTTGGGCGATGAAACGGCAAAGGCCCCGCCAGGGTCAGCGGGGCGGGGCCTCCTGCGGATCACTCGGCGGGCTTGTAGGCCGCCGAGGAAGCGCCCATCGCGGCCGGGTTGCGGCTGGGCGAAGTGCGGTAGTGGGTGGCGTAGATCATGCCGCCGACAAAGGTCAGGCCGCCGACCAAATTGCCGAGCACGGTGGGGATCTCGTTCCAGAGCAGGTAGTCACCCCAGGTGAACTGGCCGCCCAGCATGATGCCCGAGGGGAACAGGAACATGTTGACGATGGAGTGCTCGAAACCGAGATAGAAGAAAATGAGGATCGGCATCCACATGCCGATGACCTTGCCCGAAACGGTGGTGGACATCATCGCGGCCACGACGCCGGTCGAAACCATCCAGTTGCACATGACGGCGCGGACGAACAGCGTCAGCATGCCCGAGAACCCTGCTGCGGCATAGCCGAGGGTTCGCGCTTCACCGATATGGCCGATCTTCTCGCCCACAGCGTCTGGCGCATGGGAGAAGCCCATGGTGAAGATGATGGCCATGAAGACGGCCGTGGTCAGTGCGCCGGCGAAATTGCCGACAAAGACCAGCCCCCAATTGCGCAGCACGCCGCCCAGCGTGACACCCGGGCGCTTGGCGATCAGGGCCAGCGGGGCGAGGGTAAAGACACCGGTAAGCAGGTCGAAACCCATGAGGTAGAGCAGGCAGAAGCCGACTGGGAACAACAAGGCGCCGACCAGCGGTTGGCCGGTATTGACGGTGATGGTCACGGCAAAGGCCGCGGCAAGCGCCAGGATGGCGCCGGCCATATAGGCACGGATCAGCGTATCCTTGGTGGACATGAACACCTTGGATTCGCCGGCCTCGATCATCTTGGCGGCAAGTTCTTTGGGGGCAACGTAGGACATGGGACCAATCTCCTGGGTTTGGGGGAGGAGCGGTGGCGGCCTATTCGGCCGCAACCTGCAGCAATACGTCGGGAGCGATGTAGATGAGCCCGTTTTCGACCTTGACGGGGTAGGTGCGCACCGAACCTTCGTCGGCGCCTTGGGCCTGTCCGGAAGCCAGGTCGAAGACCCAGTTGTGGAGCGGGCAGGTAACCGAGGCACCGTGCACGATGCCTTCGGAAAGGGGGCCGCCCTTGTGGGGACAGCGGTTCTCGATGGCGTAGATCTCGTTCTCCGCAGTCCGGAAGACGGCGATCTTGCCCGAAGGGGTATTGACGCAACGCGAGCCGCGCACCGGTACGGCCTCAATGCGGCCCAGTTCGATCCAGTCGGTCATGGCGATCACTCCGCTGCCACCGGAAGCCCGAATTCGGCCATGGCGGCGAATTCGTGGGCATCCTTGCCGTTGACGCGTTCTTCCCAGGGGTCGACCTGGGCGAATTGCTGGGAATAGACGAACCGGTCGTAGAGCTGACGGCGCTTGGCGAGGTCGTCGATGACGGCGGCCTTGATGCTGTCGCTGCCGACGCGCTTGGCCCATTTGTAGATGCGCTCGAGATAGTGCCCCTGCTCGCGATAGAGCTGGGTCAGGGCCACGATGATCTCGAGAGCCTCGTCTTCGGTATTGGCGTGGCCGAGGACTTCCGTGCCCTTGATGTCGAGGCCCGCGGCCCCGGCGAAGTGGATGTCGTAGCCGCTGTCGACACAGACGACGCCGATATCCTTGCAGGTGGCTTCGGCGCAGTTGCGCGGGCAGCCGGACACGGCAAGCTTGACCTTGGCCGGGGTCCATGACCCCCACATGAATTTTTCCAGTCGTACCCCGAACCCGGTGGAGTCCTGGGTGCCGAAGCGGCACCAGTCCGACCCGACGCAGGTCTTGACCGTGCGCAATCCCTTGGCATAGGCGGCGCCCGATACCATGCCGGCGGCATTGAGATCGGCCCACACGGCCGGCAGGTCTTCCTTCTTGACGCCCAGGAGGTCGATGCGCTGCCCGCCGGTCACCTTGACGGTGGGAATGGCGAACTTGTCGGCCACGTCGGCAATGGCGCGCAGTTCCCTGGGGTTCGTAATGCCGCCCCACATGCGCGGCACGACCGAATAGGTGCCGTCCTTCTGGATATTGGCGTGGACGCGCTCGTTGATGAAGCGGCTCTGGCCGTCATCCTCGTATTCGCCGGGCCATTCGGAAACCAGGTAGTAGTTAAGGGCCGGGCGGCACTTGGCGCAGCCGCAGGAGGTCTTCCACTCCAGCTCCTGCATCACCTCGGGAATGGACTTGAGCCCCTTGGCAACGATCAACCTGCGGACGGTGCCGTGGTCATGCTCGGTGCAGGGGCACATCGGCTTGACGGCGGCCGGGTTGTAGCTGTCGCCCAGGGTGATCGCCATGAGCTTTTCGACCAGATGCGTGCACGAGCCACACGAGGCAGAGGCCTTGGTATGGGCGCGCACGCCGTCGAGATCGGTCAGGCCCTTGGATACGATCGTGCCGGTGATCGTGGATTTGCATACGCCGTTGCAGCCGCAGATTTCTGCATCATCCGGCAAGGCTGCAACGGCCGCCATAGGGTCCAGCGCAGCGCCCCCCTGATAGGCCTGGCCAAAGATAAGGGTGTCGCGCATTTCGCGCGTGTCGGTGGCCTTGCGGATCATGTCGAAGAACCACGGGCCGTCGCCAGTCTCGCCATAAAGCACGGCGCCGATGACCTTGTCCTGCTTGAGGACCAGGCGCTTGTAGATGCCCGAAGTGGCATCACGCAGCACGATTTCCTCGCGATCCTCGGCATCGGCGAAGTCACCGGCCGAATAGACCGCAACACCGGTCACCTTGAGCTGGGTGGCCGTCTGCACCGGACGGAAGGCGGCATCCACCTTGGCCAGCGTCTTGGCCAGCACCTTGGCCTGGTCATAGAGCGGCGCCACCAGGCCATAGACGATCTTCTCGTGCTCGACGCATTCGCCCAGCGCCAGGATGTCCGGGTCGGAGGTGACCATCTGGTCGTTGACGACAATGCCGCGCTCGACATGCAGGCCTGCATCGACTGCGAGCCGGGTCTCGGGGCGGATGCCCACGGCCATGACGACGATGTCGGCGCCATAGACGGTGCCATCCTCCAGGGCGACGGCCTCGACATGGGTCTCACCCAGAATGGCCTTGGTCTGGGCCTTGCAATGCACCTTGATACCGCGCGCTTCGAGGTCGCGCTGCAGCAGGAAACCGGCGGCCGGGTCCAGCTGGCGTTCCATGACGTGCCCCATGAGATGGAGCACCACCACTTCCATGCCGCGGGCCCGCAGCGCCGCCGCGGCCTCCAGGCCCAGGAGGCCGCCACCAATGACGACCGCCTTGGCGCCGGGGCGCCTGGAAACCTCGACCATGCGATTGACGTCGTCGAGATCGCGGAAGGCCATGACGCCGGGCAGGTCCTTGCCGGGCAGGGGGATGATGAAGGGCGCTGAGCCGGTGGCGATGATCAGCTTGTCATAGGGCGTTTCGCCATATTTGCTGACCACGACCTTGCGGGTGCGGTCGATGGCCGTGACGGTTTCGCCGAAGCGGGTCTGGACACCGTGATCCTCGTACCAGGCCGAGTCATGGGTGATGATCTGGTCATATTCCTTCTCGCCGGCCAGGACCGGCGAGAGCATCAGGCGGTTGTAATTGCCGCGCGGCTCGGCCCCGAACAGCGTGACGTCGAAGCGGCCGGGAGCCTCCTCGAAAATGTGCTCCAGGGCACGGCCCGAAGCCATGCCGGCGCCGATGACGACGAGTTTTTCCATCATGCGCTCCTCATGCATCCGGTGGAGAGGGCGGCGGGGTGTCCTGAAGTCTGATCCTGTGACATCGGATGGGGCTCCGGTTTGGGTCTGGAAAACAAAAAGGCCGCCAACCGACAGGACACTGGTTCAGGAACCAGCCCGTGTCTGTTGGCGACCTTGCCTGTGGGACGCCCGCCTTTGGACGTCGGTGTGTCGAAGAGCGTCTTGGGAGGAGCTCCTTCGCATTCTACATTGCACGAACCGTGCCAGAACGGGGACGGACGCGGTTCCTGTTAAATATCAGTGACTTGCCTGAGTTTCTCTGCGACGGCAAAGACCGGGTTCGGGCCGGGTGCCGCTGCAATGTCCGGCCTCATGCCTAAAGAGTGGGCAAAATGGCTGCATCTTCTCGGAATGCATGTTTATTGGGCTGTTCTTCACTCGGCCGCGACCGACTGGCCGCGTTCGCGGCGCTTGGCGCGGATATGGTCCAGCGTGGCCTGGTCCGGATTGGCGCCGCCCTCATAGGCTTCGAGGAAGTCGAGCAGTTCCTCGCGATAGGCGTAATAGTCCTTGTGGGCGAGCAGCGCCTTGCGCGAGCGCGGGCGAGGCAGGTCCACCTCCATGACATTGCCGATGCGCGCATTGGGGCCGTTGGACATCATCACGACCCGGTCGGCCAGGAGAATGGCCTCGTCCACGTCGTGCGTGACGCAGATGGCGGTGACCTGGGTGCGCGCCCAGACATCCATGAGCACATCCTGCAATTCCCAGCGGGTGATGCTGTCGAGCATGCCGAAGGGTTCGTCGAGCAGCAGGAGCTTGGGCGAGAGCGCAAAGGCACGCGCAATGCCGACGCGCTGCTTCATGCCGTTGGAGAGTTCCGAGGCCGGGCGATGCATTGCATCCCCGAGGCCCACGCGGTTGAGATAATACTCGACCACGTCCCGCCGCTCGGCCGGGCTGGCCTTCGGATAGACCCGGTCGACGCCAAGCGCCACGTTCTCCCGCGCCGTGAGCCAGGGCATCAGCGAGGGCGCCTGGAACACCACCGCGCGTTCCGGACCGGCGCCGACGACGGGTTTGCCGTCGAGGGAAATCGTGCCGCCGGAAATGTCGTTCAGCCCGGCCACCATGGAGAGCACGGTCGACTTGCCGCAACCCGAATGGCCGATCAGGGTGACGAACTCTCCCTTTTTCATCTGGAAGTCGAAGCGGTCGACGACGGTCAGCGGCCCCTTGGGTGTCGGATAGACCTTCGAGACTTCGGAAAAGTCGAGATAATGCGCCTCGACCTCACTCCCCGCCGCTTCGGCATAGGCCTTGGGCAGGCGTGCCGACTTGCCGCGGGCAATGGGCACGACATTGGGCAGGGTCAGATCGGCCTCGCCGCCCTGGTTGCGGGCCGCCCCGACATCCATGAGATATTCAGTGATCTCCCGCCGCAACTTGATGAAGCGGTCATCGCCATTGAGCGCGGCGCGATCGCGCGGGCGCTCGATATCGACCCGGAAATCGGGGCCCAGCGTCGCCGCCGGGCCAGGGGTCAGCGGGATGACCCGGTCGGCCAGCAGAATGGCCTCATCCACGTCATTGGTGATGAGGATGATGGTCTTCTTTTCCGCCTCGGAAATCTGGGCGAACTCGTCCTGCAGCTTGGAGCGGGTCAGCGCATCGAGCGCCGAAAGCGGTTCGTCGAGCAGCAGGATTTCGGGCTGCATGGCCAGCGCCCGGGCCACGGCGACGCGCTGGCGCATACCGCCCGACAATTCGGCGGGGCGGCGGTCCGCGGCGTGGCCGAGCCCGACCATTTCGACATAGCGCCTGCGCAGCTCCAGCCGCTGGGCGCGCGACCTGGACTTGTGCACGGCGTTGACCGCCAGATCGACATTGCCGGAGACGCTGAGCCAGGGCATCAGCGAATAGGACTGGAACACCACGCTGCGTTCCGGGCCGGGGCCGTCGATTTCGCGGCCGCGATAGATCACGCCGCCCCGGTCGGGTTCGGACAGGCCTGCCATGAGCGAGATCAGCGTCGTCTTGCCGGCGCCGGAAAAGCCGAGAATGGCGACGAATTCGCCGTCCTCGACGTCCAGATTGATATTGTCGAGAATATCGACGCGCTTGGCGCCCTCGCCAAAATGCTTGGAAATGCCGGAGAGCTGGAGAATGGGGGCCATGTCCTGGTCCTATCGCTTGCCGGAGAAGGTGAAGGCGGTCTGCAGGGTGAACATCACCCGGTCGAGCAGGAAGCCGATAATGCCGATGGTCAGGACGGCGACGATGATGCGGGCCAGCGAGGTGGAGGAGCCGTTCTGGAATTCATCCCATACGAACTTGCCCAGGCCCGGGTTCTGCGCCAGCATTTCGGCGGCGATCAGCACCATCCAGCCAACACCGAGCGAGAGGCGCAGGCCGGTGAAGATCAGCGGCAGGGCCGAAGGCAGCACCAGCTTGGTGATGGTGGTCGCAGTGGAGAGCTGCAGCACCTTGCCCACATTGACCAGGTCCTTGTCGATGGAGGCGACGCCCAGCGCGGTGTTGATCAGCGTGGGCCACAGCGAACAGAGCGTCACGGTGACGGCGGAGATGACCAGCGCCTTGGGCAGCGCCTCGCTGGCATCAACATAGAGCGCCGAGACCACCATGGTGACGATGGGCAGCCAGGCCAGCGGCGAAACCGGCTTGAACAATTGCACCAGTGGATTGAGCGCGCCATTGAACGGGCGGCTGAGGCCGGAGGCAATGCCGAGCGGAACCGCGACAATGGTGGCGATCAGGAAGCCGAGCCCCACGGTCTTGAGCGAGGTCAGGATCTGGTCGAGATAGGTCGGCTTGCCGGTATAGGCGCGCCACTTGACGTCGTCGGCGCGGTTCTCAGCCACCAGTTCGGCATTGCGCTGGTCCTGCCGGGCATAGAATTCGGCTTCCTTCTCGCGCTCGGCCAGATGGTCCTGCCACAGGGCCGCGGTCTGTTCCCAGACCTGCGCCGGGCCGGGAATGGCACCGAGCGAAGTCTGCACCTGAGGCGCGAGGCTCGCCCAGGCAATGACGAAGACCGCTATGCCCATGAGCGGGAAGAACAGGCTGTCGCGCAGCTCGCCCATCTGTTCGCGCGGATCGTCACCGGCAGCGATCTTGAGCAGGGGGACCAGCCAGCCCAGGCCAAGGGCGCTGAGCCAGGCGGCGGATCGATTGATGGCGGTGAAGAGCTTCTGCCGGCGCTGGCCGCTGGAGGCGGGGGCTTCGCTTGCAAGGGTCATTTCGCAGTCCTCGGAGGCTGAGGGTGGCCGGTGTCCCGGCCACCCGGGCGATCATTGATTGGCGACAACTTCGCTGCCCTCGACGCGCTCACCGGTCTTCAGGCCAACCGGCAGGCTGTCGATATAGGCGTTGGGCTTGGTGCCGTCATAGGTGACGCCGTCGATGAACTCGGCGGTCGGCTCGCGGTAGCCGCTGCTGTCCCACGGCACGTCGGCCTCCTCGATCAAGCCCTCGTCCACGAGCTGGCGGGCGGCCTCCAAGTAGAGATCGGGGCGATAGACCGACCTGGCGACCTCATCATACCAGCTGTCGGGCTGGTCCTCGGCAATCTGACCCCAGCGGCGCATCTGCGTCAGGTACCAGACGGCGTCGGAATAGTAAGGATAGGTCGCGTAATAGCGGTAGAAGACGTTGAAGTCCGGCACGTCGCGGACGTCGCCTGCTTCGAACTCGAATGTACCGGTCATCGATGCGGCGATGACATTGGCGTCGGCGCCGACATATTCGGAGCGCGAGAGTATTTCCACCGCCTCGGCCCGGTTGGCGTTGTCGTTCTCGTCCAGCCACTTGGCCGCACGGATCAGCGCCTTGGTGATGGCGATGGTGGTGTTGGGATTGGCCTCGACGAACTCGGCCGTGAGCCCGAAGACCTTTTCGGGATTGTTCTTCCAGATGTCGTAGTCGGTGATCACCGGCACGCCGATCTTCTTGAAGACGGCCGCCTGGTTCCACGGCTCGCCCACGGCATAGCCATCGATCGTGCCCGCTTCGAGCGTGGCCGGCATCTGCGGGGGCGGGGTCACCGATAGATAGGCGTCGGCCGCGATCTGCCCGGACACGTCCTCGGGGGAATAATAACCCGGATTGATACCGCCGGCGGCCAGCCAGTAGCGCAATTCGTAATTGTGGGTGGAAACCGGGAACACCATGCCCAGGTTGAACGGCTTGCCCTCGGCCTCGAATGCCTCGATCACCGGCTTGAGCGCCGCGGCCGAAATCGGATGCACGGGCTTGCCCTCGGCATCCATCTCGAGATGGGGCTTCATCAGCTCCCATACGGCGTTGGAGACAGTGATGCCGTTGCCATTGAGATCCATGGAGAAGGGCGTGACGATGTGGGCCTTGGTGCCATAGCCGATGGTGGCGGCCAGCGGCTGGCCGGCCAGCATGTGTGCGCCATCCAGGGAACCGGTGATCACGCCGTCCAGAAGTACCTTCCAGTTGGCCTGCGGTTCCAGGGTCACATAAAGGCCTTCGTCCTCGAAGTAGCCAAGCTCATACGCGACGGCCAGGGGAGCCATGTCGGTGAGCTTGATGAAGCCGAATTTCAGCTCATCCTTCTCCAGGTCAAGCATGGCCGCCCAACTGGCCGTGCTGGCCATGAGGCCGAATGCAAGGCCCGTAAGCAGGGGGATGAGGCGGTGGCGTGGCGGCCGGGGGCTTGTAGTCGCAGTCATCATCGTCTCCGTTTTGTGTCGACAAGCCCCGCGACGCTGGTGCTGCGCTCCAATACAAAAAGGCCACCAACCGCACCGCGCGCCGGTCAGTGATCCGGACGCGAGTCAGTTGGCAGCCTTGCCATGGAGCGCCCATCTTCGGACGCCGAGAGCTGTGAGCAGTCCAGGGAGGAGCTCGCTCGCCAATTGCACTGCACGAAGCGTGCCAATTGCCGCGATTGCGGATTCGTCCTACGGCGACAGAGGTTTAGCGGATATCCGCCGTTCGCGCTGCTCAAAGGGAGTGCCTGATGCACGGGCAGGATCGATAGCGTAGTGCGAACTTTTTAAGCAGTTTTCGGAATTGCGCCAATAATGATCAGCTTTGATCGCGTTGTCCGGCGATATAGGCGTCAAGCGTGGCGGGGTCGAAAAGCGCGCCGTCGAAGAACTGGTTCGGCCCCAGCTCGAGCGACCCATCCAGCGCCGGAACGAGGTGGCGCACCTTTCTGTCGCCCTCGACGTGATAGTCGTCGGCCGGCACGGTCGCTTTGATCGGCGCCAGCGCGGCCCGATAGAGATCGGGGCGAAAGGTTGCTGCGGCCAGCGCGGCATGCCTGGGGCTTGCAGCGATCTCGCCCCAGCGCACCATCTGGCTGTAGTACCAGAGGGCATGGCTCTTCCACGGGAAGTTGGCTGCGCCGTCAAACGGCACGAAGAAATCCGGGATGTCGATGCTTTGCACGCCGCCGTCGATCTGGCCTGTCAGAGCCCGCGCCACGATCTCGGTCGGCTGGTTGAGATAGGCGGGGGCTGCCATGATGCTTGCCGCCTCGAGCCGATTGTCCCGGTCCTGGCACCATTGTGCGGCGCGATAGGTCGCCCGGATCACCGATGCGACGATTTCGGGATTGCGTTCGGCCCAGTCCGTGCGCATGCCGATGGCCTTGTCGGGGCTCCATTGCCAGATCGATGACTTGGTCGTGGCAATTCGGGCGCCATGCCTGACGACGCCGACACTGTTCCAGGGCTCTCCGACGCAATAGCCATCCAGGCTTCCGGCGCCCAGCGCCTCCGGCAGCAGGGGCGGTGGCAGGACGACGATTTCGACATCGCGGTCGGGCATGATGCCGCTCGCCGCCAGCCAATAGCGCAATTCGTAATTATGCGAGGATGTCTGGTGCACCACTCCGAAGCGGAGCTTGCGGTCGCTGGTCTTGGCCACCTGTGCCAGGGCCTTGCCGGCCGGACCCGCCACGAGATCGCCGGGAGCGCCTGCCTCGGCCATGGAGGTCCAGAGGTCGGCGCTGACGGTGATGGCGTTATTGCCGAGACCGGTCATGACCGGGGTGATCATTGGTGTTGCGATCGGCGTCAGGCCGAGATTGGCCGCAATCGGCATGGGGGCCAGGACCAGCGCGATGTCGAAATGACCCAGAGCCGTACGGTCACGGATATTGGCCCAGGAGGTTTCCCGGGTGAGGCTGAGGGAAAATCCCTCGTCCTCGGCAAAGCCCAGCTCATGGGCCAGCACGAGCAGCACGCTGTCGAGCAGGGGGAGAAAGCCGGCGGTAAGGTGGGGACGGGACATGGCGTTTCCTATGGCCCAAGCAGGTTGGCGGCGGTGATGAGGCTTTGGGCAATGTCCACCAGCCGACGGTTCTGGTTCATGGCGGTCTTGCGCAGCAGGGCGTAGGCTTCGGGCTCTCCCAGGCCCTTGGTCTTCATCAATATGCCCTTGGCCTGATCGATGATCTTGCGCTCTTCAAGCGCGCTGCGCGCCTCCTCCAGTTCGCGCGTCAGCCGGGAAAAGGCATTGAAGCGCGAGATCGCCATGTCGAGGATCGGCTTGACGCGCTCCTTCTTGAGGCCGTCCACCACATAGGCGGAGACGCCCGCCTCGACGGCCTTCTCGATCATGGCGCCATCCGAGCGGTCGACGAACATGGCGATCGGGCGCTGGATGGCCCGGCTCAGCGAAAAGAAATGCTCGAGCGTATCGCGCTTGGGATTCTCGAGGTCGATGAAGATGACGTCGGGCGGAGTCTGCGAGATGGTGCGGCCAACCTCGTTGACGTCATGGATCACGGCTACCCGCACATATCCTGCCTCGCGCAGGCCCTCCTCGATGATCGAGGCGCGAATGCGGTTCTCGTCGATGATCAGGATGGACAGGTCAGGGTTCGCCATTGCCGGCACTTATGCTTGTGCTCACAAAAAGCGCAAGTGCCGAAAATGCACGTTTCCGATGCAAAATTGCTTGCGGTTGACCTATGCGGCAGGCGGAAAGGGGCTACTTGACCTCGTTTCGCCAGCTGAACTGGGGCGAATAGCCCAGCATGCGCTTGGCCTTGTCGATGGACAGCAGTGTGCCGTTGGTCGAGATGTTGCCCTTCTGCTCGACACCGGGAAACACCTCGGCGAGGAGCGAGATATTGGATCGCGACATCACTGAGTCCGCATTGGCGATGATGAACGCCTCAAAGCCCTTGAAATCGGCCTGGATGGCGCGCCGCACCGCCTGGGCGCCGTCGCGCGCGTCGATATAGGCCCAGAGGTTCCACTTGCGCTTGCGCGGGTCGCTGTCGAAGCCGGGAAAGGCCTTGTAGTCCTCTGGATACATGACGTTGGAAAAGCGCAGGCCCACCATGCGCAGCTCCGGGTCCCAGCGGCAGAACTGGGCGGCCATGGTCTCATCGAGCAGCTTGCCCAGCGAATAGGCGCTTTCCGGGCGGGGAAAATACTCCTCGTCGACCGGCGCATAGGGCGGCGGATTGTCGAAGGGCAGGCCCAGCACGGTCTCGCTGGACGCAAAGACCACATTCTTGATGCCGGCCAGGCGACAGGCCTCGAACACGTTGTAGCTGGAGGTGACGTTGTTCGAGAGCGTGCGCGCATTGGCGGCAAGGCCCGGTGCGGGAATGGCTGCCAGATGCACCACGGCGTCGAAGGGGCCGCCCCGTTCATCAACGCCACCCAGGATGGCTCCGGCGACCTCGCCGAAATTGGTCAGGTCGATGCGCACGCTCGGGCAGATCGGCTCGGGCAGGGCCTGCTGGTCGATGTTGAGGACCTCATAGCCATGCTCGACCAGGTCGCGCAAAACCGCCCGCCCCAGCTTTCCACTCCCACCCGTCACCAGAACCTTGGCCATTCGAACCTCCTCTATTTCCACGCGAATTTGTCACGGATTGCCTGTGCTGCCAACAGGCGCGGCGGGTTTTCGCGGGTTAACAAATGATGAACGGCGGCCTCAGCGGCGGTTCAAGCGGGTGGGCGCAAAACCTCGCTCAAGGCCGGTGCAGCGCATCGGCAGGCGGCCGGACAACCGGTCGCGTCATCACCATTGAGGAGTTATGGAAATGATCAAGTTCACCACCCTTGCCCTGCTCGCAGGCCTTGCCACCGTCTCGTCGGTTGGGCCCAGCGCCGCCCAGTTCCTGGCCGCCAATATTCCCGGCGGCCCCAACAATCCCAGCCCCAGCGTCGAGCATAACTGCGCCGACGAGATGGGTTTCATGCGCCGTGTAAGTGCTTCTGAAATCACGGCAATTCGCGACCGCAGCATCTGGCTCCAGCCGGTGTGCGAGGACTTGACGGTCTGGGGCAAGAACAATTACGGGACGCTGTTCCTGAACGGAAATGTCAATGTTCTGCGCCAGCCGATCGCCCGCAATCCCAAGCTGATGAGCGCGCTGCGTGCCAAGGGATATGACCAGCACGACGTGGTTTCGCTGCGCTTTGGCGGCGGCAACAGCGTCATCCTCTATGTCCATCAGCGGGACATGAACTGAGCCCGGCGCGCTCCTGGCCCCCGAGAATGAACGCTATCTGAACGGCGGACTCAGCGCCGGTTCAATCCCGGGGTGCCATTGTGCATCCAACAACAGGAAATCCGAGGGCATTGGAAATGAACAAGGCACAGGAAAAGGTTCTGGTCGCGGCGCTGTGCGGCCTCATCATCACCACCGCCGCCGGCTTTGCGGTCCAGCCGGCCATGGCCGCCGGCTACCAGGTCGACACGCTGGCCCAGGTCAGTGGCGTGGCGCAGTGGGATCATCTCAATGTCCGCAAATGGCCCGCCAGCTATTCCCAGAAGGTTGGCGCCTTCACCCCCGGCCTGCATGTCTGGGTCGAGCGCTGCATCGAGGTCGAGAACAGCTCCGACTGGTGCCTGGTCGAGCGCGGCGACACCAAGGGCTGGGTCAATTCCCGCTTTCTCACACCAGTTTCCGACTGGGACATCTGATCCCGGTCGTCTCTGTTCAGTACTGCGTACCTCCTACCCATGCATGTTGACTTTTCCGGTCCTCGGTTGTTCGTGGTGAACAGCCAGGACCGGAGTTTTTTCATATGGATGCCAATCCCATTCTCGCCGAGGCCGTGCGCGGCAACTGGGTGGAAAACCGCCATCGCGGCGCCCTCATCATTGTCGATGCGGATGGCGGCGTGATCGCTTCCGGCGGCGATGTGAACCGGCCGATCTTTCCCCGGTCCGCCATCAAATCCATGCAGGCATTGGCGATTTTCGACCGGCATGCCATCGACCGTTTTCACCATACGCCCGAGGAACTGGCCCTGGCCTGTGCGTCGCATCACGGCGAGGACGAGCATGTGAGCAATGTCGACCACTTCCTCACGCGCATGGGCCTGTCTGCGGCCGATCTCGAATGCGGCGCGCATATGCCCACCAATGGCAAGGCGCGCGATGCCCTGCGCGCGGCCGGGCGCGACCCGAGCCCGCTGCACAACAATTGCTCGGGCAAGCATTCGGGCATGCTCAGCGTGGCACTGGCCATGGGCGTTCCGACCCACGGCTATGTCGAGCGGGAACACGATGTGCAGCGCGCGGTGCGGGCCGCGGTGGAATATGTGATCGGCGAGGACCTCACCGAAGATCGCTGCGGCACCGATGGCTGTTCGATCCCCACCTGGGCCGCGCCGCTGCGCGCCTGGGCCCGCGGCTTTGCCCGGATGGCGACGGGCAGAGGCCTCGATGCCGGCCACGCGCAGGGCGCGCAAATGCTCTTTGACGCCGCGACCAGCCATCCGCATCTGGTGGCGGGAACGGGACATCTGGATACGCTGGTGATGGAGGCCTTCCTGGGCCGCGTCATGCAGAAGGGCGGGGCCGAGGGCGTGCAATGCGGCGCCATCCGCGACAAGGGCTGGGGCTACGCGCTCAAATGCGACGACGGCAATATGGCGGCCAGCCACGCCATGGTCGCAGCGTTGCTGCTCCGCCATGCCGACCCGGACGCGAACCAGAAAGCGGTGCTGGAGCAATTCGCGCGTCAGCCGATCCGCAATGTGCGCGGCAACGTGGTCGGCGAGATGCGCGCAACTTAATATTTTTAATATCGCGGGAACGCCGAGGCGCCTATTTCCATTGTTTGCCTCGGCCAAACCGGATGGACCATGCCGCAAACGACAAGGCGCTGGATGCTGCGCGAAAGCACCGCAGTGTTGCACCAGGCCGTCGATGGCGCAGTGGGACAATTTTCAGACATGGCAGGATATCGGCGCTATCTCAGGGCGCTGAGCCTGTTCCGCTTGCCCCTTGAGAGGCGGTGGGCGGAGATGGACTGGCCGGCCGCGCTGCTGGGCTGGCGGCCCACGGCCGTGGCCGCATCGATCGAACAGGATCTCGATGATCTGAGCCTGGAACCGGTTGCGGTGACAGCCAGCGATGGGTTGTCGGACACAGCGGACCTGCTGGGCATGTTCTATGTGGTCCAGGGGGCAACACTGGGTGCGCAGATCCTGCTTGGCCGCGCACTGGAACTGGGCCTGACGCGCGACTACGGCGCCCGGCACCTGTCGGTTCAGGCCGACGGGCTCGCCAACTGGCGCAGCTTTCTCGAAGTGCTGGAATCCGCACCCGATATCGACATGAACCGGGTGGTTTCGGCCAGCCAATCCACCTTCCAACGGGCCGAGATTGCCTTCAAGAGCAGCCACGCATGACGACTGAACAGACGGTCGACCTGACCAATTGCGACAGGGAACCGATCCATATTCCGGGCAGTATCCAGCCCCATGGCGCGCTGCTGGCGCTTGATCCCGGCCTCTCGACGGTGCAGCGCCATTCCGCCAATGCACTCGACATGCTGGGGCTCAACGGCGACCCCAACGGCGCCACGCTCGAACTGGTGCTGGGCGGAGCCTTGACCCACAGCCTGCGCAACGCATTGGCCACCTCGGGCGAAGTGGAACGGCCGGCACTGCTCATCGACCAGCAAATGCCCGGAGGCGGTCGGTTCGACATTGCGATCCACCGGTATCTCTCCGCTGTGATCGTCGAGTTCGAGCCGCATGACGACACGGTCCGTGACCAGCCGCTGCAATTGGCGCGCACCATGATTTCGCGCATTTCCGGTCTCGATGACATCGACCTCCTGACCCGGCAGACCGCACGCATCGTGCGCGGCCTGCTCGGCTATGACCGGGTGATGATCTACCGCTTCGAACCCGACGGTTCCGGCAAGGTGGTGAGCGAGGCCAGACGCCCCGAGCTGGAAAGTTTCCTCGGCCAGTATTTCCCGGCCAGCGACATTCCCCAGCAGGCGCGCGCGCTTTATCTCAAGAACACCATCCGCGTCATTTCCGATGCCGGGTTCCGCCCCGTTGCGCTGGTGCCGGAACTGGACGGAGCGGGCCAGCCACTTGATCTGAGCCTGGCGCATCTGCGCAGCGTCTCCCCGATCCATTGCGAATATCTGCGCAATATGGGGGTCTCGGCATCGATGTCGGTGTCGATCATCGTCGACGGCCAGCTTTGGGGCATGATCGCCTGCCACCATTATGCGCCCAAGGTGCTGCCCATGCCCTTGCGGGTGGCCACCGAGATGTTCGGCGATTTCCTATCGTTGCATCTGGGGTCGCTGCGCCAGCGGCGCCAATTGGACACGACCGCGAGGACGCGTGCCTATCTGGAACGGGTCCACCAGTTGGCAAGCGGCCGGGACGTATCCGAGCTGCTGCATGAACAGGTCCAAGAACTGGGCAAACTGATCCCCAATGACGGGTTCGGACTGTATTTGCACGGCAAGTGGACGGCGTTCGGCAGCACCCCGCCTGAGGGCGAGATCGAGCAGATTGCAGACCTGGTGGGCGCGCTGGCGGATAACCGGGTTTGGTCCAGCCATGCATTGCAGACGCTTTACCCGGCCGCTGTCGGCTTTTCCGCCGATGCGGCAGGTGTGCTGGCCATTCCACTCTCTCAACTGCCGCGAGACTATCTGTTCTTTTTCCGGCGCGAAGTGCTGCAGACCCTCAACTGGGCCGGAAATCCGGAAAAATCCTATGAGACCGGTCCCTTGGGCGACCGGCTGACGCCCCGCAAGAGCTTCGCCATCTGGAAGGAAACCGTGCATGGACAGGCCGAACCCTGGTCCGACAGCGACCGGGAAGTGGCCGAGGCGATGCGCGCCTCTATCGTCGAGGTGCTGCTGCGCCACAACGAATTGATGGCTGACGAGCGCGCCAAGGCCGATGTGCGCCAGCGCATGCTCAACGAGGAACTCAATCACCGCGTCAAGAACATCCTGGCGGTGATCAAGTCGCTGGTGGGGCAACCCGTGCAGGACGGGCGCAGCCTCAAGGATTATGTGGCGACGCTAAAGGGGCGCATCCAGGCGCTTGCCATTGCGCATGACCAGGTGATCCGGGGCGACGGCGGGGGGCGGCTTTCCGACCTCTTGCAGGCCGAACTCAGCCCTTATCGGTCAGCCAATAACACTGTTTTCCTCGGAGGGCCGGACGCCTGGCTGGATGCAAGGGCGTTCTCGGTGATGGCGCTGGTGACCCACGAACTGGCGACCAATGCCGCCAAATATGGCGCATTGTCCTGCGCTGGTGGGCGGCTTGAGGTGCGATGGCAGATGGAGCCTGACGGCAGTTGCAGGCTGGAATGGGTGGAAAGGGGCGGCCCCGAGGTGACGCCACCAAACCGGACCGGCTTTGGCACGGCGCTGCTGGACCGAAGCATTCCATTCGAACTGGGCGGCACCAGCGTCATTGACTATGCGCCAGATGGCCTGGTGGGGCGCTTCACGCTGCCCGGGCGACACTTGCGGGGCGGCGCGACCCCCTCGCCAGTTGGCCAGGATGCGCCGGTTACGCCGGGCGGGCGGGAATTGCTGCCGGCCGATCTCGACGTGCTGCTGCTGGAAGACCAGATGCTGATCGCCATGGATGTGGAAGCCATGTTCGCCGATCGGGGCTTTGAAAAGGTGACGGCAGTCAACACCATGGGCGAGGCCCTGCGCCGCATCGAGACCAGTCCGCCCGATATTGCCGTCCTCGACGTCAATCTCGGATCGGAGACCTCCTTGCCTGTGGCAGAGAAAATGCTTGGGCTCGCCATCCCCTTCATCTTTGCCACCGGCTATGGCGAAGGCGGGATGCTTCCCGACACCATGGCGCATGTGCCGGTGGTGCGAAAGCCCTATGAAATCGGCGCTCTGCTGGCCGCCATGGTGAAGGCCCGCCGTTCGGTCCGGCCTGCAGGATAGGTTGGCCATTCCGGTGATTGCCGACCGCTTTGGCTTGTTCGCGGCGCGCCGCGACGGCTATAAGCGGAGGCAACAACGGACCAACAGGTGATGCGGCATGCTCGTGGACGGCAAGATCTTTTTGGGCGTGAGCGACCGGCCGGAATATCTCAATCTCAAATATGCCAACCGTCACGGGTTGATTACCGGCGCCACCGGTACCGGCAAGACGGTCAGCCTGCAGGTCCTTGCCGAGGGGTTTTCCGCCGCGGGCGTGCCGGTCTTTGCCGCCGACATCAAAGGTGACCTGTCGGGCGTGTCCAGGATGGGCCAGGCCAAGGACTGGCAGACCAGACGGGCCGAGGAAATCGGGTTCACCGAATTTCAGGATGACGTCTATCCGGTGATCTTCTGGGACCTGTTCGGCGCGCAGGGTCATCCGGTCCGCGCCACCATCTCCGAAATGGGTCCGGTGCTCCTGAGCCGTATCCTTGATCTCAACGACACCCAGGAAGGCGTGCTCAATATCGCCTTCCGCGTCGCCGACGAGGAAGGCCTGCTGCTGCTCGACCTCAAGGACCTGCGGGCGCTGCTGGTGGATATCCAGGAACGGGCGCGGGAAATCTCGGGCCGCTACGGCAATGTCACCACCGCCTCGATCGGCGCCATCCAGCGGGCGCTGCTGGTGCTGGAACAGCAGGGGGCGGACAATTTCTTCGGGGAGCGGGCCCTCAGCATTGCCGATTTGATGCGCACCGACACGGATGGCAAGGGCTATGTGTCGATCCTCGCCGCCGACCAGCTGATGCAGGCGCCACGGCTCTACGCCACGTTCCTGCTCTGGCTGCTGTCCGAACTGTTCGAGGAACTGCCCGAGGTGGGCGATCCGGACAAGCCGAAACTGGTCTTCTTCTTCGACGAGGCGCATCTTCTGTTCGATGACGCGCCCAAGGCGCTGATCGACAAGGTTGAGCAGGTGGTCAAGCTCATCCGCTCCAAGGGCGTCGGCGTCTATTTCGTCACCCAGAACCCGGTTGATATTCCCGAAAGCGTGCTGGCCCAGCTCGCCAATCGGGTCCAGCACGCCCTGCGCGCCTATACGCCGCGCGAGCAAAAGGCGGTGCGCGTCGCGGCCGAGACATTCCGGCCCAATCCGGCCTTTTCGACCGAGGAGGCGATCACCCAGCTCGGCATCGGCGAGGCGCTGGTGTCGGTGCTGGAGGACAAGGGCGTGCCCTCGATAGTGGGGCGCACCTTCATTCGCCCGCCCTCGGCGCAGGTGGGGCCGATCTCCCCGGCCGAGCGCGACGCGACGCTGGCCAATTCGCCGGTTGGCGGGCTCTATGACACGGTGCTCGACCGCGAATCCGCCTTCGAGGTGCTGCACAGGAGGGCGCGGGACAAGCAGCTCGCCGACGAGCGGACCGAATATGAGGCGCAGCGGCGCGAAGAAGCCGAGGCATTGGCCAAGGAAAGGGCGCGGGCCGAAAAGGCAGCCGCGCCACGTCGCAGCACGCGCCAATCGCCAACCGAGGCCGCGATGAACTCCTTCGCGCGAACCGTAGCCAATACGCTGGGGCGCGAACTGGTACGCGGCATTCTGGGTGGGCTGACGGGGCGGCGGCGCTGATGGTCGGGTCCATGCAATCGCCGCTGACCGTCGCCATTTTTGCCTCGGACAGGGGGCCCGGCGACCCGGAACGCGCCAGCCTGATGGGCGAAGTGGGGCGCGTGTTTGCGCGCAAGGGCGCGCGCATGCTGTGCCTGGCCGAGAACGCGGTCTTGCCGGTGCCCCTGATCACCGCGGCCCGGACGGCCGGGGGCACGGTGGAGATCGTCGCCGATGCCAGCATCGTGCTACCGCAGGCGCTGACCGGCGTGCCGATCACCGTGCTGCCCGACCAGGCCGAGCGCCTGGCGTTTCTCGCCCGCTCCAGTGTCGCCTTCGTGGCGCTGCCCGGCTCGCTGGCCTCGATATCCGCGCTCTTCGGCGCCTGGGCGGCGGGCAATGTGCGGCCCGTGGTGATGCTCAATCGTCACCGCGCCTTCGAGGTTGTCAGGGGGTTTGCCGCCGATGTGCTGGCCGCCTCGGTGTCGCATCACGACCGCAACATCCAGTTCGCCGACTCGGTCGAGGATTTGTGGAACAAGGTCGTCTGGGTCAGCGAGCAGAAGCGGTAGGGCGCGCCGGGCAGACGTACCGGGTCGACAGGTGAGGGGTCAGGCCAGGGGGCCGAGATCTGGGCGCTTGGCGCGGCGGTCGGGGAAGAGCGGCACGACATTGTCGGTATAGCGGCGGGCCGGATGCGGCTCGGTGGTGCGGGCGGGCACGCGGTTGCGGCGCTCGGGGCCGCGATAGCCGAAGCCCAGGGCGCCGATGACGCTGCGGTTGAGCAGGCGCGCCTGCACCCGCTGCAGCAGATGGCGCGGCGACATCGGCTTGACCACCACTTCGTCGATGCCGGCGCTGATCGCCTGCTGGCGCATCGGCGGGGTGATCGCGCGGGTGAGCGCAATGACCGGCAATTCGCGGGACACGAAGCTGGGATCAAGGCGAATGGCCTCGACCATTTCATAGGCCGGACGGCCCTCGCGGTCGAAATCGACCACCAGCATGTCGAGCGGGGCGATGCGCATATAGGCAAAGAGCTCGGCTTCGCTGTCGAAAGGACGGACGCGCAGGCGCGAGTCGCTCGCCAGCACCATGGTCAGCACGGCGCTCAGGGCCGGATTTGCGGCCAGAATGGCGATGGTTTTGCCTGGAACGGTCACGACGGCCCCTCTTATCGTTAAGGCTTCGTTAACATGCCTCAACGGGGGAATGAAGGGTGCGGTTCCGGTTCGGCGAAATCGGCTGCGGAAAAACAAAACCCGCCGGGCCAGGGGCCGGCGGGTTCGATGGGCAGGAGAGGCCGTGCGCCGCGATCAGGCGGTGGCTTCCTCATAGAGCTTTTCGACATGCTCCCAGTTCACCAGATTGTCGAACCAGGCTTCGAGATATTTCGGGCGGGCATTGCGATAATCGATGTAATAGGAGTGCTCCCACACATCGACGCCGAGCAGCGGAATGCCGCCATGGACCAGCGGCGATTCGCCATTGGGGGTCTTGGTGACCGAGAGCTTGCCCGCCTTGTGGTCGAAGCTCAGCCAGGCCCAGCCCGAACCGAACTGGGTGGTGCCGGCGGCGATGAAGTCGGTGCGGAACTTGTCGAAGCCGCCCAGATCCTCGTCGATCTTGGCCGCCAGCTTGCCCGGCAGCTTGTTGCCGCCGCCATTGGGCTTCATCCAGTTCCAGAAATGGACATGGTTGTAGTGCTGGCCGGCATTGTTGAAGAGGCCGGCATTCTTGCCATAGCTCTCCTTGACGATGTCCTCGAGCGGCAGCACTTCCAGGCCCGAGCCTTCCAAAAGCTTTTCGCCATTGGTGACATAGGCCTGGTGGTGCTTGTCATGGTGATATTCGAGCGTTTCGGCCGACATGTAGGGGCCCAGCGCATCATAGGCATAGGGCAGGGGCGGCAGGGTGAACTTGGTGGTCATGGTAGCCTCCGTTCTTGGAAAGGTTTGACGCTGGCGGGAACCGGCTATTCGTTGGCGTTTATAGGCTTTTGGGTCTGTCGCAACAATGACGGTGAAGGAACTAACCGTCCAATCCTGCTGACTTTATTGCAAAGGCATAGCACTGGGCGGTTTCCTTGAGGCGGTCAAAGCGGCCGGACGCCCCGGCATGGCCCGCCCCCATATTGGTCTTGAGATACAATGGCGCGTCGCCGCTCTTGGTTGCCCGAAGCTTGGCAACCCATTTGGCGGGCTCCCAATAGGTGACGCGTGGATCGGTCAGCCCGGCCAGTGCGAAGATGGGCGGATAGGCCTGGGCCGAAACCGCCTCATAGGGCGCATAGGCCGCGATGCGGTGGTAATCCTCGGGCGAGGTGATGGGATTGCCCCATTCGGGCCATTCGGGCGGGGTGAGCGGCAGGGTGTCGTCGAGCATGGTGTTGAGCACGTCCACGAACGGCACCTGTGCGATGACGCCGCCCCAGAGGTCGGGCCGAAGATTGGCGATGGCGCCCATCAGCATGCCACCGGCCGAACCGCCCTGGGCGATGATCCGGCCCTTCTTCGTGTAACCCTCGGCGATGAGCATCTCGGCTGCGGCGATGAAGTCGGAGAAGCTGTTGGGCTTGTGCTCGCGCCGGCCATGGCGGTACCAGCGATAGCCCTTTTCCATGCCGCCGCGGATATGGGCGATGGCATAGACGAAGCCGCGATCCACCAGCGAGAGCACCGAGACCGAGAAGGATGCGGGCATCGACATGCCATAGGCGCCATAGCCGTAGAGGAGGGCAGGGTTGGAGCCGTCGCGCGCGGTTCCCTTGCGGTAGAGCAGGGTCACCGGCACCTGCTCGCCATCGGGCGCGGTTGCAAACAGGCGCCTGGTTTCATAGTCGGCCGGATTGTGTCCCGAGGGCACTTCCTGGGTCTTGAGCAGGGTACGCTTGCCGGTTTCGAGATCGACATCGAACACCTGGCTGGGCGTTGTGGGCGAGGAATAGGTGAGGCGGAACACCGTCGTGTCGAACTCGTAGCCGGTCGACATGCCGAGCGAATAGGCCTCCTCGTCGAACCTGACGGTTTCTTCCTTGCCGGTCCGCAGGTCGCGGGCGACGATGCGCGGCAGGCCATCCTCACGCTCGAGACGCAGCATGTGGTTCTTGAGCAAGGCGACATCGAGGATCAGCACGCCCTCGCGATGCGGGACGAGGTCCGTCCAGTTCTCGGCCGCCGGGGTGTGAACCGGGGCAGTAACGATCTTGTAGTCCTCGGCCCCATCGGCATTGGTGCGGATATAAAGGACGCCATCGCGCTCATCGACCTCATATTCGCGGTCTATCAGGCGTGGGGCCACAAGGCGCGGCTCGCCACCCTTTTCGGCGTCGATCAGCCGGACTTCGCTGGTCTGGTGGTCATGCGCATCGATGATGATGAACTTGTCCGACAGCGTCTTGCCGACGCCCACGAAGAAGCCGGGGTCCTTTTCCTCATAGATGATCGGATCGCTCGCCTGTTCGGTGCCGATATCGTGGCGGCGGATGCGATAGGGTCGGTGGTTGTCGTCATATTCGGTGTAATAGAGCGCGCGGCTGTCATTGGACCAGACATAGGAGCCCGCCGTGTTGCGGATCACCTCGTCCCTGTCCTTGCCGGTTTCGAGGTCACGCAGCACGATGTCGTAATATTCCGAGCCGGCGCGGTCGGCGGCCCAGGCCAGCGTGCGGTGCGACGGGTCGTGGCTGGCACCGGCAAAGCCGAAATAGCCCTCGCCGGCTTCGACATTGCAGTCGAGCAGAATGCTTTCTGCACCGCCTTCGCGCGGCGTGCGGACGATCAGCGGGTACTGCTTCCCCTCCAGCATGCGGGTGTTGTAGGCCCATTCGCCATCCGGGGACGGGACGCCGCTGTCGTCCTCCTTGATGCGGCCGCGGATTTCCTTGTAGATCCGGTCCTGCAGTTCAGCGGTCGGCTTGCCGAACTCGGCTTCGTAATAGTCGTTTTCCGCCTCGAGATAGGCGCGGATCTCCGGATCGAGCGTCTCGGGCTTCTGCATCACCTCCTGCCAATTGTCCGCCCGAAGCCAGGCATAGGGGTCCTCGCGGGTGACATTGTGATGGGTGTGATTATGGGAAACGCGCCGGGCACTCGGCGGAATAGTCTTGGTCATGATCTCTCCGCAGGATGGGCAGAACGGGCCGCCCAGGGAAGCTGAGAGAGGACATAGGCCGCCCGGCGCGGCATTGCCAGCCCCGGAAATGGTTGAAAACGCATGGCCCTATGGTCGCACCCGGTCCGATTGTGCTTGTCCCGGGGACCCCAATCGGTAAGGTCGCAGGCCAAATTCCATTTGAATCGCCAAAAGGCGAGAGAGGAGTGGCAGCATTGGGGCCGACCCTTGATGCAGGCATAGGGCTTGTCGCCGTTGCGCCTTTCGTGGCCGCCATGCTGGCGCCGTTCATCCACCGTTTTGCCGGCGCCTTTGCCGGATGGATCCTGGCGATCGTACCCGCCAGTATCTTCGTGTTCCTGCTCGGCTTTGCCGACCCCGTCATTCATGGCCACGCCGTTTCCAGCGCGCTCGAATGGGTCGCCGCCTATGGGCTGAACCTGTCCTTTCACATCGACGGGCTGAGCCTGATCTTCGCGCTGACCATTTCGGGCGTCGGCACGCTGATCATTCTCTATTCCGGCGCCTATCTGGCCGGACACCCCCATCAGGGACGGTTCCTGGGCTTCATGCTGGCCTTTATGGGCGCCATGCTGGGCCTTGTGCTGGCCGACAGCCTGCTTTCGCTGTTCCTGTTCTGGGAGCTGACCTCGGTTACCTCGTTCCTGCTGATCGGTTTCGACCATGCGCGGCAGGCGGCCCGGCGCGGCGCCATCCAGGCGCTGGTGATCACCAATATCGGTGGCATGTTCCTGCTCGCCGGTGCGATCCTGGTGCACCAGCTGACGGGCACCTGGGAGATGAGCGCGCTGCGTGGCATGGGCGACGTGCTGCGCGACAACGGGCTCTATCTGCTGGTGCTCATCTGCTTTCTGGGCGCGGCCTTCACCAAGTCGGCTCAGTTTCCGCTGCATTTCTGGCTGCCCAATGCGATGGAAGCGCCGACCCCGGTTTCGGCCTTCCTGCATTCGGCCACCATGGTGCAGGCAGGCGTCTATCTCTTGGCCCGCATGACGCCGGTGCTGGGTGGGACCGATGTCTGGACCAATGTGCTGGTCATCTTCGGCGGGGTAACCCTGATCTGGGGCGCGCTCGGTTCGCTCAAGCAGACCGACCTCAAGCAGATCCTGGCCCAGACCACCATCGCCTCGCTGGGCCTGCTGGTGCTGCTGATCGGGCTGGGCAGCCCCTACGCCATCTCGGGGATGGTGGTCTATTTCGTTGCCCATGCCTTCTACAAGGCCGGCCTGTTCATGGTGGCAGGCGCCATCGACCATGAAGCGGGGACGCGCGAGATTACCGCCCTGAGGGGGCTTGCGGACAAGATGCCGGTGACCTTCATCGGTGCAGCCCTTGCGGCGCTCTCGATGATCGGCCTGCCGCTGACCATCGGCTATTTCGCCAAGGAGGAAATGTATCTCGGGCTGATGAGCGGCCAATGGACCGCCATTCTGGTGCTGGCCGTGCTGGTGCTGGGCAATGCCATGCTGGCCGGTGTCGCCATGCTGGTGATGATCCGGCCCTTCCTGGGCGAGGCCGTGCCGACGCCCAAGAGCCCGCATGAGGCGCCCATCGCCATGCTGGCGGGTCCGATCGTTTTGGGTGCGGCGGGCATCGTCACCGGCATCCTGCCCGACTGGCTGGGGCATGACGTGCTGGTTCCGGGGGCTTCGGCCATTCTCGGGCAGGCGGTCGAAAGCCACCTGACGCTGGCGCTGGACGTTACCTCGCCATTGCTGTGGCTGTCGGCCCTGACCTGGGGCCTGGGCATTTTGGTCTATCGCCAGGCGGACACCATTCGCACGGTGCTGCGCCGCTTCGACAATGCGCTGGGCTGGACCGCCGATACGGTTTTTGACGCGGTCATGTTCTCGCTGATCCGGTTTGCCGGCGCGGTGACGCGGTTCCTGCATCACGGGCAGCTCGAATTCTATCTCGTCGTGGTTTTCGCGGCGATGGCCCTTGCCCTGTTCGGCCCGATGCTGGCCTGGGGCGGGCTCGACTGGATCGTGCCGGCGGCCGAACTGGGTGACTGGAGCCAGCGGCTCGTGCCGCCATCGCTCGAAATCTACGAATGGGGGATTCTGGGCCTGGCCGTGCTCGGCCTTGCCGCCGTCCTGGTGGCGTCCTCGCGACTGATCGCCATCCTGTCGCTCGGCGTTCAGGGGACGGCAGTGGCCCTGATCTTCCTGCTCTTCGGGGCGCCGGACCTGGCCTTTACCCAGCTCATGGTGGAAATCCTCTCGGTGGTTATCCTGACCTTCGTGATGACGCGGCTGCGGCTCGACCAGCGCGACCACCGTCCCTTCGAGGACTGGTCGCGCGATGGCGCGCTGGCGGCAGTGTGCGGCCTGGGCGTGAGCCTGTTGCTCATGCTGGTGCTCAACGGCACGCTGAACACGCGGCTGTCGGACTTCTTCACCGCCACCAGCGTGCCGATCGCCCACGGGCACAATATCGTCAACGTGATCCTCGTGGACTATCGCGGCTTTGATACGCTGGGTGAGATTGCGGTGGTGATGGGCGCCGGCATGGCCATTCTGGCGCTGCTGCGCCGCCAGAAGAAGACCATGGAAGGACCGCCGCCGGCGACGGACAAACCGAAGCGGGCACGCAAGCCTGGAAAGGTCACCCCATGAACACGGTCATCTTTCGCACCCTGGCGCCGCTGATCGTTGCCGTCATGCTGGTGTTCTCGGTCTATGTCTGCCTGCGCGGCCATAATGAACCGGGTGGCGGCTTTATCGGCGGGCTGATTGCGGCGGCCTCCATTGCCGTGTTCGGCATGGCGGTCGGCGTGCGCGCGGTGCGGCGCGCGCTGCATATCGATCCCATGGCCATTGCCGGTTTTGGCGTGGTGCTGGCGGGCCTGTCCGGGCTGCTCAGCCTGTTCACCGGATCGCCCTTCATGACCAGCATCTGGCTCTATCTCGATTTCGGCAATACCGAGCTGCCGCTGTCGACGCCGATGTTCTTCGACATCGGCGTCTATTGCGTGGTCTTCGGCACCCTGTCGGCCATTGCCCTGTCGCTCGAGAGCGACCGCGAGGAGGATCTCTGATGGATTATGTGCTGGCGGCCCTGGTGGGCCTGTTCATCACCATCGGCACCTATCTGCTGCTGTCGCGATCGGTGATCCGCATGCTGATCGGCATGACGATCTTCGGCAATGGGGTGAATTTGTTGATCTTCACGGCCGGCCGGGTCACCCAGGCCATCGCGCCCATCGTCCCCGACGGGCTCGATGCGCCCGACGGGCCGATCGCCAATCCCTTGCCGCAGGCGTTGATCCTGACGGCGATCGTCATTGGCTTTTCCATGTTTGCCTTCCTGCTCGTGCTGGCCTTTCGCGCCTATCAGAGCCTGGATGCCGACAATACCGATACCATGCGCCTGGCCGAGCCCGAACGCTCGCCAAGCCCGCCACTGAGTTACTGACCCATGGCCTCACCGACCCCCGCAAGCGAAGTGCCGATGGGCATGCTCGACATCCTCACCCCCGCAAGCGATTGGGTGATCGTGCTGCCCGTGGCGCTGGCGCTGATGGGAGCCGCGGGGCTCCTGATGTTCCGTCGCAGCAATGGCACGCCGCTGATCGGGGCGCTGATCGTGGTGGCCGGCATCATCGCCTGCGAGATCGCGCTGCTCCTCGAAATCGTGGCCAACGGCCCGGTCAGCATGACCATGGGCAAGTGGCTGCCGCCCTTCGGCATCAGCCTGACCGCGGACCTGTTCGGCGCCAGCTTTGCGCTGGCGGCGGCAGTGGTGACGCTGATCGTGCTGCTCTATGCCGAGATCGACCGTGCCGAGGCGGACGGGCGTGACGCCTTCCATTCCATGGTGCTGCTGCTGCTCGCCGGGGTGACGGGGGCTTTCCTGACGGGCGACCTCTTCAACCTCTATGTGTGGTTCGAGGTCATGCTGATCGCCTCGTTTGGCCTGATCGTGCAGGGCAACCGGCCGATGCAGCTCGACGGGGCGGTCAAATACGGCTTCCTCAATTTCCTGGCCACCACCTTCTTTCTGCTGGCGCTGGGCCTGCTCTACGGCCTCCTGGGCACGCTCAACATGTCGGACATCATGCGCGTGGCGCCCGCCGCCAATCCCGCGGCCATGGCAGGGGTGGCAGCCCTGCTGATGCTGGCCTTCGGCATGAAGGCGGCGGCTTTTCCCGTCAATGCGTGGCTGCCGGCCTCCTATCACACCCCGGCCGCGGCCGTGTCGGCGCTGTTCGCGGGCCTGCTGACCAAGGTCGGTGCCTATGCCATGCTGCGGGCGCTGGTGGCGGTGCTGCCGGCCAGCCGTGAGCTGCTGGAGCCGGCCCTGGCGCTGGTCGCCATTGCCACCTTGCTCATTGCCCCGCTTGGGGCCATCGCCGAGACCAATCTGCGCCGCGCCATCGGCTTTGTGGTCATCGGCGGCATCGGCGCGGTGGTCGCGGGGCTGGCCATGCCCTCGCTCAACGGCATCGCCGGCTCGGGGCTCTATATCTTCCACGCCATCCTGACCATGACGGCGCTCTACATGGTCGCCGGCCTGATCGAGAAGCGCACCGGGGCGACCGATACAAGGCAGATGGGCGGGCTCTATGCGGCCAGCGCGCCGATCTCGATCCTCTTCCTCGTGCTGGTCCTAGCCGCGGCGGGCGTGCCGCCCTTTCTCGGCTTCTGGCCCAAACTGCTCTTGCTCGATGCGGGCCTGGCGCAGGGCGTGACCGGATCGACGCCCGGCTGGGTGGGCACGGCCATGGTGCTGGCGCTGATGATCAATGCGGTGCTCACCCTGATCGCGGGCACGCGGCTCTGGGCGCATATGTTCTGGCGTGCCGGGCCCGAGGGGCAGGGCGGCGAACATGCGGCGGCCACTCTGGTGGCCTTCGATGGCCGTGGCCGCCTGGCCTTCGGCGCGACCGCGCTGCTGGTCGCGGGTATCGTGGTGGTCGGCCTCTGGCCCGGGCCGCTGATGGACCAGATCAGCATCGGGGCCGCCGACATTGCCGACCCGGCGCGCTATGTGGCCGCGACCGGCCTTGCAGGAGACGCACCATGAACACGGCTTTCCTCGTCGTCATACTGGCGCTGATCTGGGCCGGCATTTCCGGCAATTTTACCGGGCTCAACCTGGTGTTCGGCGGGCTGATCGGCGGTGTTGCCGTTCTCGTCCTGCGCGAGGCCCTGGCGAGCCCGAGGACCCTGCGGCGGGTGCGGCGCGTTGTGTCGCTGACCCTGCTGTTCGTTTACGAACTGATGGTCAGCGCGGTGCGTGTGGCGATCGTGGTGGTGCGCCCCGACATATCCAAAGCCGTGCGGCCGGCGATCATCGCCTTCCCTCTCACGGTGAAATCCGACGCCGAGATCACGCTCCTGGCCAATATGATCACCCTGACGCCGGGCACGCTGAGCGTCGATGTCTCGGCTGACAAGTCCGTGCTCTATGTTCACGCTCTCCACATGGACGATCGAAAAGCAATGATTGCCGACATCGCCAGTGGATTCGAGAAGAAGGTCAGTGAGGTGTTCGAATGACGGCCGCGATCTTCATTGAATGGGCGACATTGATCTCGCTCGTGCTGCTGGGCTTGGCCCTGCTCGTCTCGCTGGTGCGGATCGTCATCGGCCCGACCTTGTCCGACCGCGTGCTCGCCCTGGACCTGCTGACGGTGGTGGCCATGGGCTTTGTCGGTGCGATCGCCGTGCGAACGGGCCTGTGGCTCTATCTCGATATCGCCATCGCCCTGGCGCTGCTGGGGTTCCTGGCAACCGTTGCCCTGGCCCGGTACGTTCTGCTGCGGGGCTCGCGCAACGACATCGTGACTGAGGAGCGCTGACCATGCTGAGCGGACTGGAGCTCTATATCGGCGGCGTGCTGTTGCTGGTGGGAGCGGTCTTCACCCTGCTGGCGGCCGTGGGCGTCGTCCGGCTGCCCGATCTTTACACGCGCATGCACGCCGCCTCCAAGGCCGGGGCAGTCGGGGGCGGATTGATTCTGCTGGCGGTGGCTGTTCTGAGCCAAGATGCCGCAGTCTCCCTGCGCGCCATTATTGGCATGGTCTTCCTGTGGCTGACCACGCCTGTTTCAGCCCATCTCCTTGCCAGAGCCAGTTATTTGTCCGGCTACAAACCGTGCAAAGAAACTATGATTGATGAACTGGCCCCAAACAAAGAACAAAATTCCGCTTCATAGTTGGCGCTCATTTGTATGTTACGGGGACTCTACGGGGTTGCGTGGCATAATAAACAGTCATAATAGAGCAACAAGGCAGCGGCTGCCCTTGTTGCTGCCCAATAAAAAAAACGGAAGGTTGAAAAATGAACGACGATACCGGCGCGTTCGCAACTGTTGAGGCCGATCTGATCGAACTCAGCACGGAGATCGTATCCGCCTATGTCAGTCACAATGCCGTCAGCCCGGGCGACCTGCCCAAGTTGATCGCCGAAGTGCACGGCGCGCTGCGCGCCCTCCAGGCCAATGAGACACCGGCTCCGGTCGAGGAACTCAAGCCGGCCGTCCCGGTCCGCAAGTCCGTGGCCAACGACTACATCATCTGTCTGGAAGACGGAAAGAAGTTCAAGTCGCTCAAGCGCCACCTGCGGACCCATTACAACCTTTCGCCCGAGGAATATCGCGAGAAGTGGGGCCTTCCGGCCGACTATCCGATGGTTGCCCCGAGCTATTCGGCGACCCGCTCCAAGCTCGCCAAGGACAATGGCCTCGGTCGCAAGACCGACTGAGCGTCCACCCCATCCCAAGCGTCGTCAAAATGGCCGCCCTACGAGGCGGCCATTTTCTTTTGCGGTCGTCTCCCCGGATTGTCGGAAGGCGGCAGCAGAGCCGATCAGGCGGTGAAGCAGCGAAAACGAAACAGACTTATCCCCGGGTGGCTGGTGTTCGGTCAATGATAGGAATATCATCCTATCTTGAGTGGAGAGCATCATGCACGCTGAACGACAGGCCGCCAGCCGGGCCCAATTTCCGTCTCCAATCTTCCGCGAACACACGGCGGTCGAACGCGTCGTGAGCCTGGTGTCCGAGCATTGCGAGGTGCCGGTCACCCTGATTTTGAGCACAGCTCGTGGCCGGCTCGGCATCGCCCGGTCGCGCCAACTGGCGATGTACCTGGCCCATGTCATGCTGGGGGAAAGCCT
Source organism: Devosia salina (assembly GCF_019504385.1). Classification (NCBI taxonomy): domain Bacteria; kingdom Pseudomonadati; phylum Pseudomonadota; class Alphaproteobacteria; order Hyphomicrobiales; family Devosiaceae; genus Devosia; species Devosia salina. Next base: position 1,038,524 of record NZ_CP080590.1, read on the forward strand.
CTCGGCCGTTGGTGCTGCTTTTGGGCGAGATAGGACAACAGTCTCTTATGCCTGCGGGCTGATCGAAGACATGCGCGACGATCCGGCCTTCGATGCCGAGGTTTCGGTCCTCGAACAGCAGGTTCAGGGCGAGGCGCATTGAAGATGGCGGAAGATGCGCAGCAGCGCCCGTTGCCTCTGCCGGATGCCGTGCTCCGTCTCGGCAGTGGCGGGCGGGACCACGACTTCCTGTCGCCCCACCATCTGGAAGCTGCTGGCCGGCTGATGCGACTGTTCGACCGGGCCAGCCTGCGCCAGCGGGTGACCATGTCATACGACCCCGGGCGGGTGGGCCGGAACGGGCCGCCCATGCAGGGTGACCTGGCGGACAGCGCCGCCGACGCGCGCAAACGGCTCGCCATCCTGGCACGCCGGCTGCCGGCGGATTGCTGGGGCGTGCTGACCGATGTCTGCCTTTACGACCGGGGCCTGCAGGATATCGAGCAGACGCGCAACTGGCCGCGCCGCAGCGCAAAGCTCGTCCTGCGCATCGGGCTGGAGCAGGCGGCGACCGCACTGGGCCTGGGCGAGGAGGCCATCGGACCGGACCGGGGGCCGACGCGGAACTGGTTGCCCGAGCGCGTGCCGATGTTCTGAGCGGGCCAAATTAACGATGTCTTCGTTGGTAATGTTTGGTCGGTGCGGAGTGGTGATATGGATAGGTAAATCCCGAGCGCCCCGATCAAATGTCAAGCAAGATCACCGGTATTCAGTCCCTCAGAGCCTGTGCCGCCATTCTGGTCCTGGCTTCGCACGCATTGCTCTATCCATTGGCCGAACAATCGCTTGCCTATGGTCGGCTGGGATGGCTTGGCGTGATCCTGTTTTTCGTGGTCTCCGGTTTCATCATGGTCGCTGTGACGGGACAGGGGCGGTTCGAGGCCGGCAGCTTCATCCGGCGCCGGGTTCTGCGGGTGGTTCCGCTCTATTGGGCTTTTACCTTCATGGCGGCATTGCTGGCCCTGGTCCTGCCCGACATCTTCAAGACCACGGTCTTTGACGGCCAGCAATTGCTGCTCTCGCTGGCCTTTATCCCATTCTACAATCCCGCCAGCCACGGCCTGCATCCGCTCTACAAGCTTGGATGGACGCTCAACTACGAGATGTTCTTCTATGTCAGCTTCGCGCTGCTGGCGGTGCTGAACGGGCGGCAGCGCGTTCTCGTGCTGACGGTAGCCTATTCCCTTTTGAGCCTGGTCGGACTGATCCTCCACCCGGAAAGCGCCATTCCCGCTTTCTATACCAGCTACATGCCCCTGGCCTTCGTGGCTGGCGCCTGGCTGGGGCTGGCCCATGTCGAGGGGCGCCTCGTCCGCATGCCAAGGGCGATGATTGCCCCGCTGGTGGCCATCGGCCTCGCTGGCCTCGTCGAAGGCTTCTGGGTGGATCGCGGGATCATGGAGGACGAGACGGCGTTCCTGGGCTTCCTCGCCTTTGCCTGCGCCGCAATCGCCCTGTTCGTGGGACTGGAAGACCGTCTGCCGCGCTTCAGGCTCCTCGAGCTGCTGGGCGATGCGTCCTACTCGATTTACCTGGTGCACATCTTCGCGGTGGCCGCCGTCGCAGGCGTGCTTCTCAAGCTGCTGGAACCGGAGAATGGCCTGGTGGTCGGCGGAGCCATCGCCCTGGCGATTGCCGGAGGCCTGGTGCTGGGATGGATGGTCTATACCGTGGTGGAAAAGCCGCTGCTGGTGCGGCTGAGACGGTTTGCCTAGCGCTACGCTCTCAGCTTTCGCGCTGTCACTGAAAACGCTCTAGGCGAGCGCGGCACGCGCTTCGTTGCGAATGCGGTTGACCATGGCCACCAGCCCGTTCGAGCGCTGCGTCGTCAGATGTTCGCGCAGGCCCAGTTCATCGAACAGGGCGATCGCATCGGTCTCGGAAATATCGCGGGCCGGGCGGTCGGAGTAGAGCGCCAGCAGGACAGCCACCAGCCCCTGCACGATCATGGCGTCGCTTTCGCCGCGGAAGCGCAGCCCCGGCGCACCATCGACCGCCTGGGGTTCGGCGACCAGCCAGACCTGGGATACGCACCCATTGACCTTGTTTGCCGGATTGCGCTCGGCCTCGTCGAGCTTGGGCAAAGCCTGGCCCAGTTCGATCAGATAGCGGTAGCGGTCCTCCCAGTCATCAAGGAAAGAGAGGTTCTCGGCGATGTCCTGAAAGGCCTGCGGCTGTGTCATGTGCCCTATCTAGGGGATGTGCCGCGGCTTTGCCAGTGTCCCGGGTGCCGCGAAAAAGAAAAGCCGCAGATGCGGGGCAGCGCATCTGCGGCAGGGGCCAGGGGCCTATGGAGTAGCGTCGCTTGGGGAAGTGACACGACCCCTGGGGTAACGTTGTCGGCGCCGGGGCAGGCGCCTTCTATCCCGCCCGGTCCGGCCGAGGTCTGGGCAGCGGAACCGGGAGATTCGCCGGAGAGCCATGCATGGGTGCACCGGCGAGCGGGGTAGCCTGCAATGCCGCGGTGGCGAGCGCCTTGCCGCCGAAGCATTGAATATCACTGCATTCGATGGCCTCGATCTGCTCGGCGACGAACTGACTGCCGCGGGCCATTGCGTCCCTGGAGAGCTGGCCGGCGCCATTGCTCACATCTTCTCCCATGCCCGGCCGGATGACCAGGAATGCGAGGGTGAGCCAGAATGCCGAGCGCAGGAGAAACATCATTTCAAGTCCATCGCGGCGGGACCATCCCGTCCGATGAGATGACGCTAGGCGCCCCGGATTAAGCGCGGCTGGGACAAGTCGATAAAATTTGAGACAAATGCCATCGCCATCCGCAAGCCAGGCAACCCCTTGTTTACGCTAACTCCCAAAACCGGCTCCCGGGAGCCCGGAAGCGGGTGCCTGGGCGCCCCGACTTAAGCTCGTCTTAGCGGTTGCGGGTCGAGGCTGACATCAACAAAGACCCGAACCCATTCGGGCAAGGCGGCTCGGGGAAGGGCCGCGATCCGGGCCATGCGGGCCGGACACAACAGGCGTCGTGAGTGAGTAATTTGTGGATGCGTAGCTTCAAGCTTTTCGGAGCCAGCAAGGCGGGTGATCCTGCCGGGGCAGGGGTCGGCAACCGGCCCGAAATGCTCCGTCGCAAGACCATCGCCAACAACGCGCGCATCCTGGTTGCCGCCGCAGGCCTCAGCATGTTTCCGGCGATCTACGCCCTTCTGGTCGGAGCGCCGCTGCCTTTCCTTCTCGCATCGCTGATCCTGGCGGGCGGGCTGGTAAGCCTTGCCATGCACCAGCGCGGCCTGGTCGAGTTTGCCGTCGCCACCCAGGTGGCAACGCTGATGGCCGTGGGCATGGTGCTCACCCTGGCCGATCCGCGCCTGGGCGATGCCGGCCTGGCTGTCGCGGTTCAGGGCCCGGTCCTGGCCGCCCTTGTCGCACGCACAGTGCTGCGCCGGCTGAGCTGGCTGGCCCTGGTTCCCGTGTCACTGCTCGGACTGGTCGCCTCGCTCCTGGGCCTGCCGGCAACGCCGGTCGCAGAGCCCTTCCTGCTGGCCAGTTCGGCGCTGGGCTTCATCATGGCCTTCGCCGTCGTCGCCCACAGCGCCCACCGCATCAATGCCGCCTATGAGGTGCACGACAAGGCCCAGATCAGCGCCTATCGGCACCTGATCGAACATGTGCAGGACGCCGTGCTCCGCTTCTCGCCCGAAGGCGCGATTCTACTGGCATCGCGCTCCTCCGAAGCCCTGTTCGGCTGCCCCCGCTACCAGATTGCCGGGGCCAAGCTGAGCGATCGGCTGCACGTCATGGACCGGCCGGCTTTCCTCACCGCATTTGCCGACGCTGCCGAGGATGGGCGCAGCCGTACTATCGAGGTGCGCCTGCGCCAGGACGATCCCCGCGCCGGCAGCAACGTCCCCAGCTTCGTCTGGGTCGAAATGCAGCTCTCGCCCATCGTCGAGGACGAGGCCCGCGGCCCGCGCCACGAGGTGATTGCCCTGGTGCGCGACATTTCCGCCCGCAAGGACGCCGAGGCGGCCATGGCCGAGGCGCGCCGGGTCGCCGAGGATGCGTCCAACGCCAAGTCGCGTTTCCTTGCCACGATCGGGCATGAGTTGCGCACGCCGCTCAATGCCGTGGTGGGCTTTTCGGAAATGATGACCAGCGGCATCGGCGGCGAGCTCTCGCCAACGCACAAGGAATATGCTGGCCTTATCCAGCAGAGCGGCAAGCACCTGCTCGAAGTGGTGGGCATGCTGCTCGACATGTCCCGCATCGAGGCAGGCAAGTTTGAAATCCAGGCCGAATCCATGGATCCCGCGCAGATCGTGCCGGCATGCCTCTCCATGGTCGATTCGCTGGCGCAGGAGCGCGACATCCGGCTGGTGCCGGAGATCGAGCCCGACTTGCCGGTCATGACGGCCGATGAGCGCGTTTGCCGGCAGATCATGATCAACCTGCTCTCCAATGCCATCAAGTTCAGCCATGATGGCGGCGTCGTGACGGCCAGCGTCAAGCGGCAGGGACAGTCGATCAATTTCTCGGTGCGCGACCGCGGCATCGGCATGGCGCCTGCGGCCATGGCGCGAATCGGTGAACCCTTCTTCCAGGTCCAGGACGGGCTGAGCCGCAAATATGAAGGGACGGGACTGGGGCTGTCGATCGTCAAGGGGCTGGTCGAGCTCCATGGCGGCACGCTGCGCGCCATGTCGGAGATCGGGGCGGGGACAACCATCACCGTTTTGCTGCCCATAAACGGTCCGGCAACCAAACCGGGCGAAACTGCCGACATTCTGCCCCTCTATCGCGAGCCCGCTCCCGCAGCCCCGGTTTCATGGCCAAACGAAAAAAGAAAAGCGCAATGACGGCTTCGACCCTCACCCAGCTGCCGCTGATGGCCGGCAGCGCCCTGCTCGGCAGCCTCGGCCGTGCGGGGCTTTGGACCTTTTCGCGCTATATGCGCGCGCCCCTGGCGTCCACGGGCCTCTTGGCCATGGTGACCATGACGGCGCTCGCCGGCAGCAATGCGCTGTTCTTCCAGACCGCCGAACATCCCTCGCCCTTCTTTGTCGCCCCGCGCGACCATGTCGCCGCGCTACCGACCCCGGTGGTGGAGCGTCCCGCGACGGAGCCGGCCGCCGTTAGGACCTTGCCCGAAGTCCCCGCAGCGCCCGTGAGCAGCGCCGAAACCACGGGCAGCGTTGCCGCCCCCGCAGCGCCAGTGGTGCCCGATGCGCCGGTGGGAAATGCGCAGATGTTCGCGGTGCAGAAGAAGCTGCTCGAACTGCAGCTGTTTTCCGGCAAGGTGGATGGCTATTACGGCCCCAAGACAGCCGAAGCGATCCGCGCCTTCGAGATGCGCAATGGCATGACGCCGACCGGGGCCAATGACCCCGCCGTCATCGAAGCCATTCTGGGCTCTGACGCAGCCGGCCGCACCACAACGCCTGTCGCCCAGCAGCCCCAGGCGGCCGCTGCCCCCGCGCCGGTCGTTCAGGCTCAGCCCGTCCAGCAGGTGGCCGTGGCCGCATCGGCCCCGGTCGCAGCGCAGCCGCAACCGGTCCAGCAGGACCGGGTGGTGGCGCGGCTGCCCGAGCTGTCGCCGGCCGAGCAGGTCTTTGACGACGTGGCGCAGTCGGCCGCCAATACGATCGACTCGATCATTGCAGCGGTGGACGGATCGCGCGGCACGGCGCCGGCCTCGTCCAGCCCACCAGTGCCCGGCGCCTCGCTGCCCTCCCTGACGGCGCAGACCCAGCCCATGCCGGCGCCGGTCCAGCCCGCTGTGGCCGCGCAGCCGCCGCAAGCCGTGCAACTGGCCAGCGCTGCGAGCGCCGCTGTTCCCGCCAGCGTGCCACCGGCCACCGACGCCGCGCTGGTGGCGCAGATCCAGACGGGCCTTGCCAGTCTTGGTTTCTTCCGGGGGCCGATCGATGGCAAGCCGGGTCCCGAAACGTCGCGGGCGATCCGCGAATTCGAGAATTTCCATCGCTACAAGATGACCGGGCAGGTGCAGCCCGACCTCGTCGAACTGCTGGTCAAGGCCGGCGCTACGATCTGACGTGGCGAGCCTGCGCAGCGATTTGTGGTGCATGGCCTTCGTGCGGCGCCACAATGACATGGGCAATATGTGCGTCGTGGCGCGCCGCGGCGACCCCATAGCGGGGCAGGTATTCATCGAGGTCGATCATCTCGACGGCACGCGCTCGCTCTATACGCCGGCGCCGGTCGTCAGCCGGGGCGACGAAGTCGGGCCGGTGTTCCAGCGTCGCTTTGCGCGCGTGGAGCCAGACAAGGTGCGCGAGCGCATCGCCCGCGAGATCGACTTCGATCCGGACCTATGGGTGCTGAGCATCGACATGCGCGGCGACGATCTCGACATCGATCTGATCAAGGACGATCGGCCATAGAAAAAGCCCCCGAACCTGGTTCGGGGGCCTTTTGTCTGGGACATCACCGATCGGTCACCCGGCGCGGCGGACACCGATCTTGGCGAGGGCTTCGATGGCCTGCTCGACCACCGGATTGTGGGCGGGGCCGATGGCGGCGGTGCGCTTGCTCGGCTGGGTAAAGGGCTGGTGCTGCGGCTTGGAAAGCTCGAGCAGGTTCACCTCGCCGCGCCAGGCACTCATCAGATAGGCCATGGATTCGGACGATACGGCGCCGAACAGGGTGGCGAAATCGGCCAGGGCACGGGAGCGCTCGCTGTCATGGCTGGTGGCATGGATCAACACCTTGAGCCCGTCATAGGCGGTGGCGCCAAAGGCACGCAGGATGACAAAGAGCGAGGCGCCGGTCACGTCGTGAGCGATCTGCCCGCAGCGAACTTCGTCGAGCCCCGTAATCTGGGCCAGCAGCCGGGTGACCTCGGGGCGGCGGTTCTCCGAGAAGAGCTTCATCAGCGCCTTGGTGAGTTCGCCGCTGGCGACCGACAGCTGCTCGATGGTGCGCGAGATGGGCGCCGTCGGGGTGGTGCGATTGGCAAAGGCCTGGATGACCTTGACGCGGTGGGCGTCGGACAGGTCGAAAAAGGCGGGGGCCAGGAGAGCCGCGTCGAAATCGTCACGGCGACCGAGCGCCTCGGCGACGAGATGGTCCATCTGGGCCGAGCGGGCCAGCGCGCTGAGATAGGCGCCGCGCGGGGTAATGTGCCCATTGGCTGCCAGCGCGCGATAAACCTTGCGCGAGTTCATCTGGAAGAGCTTGGCCAGGACGACATTGGAAAGGTCGGAACGGCTGGCCAGCGTGGCGCTGGCAGGCACGTCGTAACGGGCAATGATGTCGAGCATGGTCTGGTCGGACAATTCGGCAGCCCCTTCGAGGAAGGGGATGAGGTCTTCACCGATATTGTCGACGACCAGGCGTTCCAGCGCCGGCGACAGCACTTCGGCGCGGCCCAGTATGGCGGCGCCCTTGGCCCGCGCCTGCGGGCCGGCAGTGGGGAACAGCCGGGCCGCCAGCGTCTCGAACTGTTCCATTTCGGGAACAGTCGGCTTGCCGCGTCGCGCATAGGCGTCGCAGGCCGCGATCAGGAGGGTGTTGGTGCGATCTACACCACCCGTTTCGATCAGCAGCTGAAAGGTCTCGTAGGGCTGAAATCCAAGCATTTCCGGCGGAACCATCGACTCGTTTTTTGCATCGAATTTGATGCGAGACCGACTCTTGCCGTCAATTCGTTAGCAGACTGTTAACCTTGACGATCTCTTAATGGCAGACAGCGCGAGGGGCGTCGCGCCGGGACGAAGTTAACTGAACTCGCTGCCCCCATTAGGGACGGGGGAGCGGCGCATAGAGGAGGCTGGCTTGGGAAAGCTGCTGAAGTTCGAGGGGCGGAAGAAATCCGCCAGTGCTGGGACGCAAGTCCCCGGCGACGCCCAGATCCTGATATTTACCGGGGTGCGTTATGAACGCGGGACGCCGCCGCCACCAAAAAATCACAGCGACACGCGGCGCAAGCGCAAGCGTGTCTAGTTCTGCCGGCCGCCTGGTCCGGCCCTTGCTTCTTGCTGCCGTGGCGATGCTGGCCGCCGGATGCGTCGCGCGTCCCGTGGGTGATTTCGGTCGAGCCCAGCCCAGCGTGCTGCATGACACGGTCATGCCCTATGCCGGAAAGCTGATTGCGACCAATCGCAAGGAACCGGTCAGCAATCTCAATCAGACCGACCAGGAACGCGAGATGCATGACCGCACCTGGCGCTTCCTGATCGCCGCCCACAGCCGGGACTGGCTGTTCGATGGATCAGTGGAGTTGCAGCGCACACGGATCGGGCCGGCGCGCGACTTCCGCTATACGCCAGAGCGCTACTACACCTGGCTGCGGACCACGCAGTATCAGTCGTCCCCCACCCGCTACAACACGGTCGGACGGCATATCCTGGCCGATCTCGACACGCTGCCGACGACGTTCCAGTCGATCTGCGCGGTCGAAGCGGTCGATCGGCAACGCCGCATCGCGCTGGCCGAACTTGGCGGCATAGAACAGAGCGTGGCCGACAATGTTGCGGCCCGCCGCACCGAGAACCAATGGCATATCGACTGGTTCGTGCGGGCGCTCAATTATCGTTATGACAGCTACGCCTACGCGCTCGACCATCTGCTGGTCGAAACGCCGCATGAGCAATCCATGGGCGTTGACGAGAACCTGCGGCGCCTGCGGCCCTGGGTGGACCGGGCCAATCGCGGCGACTTCTGCATGTCGGGTACAGGAGCGGGCAATGGGACTGGTGTCACCATACCGTCGCGGTTCCAGACCATGGTCTATGATAGAGAAGTCATCCCGCAGAAATAGGCGGGACACGGGGGTCGATTGACAGACGATGGCTCAACCCACCGGGGGACACCCGGCGAGGTCTTCGGGACCTTTCTCAAGCTCGGTCTCACGAGCTTTGGTGGTCCAATCGCCCATCTGGGATATTTTCGCGACGAGCTGGTGACCCGGCGGCGCTGGATAGACGAGGCCGGTTATGCGGACCTGGTTGCCCTCTGCCAGTTTCTGCCAGGCCCCGCATCGAGCCAGGTCGGCTTTGCATTGGGATTGATGCGCGCCGGGCCCCTGGGGGCATTGGCTGCCTGGACCGCGTTCACCCTGCCATCGGCGCTGTTGCTCGTGGCCTTCGCCTATGGCGCGGCACTGCTCGACGGACCCATCGCGCAAGGGGCATTGCATGGATTGAAGCTGGTGGCGGTAGCGATCGTCGCCCAGGCGGTTCTGGGGATGGCGCGCAGCCTGACCCCGGACCGGGAGCGGGCCGCGATTGCGGTCGCTGCCGTGGCAATACTGGCCGTTGCAGGGGGAGCGGCTGGTCAGGTGGGGGCCATTATAGCTGGAGCACTTGCGGGGCTTTGGCTGTGCCGTGGTGCGACAAAGACCAGCGTCGATCATGCCTTCCCGGGTTCGCGACGACTGGGCGCCATGCTGTTGGCGCTCTGCGGCGCATTGCTGTTGGCCTTGCCGGTGCTTTCTTCGCTCGATCCGGCGATTGCCCTGTTCGACGCATTCTACAGGGCCGGAGCGCTGGTGTTCGGGGGAGGGCATGTGGTGCTGCCGCTGCTCGAGGCCGAGACGGTGGCGCGTGGCTGGGTGACACCGGACCAGTTCCTGGCGGGCTATGGAGCCACCCAGGCGGTGCCGGGACCGCTCTTTACCTTTGCGGCCTATCTCGGTGCCGTCAGCGGCCCCGGGCCAAACGGACTGGCCGGCGCCGCCATTGCGCTGGTCGCCATATTCCTGCCCGGCATGCTGTTGCTGACCGGAGCCTTGCCGTTCTGGAACCAGTTGCGGCGCTGGCCGCAGGCACAGGCAGGCATGCGCGGCGCCAATGCCGCCGTTGTCGGGATATTGGGCGCTGCGCTCTACGATCCGGTGTTCACGAGCGCAGTCCTCGCCCCGCTGGATTTTGCCCTGGCCCTGGCGGGCTTCGTGGCGCTGGTGGCCTGGAAATGCCCGCCATGGGCCGTCGTGCTGGCCCTGGGGATCGCCGGCGCACTGCTTGGCGCGGTTCAGGCCTAGCGCGACTGGCGGCGCAGATAGAGAAATGCCGCGTGGGCCACGAGCAGGCCGAAAAAGACCAGCCCCCCGATCGACCAGCCATAGCCTGCGCCTACGCGCCCGGCGATGAAGGCCTGGATGCCGTTGAGGGCCCAGCTCGAGGGAGTCAGCAACAGCACCGGGCGATACCAGACGTCGTCCGGAATGAAGAGCCCGACCGTGGCGATGGCGCAATAAAGGTTCAGGATCTTGAACAGGCCCAGCGCCTGCACCTTGTCGCGTGACAGGGCCGGGACCAGCAGCGTGACCCAGGACACCGACAGCGACAGGGTGAGCACCGGCAGGAGCCACTCGTGAAAGGGCAGGTCGATCGCACGCGCGGTGTAGATGAAGAAGAACGCATAGGCGATGACGAACAGGGTCGGCAGGGTGACCCGCGCCCACAACACGCCGGTGACCGAGGCGGGGCTGACCACCAGCGCCTGGTTCACGCCGCTGTCCATCTCGTCGACGATCAGCATGGCGAACAGGTAGCCCATGCCCGGCATATAGGCGAGGAGCAGCAGGAGCAGGGTATTGTGCCACCACTCGGGATAGAGGCCCATATGGCGCAGGATGGCCGTGGCGATCGCCATCACGAACAGCATGACCACAACGTTGATCATGATGCTGTCACGGGTGATCGAGACGATGTCGTGGCGGATGACGGTGAGAATGGGTTGCATTTCGCCCTACTCCTCGACGCGGCTGAGTTCGGAGCTGTAGACGGCGACGGCCCAGCGAAACAGCACCAGGCAGAATATGGCCATGTAGGTCAGGGCATAGACGATATCGGGGAGGGTGACGGCCGTGGGGTCGGTCGCCCAGAGCATGGCCCGAAGCATGGCGTGGCCGGGATTGATGGCAAACAGCACCCATTGCCAGACACCCGTGACGATACCGAAATGCGACAGGAACGGCAGAGACAGCGCCAGCGTGATCGGGATGGCGCGGGCCAGGAAGTGGTTCATCGAATTGGCCCCGGCCACGATCAGGAGACCGCCCAATGCGCCGATGGCGCCGGTGAACACCAGGACCAGCGTGAAGCGCAGAACCATGTCGATGGGCGGAACCCAAAAAGCGACGGCCACCAGGCACAGGCTCCCGGCGATGGCCAGCAGGGTGAGCGTGATCACCTTGGACAGTACATAGTCGGCGGCCGGGGCCGGTGATACGGCAAGCGCCGACAGCGTGTTCTGGCTGCGCTCCATGAGCACGATGGAGCCCACGAAGCTGCCGCCGACGATGGCGGGATCGAAATACAGCACCAGCGAAAAAATCGTGGGTGGAGCCTCCGCCGGCAGCAGCGTGAGGAATATCGCGAAGCCGGCCGTGGTGAGGACCGTGAAAGCATAGATGTTTTCCCGCGCCTGAAGCTGGATGTCCCAACCGACAAGGCGCCACAACACGGTGCTCATGGCGTCGCCTCGGCTTCGACCTGATCGAGGCGGTGCCCGGTTACGTCGGCAAACACCTTGTCGAGGCTGGCCTCCTGGGAGTGGATGCGCTCCACCTGGCCGGTCCGCAGCAATGCCAGGAACCGGTCATTGGCGCCCAGCCCATCAAGGGCGAACTCCTCGGTCGGTCCATCCTCCCGAGTCACGGCGACCATGCGCCGGCCATGGGCGGCCTTGAGGGCCTGCGGGCGATCAAGCGCCGCAAAGCGCCCGTCGACCATGAAGGAGATGCGGTCGCAGAGCTGGTCCACGTCGTTCATGTTGTGGGTCGTGAGGACGATGGTCTTGCCGGCGCGGGCCAGATCGGCGACCAGCTCCTTGACGATACCGGCATTGGTCGGGTCGAGCCCTGCGGTCGGTTCGTCGAGAAAGATCAGTTCGGGATCGTGCTGGATGGCCCGGACGAAATTGAGCCGCATCCGCATCCCCTTGGAGAAGGTCTCGACCTTCTTGTCGGCATAGTCCTCGAGGCCCACCAAGGCCATGAGCTCGCGCGGATCGCGACTGGGCCGCGAATAGAGCGAGGCAAAGAAGCTGAGGTTCTCGCGGGCCGTGAACTTGAGGTAGTGATTGGGCAGCTCGAAGCCGACGCCAATGCGCTCGAAATAGTCCTGCCCCCAATCGGCGAGGGGCTTACCGAAAATATCAACCTCGCCGGTGAAGCTGCGCTGCTGCCGGGTGAGCACTTTCTGCGTCGTGCTCTTGCCCGCGCCCGAAGGTCCCAGCAAGCCGAAGATTTCGCCGCGCCGTACTGTAAAACTCACCCCGTCCACCGCGGGTCGGGCCTGACCCTTGTAGCGATAACCCAGGTTACGCACCGCGATGATGTCGACCGGTTCTGTTGCCCCCGCCATGAATGGCTCCTTGACTTGCCAGATGGCGTGCAGCATAAACAGACCGACGGTCGGTTTGCAAGGAGAATTGGATTGGCGCGAGCGTATCTCAGTGCGGATGAGCGACGGGAGCAGATCCTGGACTGCGCGCAGAGGCTGTTTTTCAGCAAGGGGTTCGAAGCCACCACAGTGCAGGACCTGATGATCGCGGCGGGCGTATCCAAGGGCGGTTTCTACCATCACTTCGCCGCCAAGGATGACGTGCTCGAAGCCCTGAGCGCGCGCATGGCCGGGCTCACCGTGGGCATTATCGAAGAGGTGATTTCCCAGCCGGGCCTCTCGGCCTTCGAGCAGATGGACCAGTGCCTGCGGGCGCTGCGCCGCTTCAAGCGGGATCAGGCCGACGGCATCCTGGCGGCGTTCGAGACCCTGTTGCGCCCCGAAAACATCGCGCTCTATGACCGCATCAACCGGGCCAATATCAAGACCGTGCTGCCCATGTTCGAAACCATTATCGAAGCGGGCCGGCGGGACGGCTGCTTTAACGTGCCCGATGCGCGGCTGGCCGCGGAAGCCATCCTGGCGCTGGGCAGCATGTCCCATGACATGGTCGCCAATGCCATCGCCGCCCGCGGCACGGCGGATCGCGCCAGGGCCAACGCCGCGCTCGAGCAGGGCCTGACTTTCCAGGGCATCATCATCGACAGGATACTGGGCCTGCCCGATGGCAGCATCCAGTTCGTCGAACCCGGCTTTGTGGATGCCCTGCTGCCGCTCGAGGACTAGGCAGAAGCGGGGAGGGTTCCCATCTTGGACGGGCGACCGGATATGGATGACATGGGGCAGGGGGCAGAAGCGTGGACGTTGTACTCGGGGCGACACTGCACGATCCGATAGGCCGGACGGCACCGGCAATTGCCCGATTAGCCCCGCGCCTGGCGGCGATTTTTCCGGCGATTTCGCTCAACATATCCGACGCTACCCACCCTGACGTGGTGGCGGCAACCGATGCCCTGGATGCCAGGACGATGATTCACCGTGCCAGCGAGGCGAATATCGGGCGCTTCCGCCGCGATGCCATCGCGCTAGCCTCCGACGCTCGGCACGTGCTCTACGCGGATTTCGACCACTTGCTGCGCTGGATCGAGTTCGGCGAGGACGACCTGCGCCGGGTGCTGGATGCCGACCCGGAAGCCGATATGCTGGTGGTCGGGCGATCCCAGGAAGCGCTTGCCCATGAGCCAAGACGCCTGCGCGAGAGTGAGGCCTTGGTCAATCACACTTTTGGGCTGCTGACTGGCCACTACTGGGACCTTATGTTTGCCATCCGCAGGCTGTCTCCCGAGGCGACACGGCTCGTCACGTCGGAGAGCCGGGTGGATACTCTGGCCAACGACGTCGAGTGGCCCTTGCTCGTGCGCCAGGCGGGCCTGCGGATCGGCTACGCCGAGTCCAATGTGCTCTTCTACCGGACGATCGAGGGGTTCGGCGCGGAGGCAGATGCGGATGATGCCGAACCGCTGCAGTGGATTCGACGGCTGGAATTTGCAGCCCTGCATGCAACTGCCATGAGGCCATTCCTGAGCAGGTAAGCGCCTGTCAGCCCGGCGGCGTCACCGCGTTGAGCCGCTCCAGCACCTTGGGGGCAAAGTCCCCAAGCATGGTGACGTCGCACCATTTCGCGGCGTGGACTTCCTCCAGTTGCGGCACGAGGGGCAGGGCCGGGTCGGCAATGAAGAGATATTGCAGGTCGTGGTGGACATGCGGTGGCTCGTTGCGCGCCGGCTTGCCGGGCACGTCATGGCTGTCGATGACGAAAGGCAGGTCCCCTCCCATGTGCCAGGGATGCAGGGCAAGGCCGGTGACGCCGGTTTCCTCCTCGGCTTCGCGGAGCGCCGAAAGGTGGAAGGCATCCGCCGCTTCGTAATGGCCGCCCGGTTGCAGCCAGCGGCCGATGGTGACGTGGTCGATGAGCAGCGTCTGGCGATGATCCGGTGAGAGGATCACCGCGCTGGTGGTGAGATGGCCCGGGAAGGTGGTGCGCTGGTCGAGGCGATGGCCCTGGGCGATCTGCCAGCGCAGGAGCGAGAGGTGTTCGCGCGGCCCGGCGACGTCCGCCAGATAGCGCTGGACGGTGGCGGCGAGAGCGGTGTCGAAAGCGGCCGGCTGCATGGCTCAGCTCTCCCGCGGACCGCAACTGATTTCGGACAGTTCCGCCTCGAAGCGGCTGCGCATGGCGTGGTGGGGCGCGGAAAGCCGAACCAGCACGAACAGCCGGTCCGAACTGGCCTCGACCACGAGGAGACCCTCGGCGATGTCGATCTGTTGCTGGGCGAGAAGTCGGGTCTGCGCAGCGTTGAAGATACCCATCTCGACCGTCTGTCCGATGCCGTCGCGATTGGTGGTGGAATAGGTCACCACACCCGCCTCGTTGAAGAGCGCCACCGACCAGAAGGCATCGGGCAGGACGCCGCTGAGATAGGCCGGTCCCTCGGAAAGGTCGAGCTGGCAGATGCCATAGCTGAGTTCGGGGTCGAGATGCAGCGGATTGGGCTGCCCGGGCTCCACCGGCGGCAGGACCACCAGCTGGTTCCGGGCGTTGAGCGCGGAGACGCGCGTCCAGGTGGTTTCCTCGGCCAGGAGGGGGAGGGTGAGGATGGTGGCGATATGGATGATGCCACCGAGCAGCAATCCGCCGGCCAGCCAGAGCAGCGTGCGGATCATGAGCATGTCTCCAAAGTGATGGATGGCATGGTCACGTCGGAAGACGCAAAGCTGGACAGGGCGGTCGTGTCATAAAGCGTGAGAACCAGGCTGAAAAGCCCCGAGCCGGTAAGTTCGAGCCAGTTCGAGGGGCGCAGCGACGTGCCCACATGAATGCGCAGCGCACCGTCCGACTGGCGCACGATCTCGCTGGAGCGCAACGCGGCGTCAGTGCCCGGGGCCGCCAGGTTGACCCAGTCCTCGTCGACGGCGGCGAGGGTCCAGAAGGTGGATACGGGCACGTGGCCGTCAATCCGGTAGGTACAGGCCAGGTCCAGCGCCGCGCCGTCGCTATCGGCCGTCGCCACGAATTGCAGCCCTTCGCTCCGGCCAAGCTGCAGGGCGGCAGCGCGCACAATATGCCCTGTCGTATAGGGATTGGGGTTGGGTGCGCCGATATCGGGCCAGGCCATCCAGGGCCCCAGCGACACCGCGCCGAACAGCCGCCCATCGGTCAGGGCGTAGTAGCTGAGGCCAAACCCCACAGCCAAGGCTACGGCAATACTCATCAGCAGACGTAGAACAAAACGCACGGTCAGCTTCTCTGCAATTGGGGCATGGGATGGCTGGACCGTATGCGTTGTGGATAGATTAGGCTTGTAGCAACCGGGGAACCGGGGCGGAAGGTGATTTTGCCGTTTTCGGCAGGCGAGGGACGATGCGCTTGGGAGAAGGACTGACTGGGGCAGTTCTGGCAGGCCTGGTTCTCGCTATTGGCATCGGCGATGCGGCAGGCAAGGACAAGCCACAATCAATTGCGGCCTGGCTTGGTCAATGGACGGCCAGCCCGGAGCAGGACCTCACGATCACCCGAAGCGGCGATGCTGCCCTGTCGATCGAAGGCTTTGCGAGCTGGGGCGCGTCCGTCCCCCAGCGGGTCGAACTTGGGGCCGTCCATGTCGGCGAGTTCACCGTGGTCGTGCCGATATCATGGGTCGATGTCGAACGGCATCGGCTGGAATTTGCCGTGGGCATGGACGGCGCCCTGCGGCCTGATGAGGCTGGGGACTACGATTGCGTCATCGCGCTGGAACTGATGCAGGCGGCGCTGGTGGCGACAGACAACATGATGTGTGGCGGTCACAACGTGACATTCAATGGCACCTATAGGCGCCAGCCGGGTCACTAGGGCCATTCCCGTTCTGCTTGGATCAGAACGGGCTCCATCTCATTGATCTGTCGTGCTTTCGAACCGCAGTAGTGGTGTCCACTTCTGCTCAAAGCGCTCTAGAGCTCGGTGACGTCCGGGCCGGACGCCTGGGCGGTGTCACGCAGCGGCGTGGCATGGTCCAGGGTGCTCTTGAGCCGTTCCGCCAGATCGAGCAGCTTGCGCGCGGCGGCCGGCTTGAGGCTGGGCGGGCGCTCTTCGAGGTCTTCCACATCCTCAAGTCCGGCATCGGCTACCACGACCTGTGGTGGCTCGAAGTCGATGCCGAAGACCGGCTTCACCTCGATGTTGGTGTGCGCATAGGCCATGAACTTCTGCCAGGCGATGGTCGGAAGGGTTCCGCCCGTGAGGTTGTTTGTGGGCCGGTAGTCGTCATTGCCGAACCAGACGGCCGCCACATAATTGCCGGTGAAACCACAGAACCAGGCGTCGCGATAGGACGTGGTGGTGCCGGTCTTGCCCAGCGTGGGAACACCCTCAATCTCCGCGCGGCGCCCCGTGCCGCCGGTGACCACGGTCCGCATCATCTGGTTCATATAGGCCACCGTCTGCTCCGACAGAACGCGTTCGCGCGCAGCATTCGGGTCCTTTTCAAAGACCAGCTGGTCGTTGAACGTGGTCATGCGGGTGATGCCATAGGCCGGGGTCTTGTAGCCGTGATTGGCAAAAACCGCATAGGACGAGGTCATGTCCAGCACCGAAACCGAGGCGACGCCCAGGGCCAGCGAGCGGGTGACGGGATAATCGGCCCGCAGCCCCATGCGGTGGCTGAGTGCGGCAATCGGCTCGCGGCCGGTCTTGATCGAGAGCGTAACCGGCACCGTGTTGATCGAGGCGGCGAAGGCCGCCAGCAGTGTCGTCTGTCCGCGATAGGAGCGGCCGTAATTCTGCGGGCACCAGTCACCGATACAGACCGGGCGGTCCGAAATCGTGTCGCTGGGCGTCAGGCCCAATTGTTCGAACGCTTCGGAATAGACAAAGGGCTTGAAAGAGGAGCCAGGCTGGCGCGTGGACACGATGGCCCGGTTGAACTGGCTCTTGGCGTAGTCCGTTCCTCCGACCATGGCGCGAATGGCCCCCTGGGTGTCGGTGACCACCATGGCTCCCTGTTCAACCCGGTACTGCTCGCCCTGGTCGCGAATGACGGAGGTAATGGCCTCTTCGGCGTAGCTCTGCAGCGTCGTGTCGATGGTGGTCCGGACAATGAAATTGTTGCCCGGCGCGTTGGACGACTCGATGATCGCCTTGGCTTCCTCGAAGGCCCAGTCGAGAAAGTAGTTCGGCGAATTGATGTCGTTGGTACGGTCCACCGCCGCGGCCGGGTGCCGGCGCGCTGCGGTAACCTGACCTTCGGTGAGGAACCCGGCGGCCACCAGATTGGTCAGCACCAGATTGGCGCGCCCGCGCGCCGCCGCCAGATCGACATGGGGAGCGTAATTGCCCGGTGCCTTGAACATGCCCGCCAGCATGGCTGCCTCGGCCAGGTTGATGTCCTGCACCCGCTTGCCGAAATAGAATTCAGAAGCGGCAGTCACCCCGTAATTGCCCCCGCCCATATAGGCGCGGTCGAAATAGAGCTTGAGGATTTGATCCTTGGAGTAGTTCCACTCGAGCCAAACCGCCAGGAACGCCTCGACGATCTTGCGCTCAATGGTGCGCTCGGAGGACAGGAACAGGTTCTTGGCGAGCTGCTGGGTGATCGACGACCCGCCCTGGGTACCGCGTTCGCCCTGCGCATTGCTGGCCAGGGCACGCAATGTGCCCACCACGTCGATGCCGAAATGGTCGTAGAAGCGCCGGTCCTCGGTGGCGAGGGTTGCCTTGATCAGGTAGTCCGGCATCTGGTCGAGTGCCACGCTGTCATCCGAGCGAATGCCGCGCCGGCCGATCTCGCTGCCGAACCGATCGAGGAAGACCACCGAATAGTCTTCGGCCTTGTTGAAGGCGCCGCGATCGATGATGTCGAAAGCGGGCAGGGCCAGGGCCGTCATCAACACGGCGCCGATGGCCCCGAAGGTGAAGGCGTCGGACAGAATCTCGACGAAAAAGCGCCTGATTCCGGAGACATGGAACCGGGACATGAAATCCTGGTAGCGCGTATAGCCGCGACCCAGCGCCTGCCAGAATTCGTAGAGCGACGAATCGAGCCAGGCATCCGCCGCCAGCATGCTGCCCTTGGGCCGGCGCTTCTTTTCCTTGGTATAGAATGGATCCTGCACGACTGACCCCGATGCCCTGATCTGGGCAGAGTTGTCCTTAAACGCCGGACAAGGCAACACAATCGCTGGAATATGATTGCATTGCCGCGCCCGCAAGCGCAAACCGGCAACAACATGAACGGCAAACGGTAGACATGGCCTTCTGGGAAGAAAAAACGCTTGAGCAGATGTCGTCCGCGGAGTGGGAAGCGCTCTGCGACGGCTGCGGCCGCTGTTGCCTGATCAAGCTCGAGGACGAGGATACCGGCACGCTCATCACCTCGGATGTGCGCTGTCGGCTGCTCGATGGCGACAGCTGTGCCTGCACCAATTATCCCCGCCGCAAGGAAATCGTGCCAGACTGCATCAAGCTGACGCCTGAGAACGTGCGCGAGATTCCCTGGATTCCGGTGACCTGCGCCTATCGGCGGCTGGCCGAAGGCAAGGGCCTTGCCTGGTGGCATCCGCTGGTTTCCGGCGACCCGCAGACGGTCGTGGATGTCGGTGTTTCGGTGAAGGGTCGCACGTTCCTCGAAACGGAGATCGATCCGGAGGAGTGGGAGGAGCACGCGGTGGAATGGCCCGAATGGGAGCCGCCGGAATCCCTTTAGCTTGAGATGCTTACCTCCTGTTAACCATAAGTATGGCCTGATTGGTCGACCCGGACGTGGCCCAGGACAGGCTTGATGAACAAAGTGACGATGAGCGGCAATGATGGCCTGTGGGCGCGTATCCGCGCAGCACTCGGCCGCGGCGCCGGGGCCCAGGAGCCGCCCTACGGCCAGGCCGCCATCGCCCGCAATCCGAACAAGAAATCCCGCCTCGCCCAGCGCATCGATGAAGAGCTGCGCCGCAGCTGGCAGCATGCCGCCCAGCGCAATGTATCGCTTTGCGTGATCGCGCTCGAAATGGACGGCTACGCGGATTATTTCGCGGCCTATGGGCGCGAGGCGGTCGAGGACAGCCTCGACAGGCTTGAAGAGGTGATCGCCGGACTGCTGCCGCGCGAAACCGACCGCTGCCTGCGCTCGGGCCGGTCCGGCTTCATGCTGGTCCTGCCCGACATGCCCGCCCTGATGGCGCGCGACCTGGCGAGCCGCATCGCCGCCGCAGTGCGTCTTCAAGGTCTGGCCAATCGCGAGAGCCATGCAGGGCAGGTGACGCTCAGCACCGGCATCGCCGTGGTCAATCCCGCGGGTGCCCTTGACCGGTCGGTGATCGAGGCCGCGGGCGAGGCCGTGAAAAAGGCCCAGCGACGTGGCCTTGCCCGGCTCGAAGTGGTCGACCTGCGCGGTCGCCAGCAGCGGCAGCGCAAGGCGGCCTGAGGCGCGCCGGCGGTTGCCATGATCGCCTTCTCCCCTTAAGAGAGCCGTCCCCGCGCGCCACCCCCGCGTGCTTCCCATGACGATGGCGGCTCCCATGACCCTTTCCTGCGGCCTCGACTTCGGCACGTCCAACTCGACCCTGGGCAGGGTGGACGCAAACGGCGTGCCGCAATTGGTGGACCTGGAAGACGGGCAACCCACCATGCCCAGTGTCCTGTTCTTTGGCGCCGAAGACCGGACCATCCATTTTGGGCGAGCGGCGCTGAGCGAGTATGTCTCGGGCGCCGATGGGCGCTTGCTTCGCTCGATCAAGAGTGTTCTGGGCACGAAATTGTTCGATGACGGCGTGCGTCTGGGCGCCCGTGTCTATCGTTTTGACGACATATTGGGGATTTTCGTCGCCGAGATGAAGGCGCGCGGCGAAGCGGTAACCGGCCTGGAACTGGATGCAGTGGTGGTTGGACGGCCGGTGCAATTCGTTGATGACGACGCGGTGGCAGACGCCGAAGCGCAGCGCCAGCTCGAACAGGCAGTGCGCCGCCAAGGCTTTGCCCATGTTGAATTCCAGTTCGAGCCGATCGCGGCGGCGCTCGACTATGAACGGCAGGTGGCAGGCGAGAAGCTTGCGCTGATCGTCGACCTGGGCGGTGGTACCTCGGACTTCTCGCTGGTGCGCGTTTCGCCCGACCGCGCCGGCCGGCCCGACCGCACTGACGACATCCTTGCGACGGCGGGCGTACATATCGGCGGCACCGATTTCGACCGGCTGCTGGCCATGAGCCGGGTGATGCCGGAACTGGGTCTTGGATCAAGGACGCTGGACGGCAAGCGGCACCTGCCGGTGGCCCCCTACAATGACCTTTCGACCTGGCATCGGATCAACCGGCTCTATGATGCCAAGGCCCTGCGCGACCTGCGGTCCACCATGCGCGAGGCGCGGGAGGCCGAGAAAGTCGAGACCTTCGTCATGCTGGTCGAGGAGCGGTTGGGGCACCGGTTGATTGGCGCTGTCGAGGCGGCCAAGATTGCGCTGTCGGACAGCGACGAAGTGGCCTTTTCCTTCGCGGTGCGTGAGCGCGTGATCGAGACCTCCATCACCGTTTCCCAGCTCGGTGAGGCGCTGGCAGCCTCCATCGGGCGGCTTGAAGAGACCATAACGGAGACCGTCCGCCTCGCCGGCATTGGCGCCGGTGACGTCGACAGCATGATCCTGACCGGGGGCTCGACGCTGGTGCCGGCGGTTGCGGATCGCCTGAGGGCCATGATGCCGGACGCCGAGGTGGTGCGCACCGATGTGCTGGGAAGCGTGGGCATGGGGCTGGCGCTCGAGGCCCGGCGCATATTCGGTCCCTAGGCCCTGCGCGCCGCCGCGGGAGCCGAGGCAACCTTTTGCCGCGTGAGACCTTTTCTGTGCGGGGGAGCAGTCCATGAGTCAGATCGCGTTCAAGTTCAGGCAGGTTGTCCAGCGCATGTGGTTCCTGCCGCTGGCGTTTTCGCTGGTCGCGGTGCTGACCCTGCTGATCGCCTTTGGCATGGCGCGCCTCATTCCGGACGGACTGCCCTTCACGCTGTCATCGGAAGCGGTGGAATCGATCCTGACGGTGCTGGCATCGAGCCTTCTGACCGTGGCGGTCTTTGCGCTTTCGACCATCGTCAGTGCCCTATCGAGTGCATCATCTCAAACGACGCCGCGGGCGGTGCCGCTGATCGTCGGCGACCGAAGCGCGCAGACTTCCATCTCGGTCTTTATCGGCGCGTTCCTGTTCTCCATCGTGGGCATTATCGGGCTCTCGGCCGGCATCTACAGCGAAGCCGGTCGGCTGTTGTTGTTCGCGGTGACGCTCGGTGTCGTGGTGCTGGTCGTGGCGGCCCTGATCCGCTGGATCGGCCAGATCTCTGCCATCGGCCGCGTCGGAGAGACGGTGGAACGCGCCGGCGAAGCAGCGGAGCGGGCGTTTCGCTCGGTGCCGGGGCGGGGCTTGCTGGGTTGCCGGCCGCTGGAAGCGGAAGCCGAAGGCGAAGCCGTGTTTTCGCGCAAGATCGGCTATGTGCAGCATATCGATACCGGTCGCCTGCAGGACCTGGCCGAGGAGCATGAGCTGGTGGTCTCGATCACCGCCCGGCCCGGTGCCTATGCCGCGCCCGACCGCCCACTCGTCCTGGTCGAGGGTTCAGTCGATGAAGGGTTGGCCGAAAAGCTGGCCAGCGCCTTTGTGGTGGGCAAGGCCCGCACCTTCGACAGCGATCCGCGATTCGGCCTCATCGTCCTGGCCGAGATTGCCAGCAAGGCGCTTTCACCCGGCATCAATGACCCCGGCACCGCCATTGTGGTGATCGGCACGCTGGTGCGGGTGCTCACGGACCGACCGACCGACGACAGTGAGCTCAAATATGACCGCGTGCTGGTTGCGCCGCTCGACGCCAATGACCTGATGGCGGACGCCTTCCGTCCCATCGCGCGCGACGGGGCCGGCAGTATCGAGGTGATGCTGCGCATGATCGCCGGACTCAAGACGCTGGCGCGCGGCCGGCCGGACCTCGAGGCGGCGGCGACCGGCATGATCAAGGACGCCGTCGATCGCGGCACCACCGCCATGAGCGCAAGGAGCGACAAGGCGGCACTGAAGGCAGCGGGCAAACTGGACTAGAGCCATTCCCGTTCTGGTTGAACTAGAACGGGAGCTCGATCTCTTTGTTTTGTCGCGCTTTCGAACCGCAAATGTGGTGTCCACTTTTGCTGAAAGCGCTCCAGCCAGGCGGCGGTAACCCATTGCCTGGATTGCAAAATCAAGAAGATATCCCCGCGTGACGCTGGTCTGGTAGAGTTCAGGCATGGTCGACGAATTGGGTCGATGAAAACGCCTTCGGGCGGCCTGAACGAAAGTTCCCGACATGGATGAGTTTGACCCCGAGCGGAACCGCGATGGCGACTCCGTGCCCTGGGACGATGTGCGCCACGACTATGAAGCTGGCCGATTGACCTGCAATGGCATTGCCCACCGATACCGGCTGCGGCGCGGACAGTTGGACGCGCGGGCGCGGGCCAGCAAATGGCTGCGTCCCGGCAGCCCGCAGGCCATGGACCGGCAGCTGCTGATCGCGCGCCTGATGGGCCTGCTGGAGCGCCAGATGGACCTAGTGGAAACGGAGTTGAGCATGGGATCAAGAGTGGAAAGCAAGGTCCTCAGCGACCTTGTGCGCGACCTGGACAAGCTGATCGCCCTGGAGCGTGCCGAGGCCCGGCCTGATGGTACGCTGAATGACGCCGGAGAAGCAGCCGATCTGCGCCGCAAGCTCGAAGCGCGCATCAATGCCATAACCAAGGGGCTCGCCTAAGACGATGTCGACATTGCGGTCTAGCCTGCTGCGGGAGGCCGGTCAGCTACCGGATAACCAAATCCGGCGCCTGGCCTTCAACTGGCAGGTCTGGGCCTATCCGCATCAACTGCCGCCGGAGGGCGACTGGACCACCTGGTTGCTGCTCGGCGGGCGCGGAGCCGGCAAGACAAGGGCCGGCGCCGAATGGGTGCGAAGGCTTGCCGAAGAAGGCGTGGGGCCGATCGCCCTGGTGGGCGAAACCATGACCGAGGCCGAAGCGGTGATGGTGCGCGGCGAAAGCGGCGTTCTGCGCGTCTGCCCCCCTGATCGCAGTCCCAAACTGCGGGAAAACGTGCTGATCTGGCCCAATGGCGTAGAGGCACATCTTTTGCCGGCATCGGACCCCGAGCGCTTTCGCGGACCACAATTTGCGGCGGCCTGGTGCGACGAGACCGGCAAATGGAAGAAGGCGGAGGCCGCCTTCGACATGCTGCAATTCGGGTTGCGGCTGGGCGCGCGGCCGCGCCAGCTGGTGACGACCACCCCGCGCACGACCAAGCTGATGAAGCGGTTGATGGCGGACGACGCGACCGTGATCACGCGGGCAAAGACCAAGGTGAACAAGCACCTGGCGGACGCCTTCATGGCGGCGGTGGTGGCGCGCTACCGGGATACGGTACTCGGGCGGCAGGAACTCGATGGCGAATTGATCGAGGACCGGCCCGACGCGCTGTGGCAGCGGCGCATGTTTGCGCGCTTTGAGGGCACCGAACTGGGTCGCATCGTCGTGGCAGTTGATCCGCCGGTGACCGGAACAGAGCGCTCGGACGCCTGCGGCATTGTCGTCGCCGGACGGGCAGGCGAGGGCGCCGTGGTGCTCGAAGACGCTACGCTCAAGGGCGTGCGCCCCGACATCTGGGCGGCGCGGGCAGTGGCGGCGTTTCATGCCCATGAGGCCGATTGCATCGTGGTGGAAGTCAACCAGGGCGGGGATCTGGTGCGGCAGGTGCTGGCGCAGGTTGATGGGGCGGTGCCAGTGCGCACGGTCAGGGCCAGTCGCGGCAAATGGGTGCGCGCCGAGCCGGTGGCGGCGCTCTACGCACGGGGACTGGTGCGCCACGTCTCCGGGCTGACGGCGCTGGAGGACGAACTCTGCGCCTTCGGACCGGACGGCAAGGCCGAGGGCCATTCGCCGGATCGGGTGGATGCATTGGTCTGGGCGCTGACGGAGCTGGTGCTGAACGATGCAAGACCGCGGGTGAGGGGCTTGTGAAGGGCGATCAGCCGGTTACCCATGGGTTCACGAGCTCTACGCCCAAGCCGGCAAAGTCGGCTGTGTTGCGGGTGACAATGGTCAAGTTGTGGACCAACGCAGTCGCGGCGATGAGGGCGTCATTGGCCGGGAGCGTGCGAATGCGCTGCAGTTTTGCGCATGCCAAAGCGATCTGGACATCAACACTAATTGTTGCTCCGGCAAATCCGGGGATCACTATTGTATCCAGCCAACGCCGAAGGGCGGCGGCATTGCCCTGCTGCCGGTGCTCAGCCTGCAATACGCCAAATTCGAGTTCAAGGATCGAAACAACGGAAATGTATTTTGGCTCAGCCTGCACGCGTTCTCTCCAGTCGAAGAGAACCGCGTTCCCCGGGCGGTTTCGCCTCAGATCAGACAGGACATTGGTGTCGAGCAGCAGGCTCACGTCTAGCCGAGCAGATCATTGATCCGGGACGACCAGACCTGCCGGTCGGGCAGGGATAATGGTTCGTCCAATTCGGGCCCGCCGACCTGTTCAAGCGCGTGCAGTGACGGAACAGGCCTCAGCCTCTGAACGTCGGCATAGTCAGAAATGACCGGCTGCATAGGGACAGAGTATCGAGACTGGTAGCGGTTCTGCTCGTCTCGCTTCAGTCGTCGCATCTGATCTGCCGAAATGGCTCGGGGCATCGTCTGTCTCCAACCTGCAATTGAACTTACACGGTACTGAGGTGCTATTCCATGCCAAACCTGCTGAACCGCCTGTTTGGCGGACGGACAAACACGCCCGACGAAACCAAGGACTTTGCCGGACACACCATGCTGACGCTGAGCCAGCTGGGGCCGGCGCAGTGGAGCGGGCGGGGCTATGCCAGCCTGGTCAACCAGGGGTTCATGCGCAATCCGGTGGTCTATCGCTGCGTGCGGCTGATTGCCGAGGCTGCCAATCGGGTGCCGCTGGTGGTCAGGGCCGATGGTCGGGTGGTGAGCGAACATCCGCTTCAGCTCTTGCTCAAAAAGCCCAATGGGCGGCAATCGGGCGCGGAACTGCTGGAGGCCGTCTATGCCTATCTGCAGACGGCAGGGAATGCCTATCTGCAGGCGGGGATCGTCGATGGCACGGTGCGGACATTGTTCGTCTTGCGGCCCGACCGGATGAGCGTGGTCGCCGGGCGCGATGGCTGGCCGGTGGCCTATGACTACAAGGCCGGGGGCAGGGCGGTGCGGATTTCCCAGGAGCCGCTGCCGGTGCCGGGCGTGCTGCATATGGCGCTGTTCCATCCGCTCGACGACCATTACGGCATGGGGCCGCTGGAAGCGGCGCAGACCAGCCTCGACATTCACAATGCCTCGGCGCAGTGGAACAAGGCGCTGCTCGACAATGCGGCACGGCCCAGCGGGGCCCTGGTCTATTCGGCGGGGGCGGGAAGCCTGACCGAAGAGCAGTTCAACCGGCTCAAGGAAGAGATGGAAGCCCATTTTGCCGGGGCGGCCAATGCCGGCCGGCCCATGGTGCTCGATGGCGGGCTGGATTGGAAAGCCATCGCCATGAGCCCGCGCGAGATGGACTTCATCGAGGCCCGGCACGCGGCAGCGCGCGACATCGCCCTGGCCTTCGGCGTGCCGCCCATGCTGCTCGGCATCCCCGGCGACAATACCTATGCCAACCTCGCCGAAGCCAACAGGGCCCTGTGGCGGCAGACCCTGGTGCCGCTGGTGATGCGGGTGGCAGAGGAGTTGAGCGGGTGGCTGGGACCGGCCTTTGAAGGGGCAGAAATCGTTCCGGACTTCGAGGGTGTCGAGGCGCTGGCCGAGGACCGCGCGGCGCTTTGGGCCAGGGTCGGGGCGGCGGATTTCCTCACCGATGCGGAGAAGCGGGAGCTGACCGGGGTCGGGAGCGGGGCTTAGGTGACGTCACGGATTGCGGAGCGAGCGCTGAACGCGCTTGGGTATGAATTCCGGCTGGCAACGCTTTCGCTGAAGCTGGATGTGCTGATCGCCGGGCTGGAGCGGCGCTATCGGCCGGACCAACCGCGAGCACCGAAAGGGACGCCGGAGGGCGGGCAGTGGATTGACGATCTCGGAGGCGCCCCGCAGGAGAGACCTGCCGGTGAACGAGTTCAGGTGGCGCAGGCTGACGGCCTGGGACCTGTGGACCTCCTCGATCATGAAGGCATAGATGGTGCTCATGCTATTGCAGAACACGTAGGGAAATCAGATGCTTATCTATTAGCACGCGTTGGCGGAGGTGCGTGGCAGGCTGGCCCAACGACCATCTTCAGGTACAGGGCAGGTTCGTTTTCTTCCTTGGCATCGGCGAACCGTCTCGTAAATTCTACTTTGGCATTGAACCATGCGACTGTGTTAAAAGTAGCGCATGGGATCAAGCGGGATGCCTATATAGTTGCGCAGTTTGGATCGCCGACCGGCAAAGAGGCGTTCAGGCTCAGCCTGACATCACAACCATATATTCGCACGACTACCTCGGTCGGCATCTACATTGTTCATGACCCCAGATTTCCTGAGGGATTCAGGATACAGACCGCTTACCCAATATTGGAGTGAAACCATGGGTACACCCGCCAGCTTCTGGGCGCTCGCCATGCGATTTCATCAGGACGTGCCCTTCTTTGTCGAAGCCAACGAGGTCGCGCTGGCCGACTATCTCGTCGGGGGGCTGGACCTGGAAGAACGCCGGGCGCTGGCGGGCTTTCTCGATGTGGTTTTCGCCCAGTCCGATGCCGGCGTTCGCCTGCTTCGGCTTTGGAAAAAGTCCAAGGCAGATTTCGGTTTTGCGCAGGCGTCGGATATCGAGAAATTCTTCGTCGTGGTTCGCGGCAGGCTTTAGCCCGGAATAGAAAATCGCAAGCCCTTTTCCAAGCCCCCCTCCGGGGGCTTTTTTATTGCCTGGAGGAACCCATGGACGAGCTGACAAAAACCGTCATCGAGCGCGGGGACCTGGCCCATCTCGCGCTGTTTCTCTGGGCAAGCGGTTCGAGCGCCCTGCTCGTGTGGAGCCTGAGGGAGATGACGAAGGTGAATCAACACTTCAACGACTTCGTGCAGGAGATCGCACAGTTGAATCGGCTTTTCCGAAAGGAGGACTAAGCCCATGGCAGACAAACAGGATCGCGAGGGCGCTCAGCAAACGTTCCGGCAATTCGCCTGGAACCTGGCGGGGACGCTGGCCGACAAGCAGCGCAGTTCGCCGAAGCCGCGTTCGGGCGGGGCGAAGCGCGGATGAGTGCCATTCCCATCGACGCGGAGGGACGGTTTGCCGGCTATGCGAGCGTCTTCAGCAGGCTCGATAGCGGCGGCGATATTGTGCTGCCGGGGGCATTTGCGAAAAGCCTCGTCAGACGGCGCGGGCGGATCAGGCTGCTGTTCCAGCACGATCCCAAGGAGCCGGTGGGCACCTGGGAGAGCATGGGCGAGGACAGCCACGGGCTGTTCGTCACTGGACGGCTGGTGCCAGGCGTGCCGCGCTCGGATGCGCTCAAACGGCTGATCGGGAACGGGGCGCTCGATGGCCTCTCCATCGGCTTCCGCACGGTCAAGGCGAGCCGTCGCGACGGCAATCGCCTGCTGCATGAGATCGACCTCTACGAGGTCTCGATCGTCACCTTTCCGATGATGGAGGAAGCGCGCATCGCTTCCCCCCTCACGGCCGGCGCGGCCATTGCCGCCGCCACGAAAACTATCCGTAACCGATAGAAGGAAACCGACATGGATCGGATCGACGACGGCCTTGAGACCAAGGCCGGCGCAGGGGGCGACATTGCCGCGCTCTTCGCCGAATTTTCCTCGGCATTCGAGGAATTCAAGGCCACCAATGACCAGCGTTTGAAGGAGATCGAAAAGCGCGGATCGGCCGATGGCCTCATCGAGGGCAAGCTCGAAAAGCTCAACCGGGTGATCGACGGCCACAAGGCGGCGATGGATCGCCTGACCGCCGAACGCGGGCGCCCGGCCATCGAGGGCAAGGGCGGCAACCTGCCCGATGGCGAATACAAGGAAGCGTTCTCGGCCTATGTGAAGCATGGCGAGGAAAAGGCGCTGCAGATCGGCGTCAATGCCGATGGCGGCTATGTGGTGCCGGCCGAGGTCGAAACCGAGATTACGCGGCTGATGACCCATATCTCGCCGATCCGCGCCATTGCCGGCGTGCGGCAGGTGTCGGGTTCAGCCTATAAGCGGCCGATCACCGTGACCGGTCCGGCGACCGGCTGGGTGGGCGAGGCCGCAGCGCGGCCGACCACCAACAGCCAGACCCTGGCGGAACTGAGCTACCCCACGACCGAGCTCTATGCCATGCCGGCAGCCACCTCGGCCTTTCTCGACGATGCGGCGGTGGATGTGGGGCAGTGGATTGCCGACGAGGTCAATGCGGCCTTCGCGGCGCAGGAGACCACGGCTTTCGTGACCGGCGACGGCACCAACAAGCCCAATGGCTTCCTCAATGCCACCAAGGTGGCAGAGGCGAGCTGGAGCTGGGGCAATCTGGGCTATCTCGCCACGGGCGTGTCCGGCGCGCTGCCGGCCAGCAATGCCAGTGATATCCTGATCGACCTGGTCTATGCGCTCAAGGCCGGCTACCGCCAGAATGCGACCTGGTTGATGAACCGCAAGACGCAGGGTGCGCTGCGCAAGCTCAAGGATGCCGATGGCAATTATCTCTGGCAGCCAGCGGCGGCGGCCGATGGACGCGCCAGCTTCATGGGCTTCCCGCTGGTCGAGGCCGAGGACATGCCCAATATCGGCGCCAATTCCTTCTCGCTGGCCTTCGGTGACTTCCGCCGCGGCTATCTGATCGTCGACCGCCAGGGTGTGTCGGTGCTGCGCGACCCGTTCAGCTCCAAGCCCTATGTGCTGTTCTACACGACGAAGAGGGTTGGCGGCGGGATCGCCGATTATGACGCGATCAAGCTGCTGAAGTTTGGCACCTCGTGAGGGTCGTGAGCCTGGCCTTTGGCCATAGCGAAGCTAGGTGGGGGTGATTTCTGTCACCGAAGCCACGGACAGACACCCCCACCCTGCTCGATTCAACGGACTTAGCTGGCGCTAAGCCCTATCTCGCTTCCCTCCCCACACGGGGGAGGGTGGCGCCTCCGGCGCCGGGCCGGTTGACGACACAATATCGGGACAACAAACATGACTTCCTATCTCCTGGCGGGACCCGCCGAGGAGCCGGTTTCGCTTGCCGAGGCCAAGGCTTTCCTCAAGGTCGATGACAGTGCCGAAGACGGGCTGATCACGACCCTCATTGGTGCGGCGCGGCTGCATGTCGAGGGCGTCACCGGCAAGGCGTTGCTGGCGCAAAGCTGGCGCGTGGTGCTCGACGACTGGCCCGAAGGCGGCACGGTGAGGCTGCCGGTATCGCCGCTGATTTCGGTCACCGCGATCAATGCCGTCGACGACAATGGCGGCAGCCACGATATCGCGCTGGCGCAGTTTCTGAGTGAACCCGACAGGCTGGTGGTGCCGCGCGTCGTGGTGGGCATGCCGCTGCTGCAGGAGCGGCAAGGCCTCGAGATTGACTATGTCGCCGGCTTCGGCACCGAGCCTGCGGATGTGCCCGCCGACCTTCGGCAGGCCCTGCTCGGGCTGGTGGCGCATTGGTTCGAGCATCGCGACGCAGTGGTCGTGGCCGGATCGGGGGCGATCGTGCCGTCAGGCTTTGACCGTGCCGTTGCCCGGCACAAGCGGGTGCGACTGTGAGCGCGGAGAAGATCCCGGCCATCGGCACGCTGACCGACCGGGTGCAATTGAAGCGGCGCGAAAGCCTCGGTGATGGCGGTGGCGGGCACGCGCGCATCTACGTGCCGGTGACCAATCTCTGGGCGCGGGTACGCAGCCTTTCGGGGCGGCAGGGTACCAATGCCGACGGCCGGACCGTTGCCATCTCGCATAGCGTGGTCATGCGCTTCCGCAGCGACGTCTCGCCTGGTGATCGGGTGGTCTATCGCGGGCGCAACCTGGACGTGGTGAGCACGGCGGACCTGAACGGCCGGCGGGCCCATCTCAGCTGCGCGTGCAGCGAAACCAGCTTTACGGGGTAGGCCATGCATCCGATTGCGAGCCTGCAGGCGGCACTGGTGACGGCGCTGGAGGCCGATACGGCGCTGGCGGCAATAATCGGGGCAGGGGGCGTGTTCGACGCGCCGCCGCGCGACCGGCCGGCGCCCTATGTGGTCATTGACCGCCACGACATGCGCCAGCATGACGGCGACGCGGCGCCGGGCCAGGAACATCGCGTGCTGCTCCACTGCTGGAGCGACCAGCCCAGCCGCAAGGCGGCGCTGGAAATCGCCGAGCGCGTGGTGGCGGTGGCGCTGGCGGGGTTGGTGCCGGCCGGGCTGGTGGTCACGCATGGCGAGCATATGCGGACGGAAACCAGCATCGATACGGCGACCGGACAGGCGAGGGCGGCGGTGACGCTGCGGTTTTTCAGCGAGTGAGGCGATCTCTGGTGCGCGGAAAAGGACCCCCACCCGAGTTTCGCTAAGCCCCGCTGGGGCCAGCTTCACTACCCTCCCCACAAGGGGGAGGGAGACGATGAACATGGGCATCGCATCCTGCGCCTCCCTCCCCTTGATGGGGAGGGAGTGAGGGTGGGGTGACCTTCCAGGCAAGGACAGGAAAATGGCAGCCCAGAGTGGCAAGGACGTGCTTCTCAAACTCGACCAGACCGGGTCGGGGAGTTTTCTCACCGTGGCAGGGCTGCGCACACGCAGCCTCAGTTTCAATGCGGCGAGCGTCGACACGACCGACCAGGAGAGTGCCGGGCGCTGGCGCGAACTGCTCGCCGGGGGCGGGGTCAAGAGGGCTTCGGTGTCAGGGGCGGGGGTCTTCAAGGACCAGGCGTCCGACGCGACGATCCGGTCGCTCTTCTTTGCCGGCACGATCCGCAGCTGGCAGCTGATCCTGCCCAGCTTCGGCACGGTGGAGGGACCGTTCCAGATCGTGGCGCTGGAATTTTCGGCCGATCATGCGGGAGAAGTGACCTTCGACCTGGCGCTGGAAAGCGCGGGCGAAGTGAGCTTCGTGGCGGTTTGACGCGATGCAGCTCCCTCCCCCCTCGCGGGGAGGGCTGGGGTGGGGGGAGCCACGCACACCCTGCTACGTCGTTCCCCCACCCTGCTCGACTTAACGGACTTGGCAAGCGCCAAGTCCTATCTCGCTTCCCTCCCCGCAAGGGGGAGGGAGACGTAGGAGCCGACCCATCGGCGCGGAGGAAGACAATGACAAACATTCATCGGGGTGAAATCGCGGCCGAGATCGGTGGCGAGACGAGAACGCTTTGCCTGACGCTGGGCGCGCTGGCCGAGCTGGAGGCGCGGTTGGGTGCCGGGGACCTGGCGGGCCTGGCGGAGCGTTTCGCCGAGGGGCGGATCTCCGCGCGCGACCTGACGGCCATTCTCGGGGCGGGACTGCGCGGTGGTGGTAATGGGATCAGCGATGACGACCTGGCGCGCATGAGCGTCGAGGGCGGCCTGCGCGGGGCGGCGGAAATTGCCGTGCGATTGCTCAGGGCGACTTTCGGAGACGGCGAATGAGACCTTTTCCATGGAGCGAAGCCATGCGCTTCGGGCTGGGCGTATTGCGCCTGCCGCCCCGCGACTTCTGGGCGATGACGCCGCGCGAACTGGCCGCAGCCTGGGGGGCGATCATGGGCGATCGGGCCGGCCCGCTGGGGCGAAACGAGCTCGAGAGACTAATGGAGACCTTTCCCGATGGCCGGTGACCTGTTTGGCGAAGAGTTTCGCGATCAACTCGGTGATGTCTCGGTGGAGCTGGGACGCATTGGCGACCTGGCCGACAGCGTTGCCAACTCGGTGAGCCGGGCCTTTCGTGGCGCCGTGATGGACGGGAAGTCATTTCGCTCGGTGCTTTCTGACATCGGGCGGGCCTTTGCGGACATTGCCCTGAAGGCCGCGTTCAAGCCGCTGGGGACGCTGGTTGGCGGGCTGGTGGAGAACCTGTTCGCATCGACCAATCCGGCGGTGACGCCCTTTGCCAAGGGCGGGGTGATTGCGTCTCCAAGCTATTTCCCGCTGGGAAGGGGAATGGGCCTGGCCGGCGAGGCGGGGCCGGAGGCGATCATGCCCCTGCAGCGCGGCGCTGACGGACGGCTGGGCGTGGCCGGCGGCGGGGGCGCGGTCAACGTGACGTTCAATGTCACCGCCAGCGACGCGCGCAGCTTTGCGGCCAGCGAGGCGGAAGTGAGCGCGATGCTGTTGCGCGCCGTGCGGCGGGGTACGAGGGGAAGCTGATGTTCGCTACGCGCGCGATTTAGCTCCCTCCCCTTGACGGGGAGGGTTGGGGTGGGGTGCGACGCGGACGCGGTGTCTGACGATCCCCCACCCTGCTTCACCACGGACTTGGCGAGCCAAGTCCTGCTCAGCTTCCCTCCCCGCAAGGGGGAGGGAGGCGATGGAACCGACAGCGCGGAACAAAAAATGGCCTTTCATCACATACGATTTCCGCTCGATATCGCGCTGGGCGCGCGGGGTGGGCCGGAGCGGCGGACTGAGGTGACAACGCTGGCCGGTGGGGGCGAGAAGCGCAATGGGCGCTGGGCGCATTCGCGCCGGCGCTACAATGCCGGCTATGGCGTCAAGTCGCGCGCCGACATGCAGGCCGTGCTGGCCTTTTTCGAAGAGCGACGCGGGCGGCTGCACGGGTTTCTGTGGCGCGATGGGCTGGACCATTCCTCCGGCGGGCTCGTGCCATTGCCGACCGACCAGGTGCTCGGCACTGGCGACGGGGTTCGTGCCCAGTTTCAGCTGGTCAAGACCTATGGCGCTGCGTTCGACCCGTACTTGCGGGACATCACCAAGCCGGTGGCGGGCAGCGTGAGGATCGCGGTCGATGGGGTTGAGCTGCCAGGCGGCTGGACCGTCGATGTGGCCACGGGGCTGGTCGGCTTCGATGTTGCTCCCGCCGATGGAGCGGTGGTCAGCGCTGGTTTCCTGTTCGACGTGCCGGTGCGCTTCGATACGGATCGCCTCGACATCGAACTCAATGGTTTCGATGGCGCCGAGGCGCCCAGTATCCCGCTGGTGGAGATCCTGCCATGAGGACGATCCCAGAAGATTTCGCCGCGCATCTGGCACAGGGCGAGACGACCACGGCCCGGTGCTGGCGGGTCATCCGTGCGGATGGCGTGACGCTCGGCTTCACCGATCATGATCGGCCGCTGATGATCGAGGGCACCAACTGTGCGCCCACCCATGGGCTGGACAGCGGCGAAATGCCGGCCCGACTGGGCCAGCAGGTCGAAACCGGTGAGGTGCTGGGCGTTCTCGACAGCCTCGCCATTGCCGAGGATGACATTCTGCTGGGCCGCTATGACGGTGCGCGGGTGGAAAGCTGGCTGGTGAACTGGGCGGCGCCGGAGCAGCAGCTTCTGCTGCGGGTGGACGCGATCGGCGAGATCGTGCGTGAGGACGCGGTGTTCCGCGCCGAGCTGCGCTCTGCGCAACAGGCGCTCAATATGCGGCGTGGCCGGGTTTATCAGGCGCTGTGCGATGCCGAGATCGGCGATGGGCGCTGCGGCGTCGACCTGGACCTGCCCGCTCACAAGGGATCGGCGCTCGTCACCGCCGTAATCGATGCTTTCCAGGTCCGCGTGAGCGGCCTTTCCGGCTTCGCGGAAGACTGGTTTGCCTTCGGCCTGGGGCACTGGACGAGCGGTCGGCGCGAGGGGGTGCGCGACCCGGTGCTGACCCATCGACGCACGCCGGAGGGCGATGTGCTTGGTTTTGCCACGCGCCTGGGAGAATGGGTCGTTCCCGGTGATGCGCTGGTCGTGACCGCGGGCTGCGACCGACGCTTCGCCACCTGCAAGGCGCGGTTCGGCAATGCCGCCAATTTCAGGGGCTTTCCGCACATTCCGGGCAGCGACTATGTGCTCCGCCACCCGCGCAATGGCGATGTCATGGACGGCAGGGCCGTGGTGCCATGACCCAAGATGACATCGTCAAAGCCGCGCGGGCCTGGCTGGGGACGCCTTATCGGCACCGGGCGGCGACCCTCGGGGCGGGCTGCGATTGCCTCGGGCTGCTGCGCGGCGTCTGGCGCACGCTTTATGGTGCGGAGCCGGCGGCAATTCCGCCCTATCGCGCGCATTGGCGCGATCACGACGAGCCGGCAGCGCTCAGGCGAGCGGCAGAGCGCTATCTCATTGCGGAGTCGGAGCCGCCAGGGGCCGGGCAGGTGGTGCTGTTCCGGCTGGCGGGCCTGAGCGAACCGCGCCATTGCGGCATCCTGGTTTCGGAAACGCGGTTCATTCATGCCCAGGAGCATCTGGGTGTGGTGGAAGCGAACCTGACGGCCGGCTGGGTGAAGCGCGTGAGCGGGCGCTACCGGTTTCCCGATAGCGCCGATCTCGCAACGCATCCGGGTCGCCCTCGGACCTGATCCGAGGGCCGCCATCTACTTAAATTGAAGTGACGGTGCCTGCCGCGGCTGGCCCTCGGGTCGAGCCCGAGGGCGGCGGGGTAGTCGTTGGGTGCAACAAGGACAAATAGACATGGCGACACTGGCACTTTCGGTGGCCGGACAGTTTGTCGGCGGCCTGGTGGGCGGTCCGATCGGCGCGACCGTGGGGCGGGCGCTGGGCGCGCTGGCCGGCAGCGCCGTTGATGGCTTTCTGTTCGGCGGCGACAAGGCCGAAGGACCGCTGTTCGATGTGCGGCTCGGTTCGTCCAGCGAGGGGCTGGGGGTGCCGCGCCTCTATGGTTGGGGACGGCTCAGCGGCAATATCATCTGGGCCCGCGAACTGGTGCGTCATCAGAGCGAAACGGCCGGCTCGAAAGGGTTCGGCCCCACCGAAGACACCGAGGAAGTGCTGGCCAGCTTTGCCATCGGCTTCTGCGAAGGCCGGGTGGCGCGGCTCGGCCGCATCTGGGCCGACGGGCAATTGCTCGATACGCGCGATCTCAACCTGCGCTTCTATCACGGCGACGACGACCAGATGCCGGACAGCCTGATCGAGGCGGTGCAGGGCGTTGGCAATGCGCCGGCCTATCGGGGGCTGTGCTATCTCGTGGTCGAGAACCTGCCGCTCAGCCGCTTCGGCAATCGCATTCCGCAACTCTCGGCGGAGCTCTGCCGGGTGGTGGGCGATCTGGAACCGGCGATCCGTGCGGTGACGGTGATCCCGGGCGCCACAGAATTCGGCTATGATCCGGTGCCGCGCGTGCGGGTGCTGGGGCCGGGGGCAGGGGTCAGCGAGAACGCGCATCTGGCCGCCGGCGTCAGCGACTGGACCTGTTCGATCGACGAATTGCAGGCGCTGTGCCCGAACCTCGAACATGTTGCCCTGGTCGTCAGCTGGTTCGGCGACGACCTGCGCTGCGGCACCTGTACGGTTTCGCCGCGGGTCGAGGGCGCGACGCGCCAGGTAGAGGGTGCGACCTGGTCGGTGGCCGGGGTCTCCCGGGAGGTGGCCCAGGTCGTGTCCAGCCATGAGGGCGGACCGGCCTATGGCGGGACGCCGTCGGATGCCTCGGTCCTGGCCGCCATTGCCGATCTCAAGGCGCGGGGCCTCAAGGTCACGCTCTATCCCTTCGTGCTGATGGATATCCCCCAGGACAATGCGCTGCCCGATCCCCATGGCGGTACAGCGCAGGCGGCCTATCCCTGGCGGGGCCGGCTGACCTGTAATCCGGCACCGGGCCAGGCTGGGTCGCCCGATGGCACTGCCGACGCGGCGTCGCAAGTGGCGGCGTTTGTGCCGGGCTATCGGGCCATGATGCTGCACTATTCCGATCTCGCGGTTGCCGCGGGCGGCGTCGATGCGATGCTGATCGGCTCCGAGATGGTGGGATTGAGCACGGTGTGCGGGGCGGGCAACAGCTTCCCCTTCGTCGCGGCGCTGGTTGACCTGGCCGCCGACATGCGGGCGATCGTCGGGCCGGGCACCAAGCTCACCTACGCCGCCGACTGGAGTGAATATTCGGGCTGCCAGAACGGGACGGAAAAGTTCTTTCATCTCGATCCGCTCTGGGCATCGGACGATGTCGATGCGGTGGGCATCGACTGCTACCTGCCGCTGGCCGACTGGCGCGACGGGGAAGCGCATGCTGATGCGGCGCTGGCGACCACTGGTTATGAGCTGGGCTATCTCGCTGGAAACATTGCGGGTGGTGAAGGCTTCGACTGGTACTATGCCAGCGATGCCGACCGGCGGGCGCAGGCGCGCACGCCGATCACCGACGAAGCCCATGGCGAGCACTGGGTCTGGCGGGTCAAGGACATTGCCGCGTTCTGGGGGCAATATCACCATGACCGGCCGGGCGGCGTGCGCAGCCCGACCCCAACGGCCTGGGTGCCGGGCTCGAAGCCGATCTGGCTGACGGAACTGGGCTGTGGCGCCGTCGATAAGGGGGCCAACCAGCCCAATATTTTCGGGGACGAGAAGAGCGCCGAGAGCGGGCGGCCCTATTTTTCCAGCGGCACACCGGACGGCCTGATCCAGCGGCAGGTGCTGCGTGCTCACCACAACCACTGGACTGACCCGGCCAACAATCCCGCCGGCATGGTTGACCCGGACAGACTCTATTGCTGGACCTGGGATGCACGGCCCTTTCCGGCCTTTCCTGCGCAGACCGATGTCTGGGCCGACGGCTCCAACCACCGCACGGGCCACTGGCTGACCGGGCGACTGGGTGCCCTGGCCAGCGATGAGCTGGCGATGGCGATTGCCGCCGAACATGATTGCGATCTGCAGGCAGTGCCCACAGCGCCGCTGATCGGCGGACTGACCATGTCCGCGCCAGCTACGGCCCGGGAGGCCATCGAGCCGGTCCTCGAGATGACGGGCCAGCGACTGGCTGCCCGCGGTGGTGTGCTTGTGGGCCTCGCACAGGGACCGGTCACGGCGGCGCTCATTGAGCAGGATGATCTCGCCCAGACCGACGCCCCGACCCTGTCGCGCCGCCGTGGCGATCCCGCCGAAAAACCGGGGCGTCTGGCTCTGGGACATTTCGATCGGGAGCGTGACTATCTGGCCGCAACCGCGACGGCATTGCGGCGGCACGGGGCCGCTGGTGTCCGAGAGCTTGCCGCTGGTGCTGGACGGCGCAGCGGCGCGCCTGGCGGCCGAGCGCCTTCTCAACCTCCGCTCGTCCAGTGGTGACCGGGTCGAATTTGCCTTGCCCCCCAGCACAGTCGCGCTGGAGCCGGGGGACAGGATTGCCTTGGCTGGTCTCTCCGAGGGGCCCTTCGAGATCACCGAGATCCGAGACGGAAGTGTGCGTCAGGTAACGGCTGGCGCGGTGCCGCGGGGCGATGCGATAGCGACCGGGGTGGACCGGCCGAGCGGTAGCGCCACCCTTGCCGTCCCCCCTGTCACGCCGCTCGTCCTGGCCGCGCAACTGCCGCCCCTGCCGGCCGATCCGACGCGGAGCCGGCTGGTGCTCGGCGCTTTCGCGGACCCATGGCCGGGGCTGGTGCGGGTCAGCGACGCAACCACCGGTGCCGCGCTGGCCAGCCTTTCGCGACCCGCTGCCATCGGGACGGTGCTGACCGATGTGAGTGCCGGCCCACCGGCTCGATGGGATCGCGGCACCAGCCTGGAGATCAGGCTCCTTGCGGGACATCTGGCCGATGTCGAACCCGGTTCGGCATTGGCGGGAAGCAACCGGATCGCGGTCGAGACCGACGCCGGGCAATGGGAAATCATTGGCTTTGCCAAGGCCGAACTCACGGGGGCCGGGCAATATCGACTGACCCAATTGCTGCGAGGCCTTGATGGTTCGGAGGCGGCGATGGGACCGGTGTCGGCCGGACGACGGGTACTGGTGCTTGATAACCGAGCCGCGACGCTGCCGGTCGAACCGCACTGGATCGGCGAAAGCCGCACAATCCGGTTTTCTGCAGGCGATGCCGTTGCGATGGAGACAGTTTCGATCGAGACGGGGCCGGTGCGGCCGCTGTCCCCTGTGCATCTCAAGGCGGCCCGGCAGCCCGACGGTGCAATTGCCCTGCGCTGGACCCGGCGCAGCCGCGCTGACGCGGATGGCTGGGGCATCGCGGAGCCGGCGCTGGAGCATGTGCCGGAGGCCTGGCAGGTCGAGATTTTCGATGGAGGGACGCCGGTCCGCACGCTGGTCTCCGGCTCGCCGACGGCCGACTACGCCCTGGCGGATCAAATTGTCGATTTCGGGGGTGCGGCGTCGGCGTTCACCTTTGCCGTCACCCAGATGAGCGCCGTGCTGGGGGCAGGGCAGGCAGCAATGGGAGCTTTCAATGTCTGAACATCGCTTTGAAGCGTGCCTTGCAGAAGTCCTGCGCCACGAGGGCGGCTATGTGGACCATCCCGCCGATCCGGGCGGCGCGACCAATATGGGCATTACCCGCAAGACGCTGGCCCGCTGGCGCAGCGTGTCGCCCTGGTGGGACCTGCCCAAAGCCGCCGTGCGGGGGCTCGGCCGGGCCGAGGCCGCGGAAATCTATCGCCAGGGATATTGGGACGCCTGCCACGCCGGAGACCTGCCGCCGGGTGTCGATCTCGCGGTGTTCGACTATGCCGTCAATTCCGGCCCCGATCGCGCCATCCGCACGCTGCAGGCCACGCTGGGCGTCGTGGTGGATGGGGTTGTCGGGCCCCTGACCCTGGGTGCTACGCAGCGCGCGGACGCGGCCCGGACGATCAACGCGCTCTGCGACCGCCGGCTCGGCTTTCTCCGGGCGCTCTCGACCTTTGCGATTTTCGGACGCGGCTGGACCGGGCGGGTCGCAGCCATCAGGGCTGCGTCCCTCGCCGCGGCCCCCATTTCTTCCTCAACCTCCAATGGAGATACGAAAATGGACATTCTTTCCGGCTACAAGACCTATATCGTCGCTGCCTTCATGCTGCTGGCGGGTCTGGCCCAGATGCTGGGCATCGACCTGCCTACGCTCGACAGCGGCTCTGCCGGCAGCCTGGTGCT
The DNA here is from genome assembly GCF_019504385.1 of Devosia salina. Classification (NCBI taxonomy): domain Bacteria; kingdom Pseudomonadati; phylum Pseudomonadota; class Alphaproteobacteria; order Hyphomicrobiales; family Devosiaceae; genus Devosia; species Devosia salina. The sequence continues at coordinate 1,077,792 of NZ_CP080590.1, forward strand.
CGAAGCGCTGGCCGTCCTGTTCCTGCGCAAGGGGCTCAAGGCGGATATCGGGAAAGCCTGAGGGCAATTGTGTGGAAACCGGGCAAGTCTTGCCCCATTCATGTCCCATTCAGTTTGCAGCCGCTATTGATCGGGACATGAAAACGAACACTCCAAAACCCTCGGCCTCGATTGCCCTTGCCCTGGCGCTTGCGTTGGCCCTTGCGAGCACAGGGACGACGCAGGCGCAGGCATGCCTCGACAAGCGCCAGATCCAGGAAGCGGTGTCTTCTGGCGAGATACTCTCGCTCGACGCCGTGCTGGCCCGGGCGGGGGTCGACCCGAATGCCGAAATACTTAACGTGCAGGTCTGTGACGAAGGCGGCGCGCTGGTATATGTTATCGGTGTGTTGAGCCCGGATGGTCAGGCGCAAAACCTGACTTTGGACGCTCAATAGTGGCAAGGGCCTGGCGGGGGGCGAACCATGCGTGTTCTGGTTGTTGAAGACGATACCAATCTCAATCGGCAGCTCAAGGAAGCGCTGACGGAAGCGGGCTACGCCGTGGACGTGGCCTTTGACGGCGAGGAAGGACACTTCCTCGGCGACACCGAACCCTATGACACGATCATCCTCGATATCGGCCTGCCGCAGATGGACGGGCTCTCGGTGCTCGAGGAATGGCGCCGCGCCGGCAAGACCACGCCGGTGCTGCTGCTGACGGCGCGTGACCGCTGGAGCGACAAGGTGCAGGGCATCGACGCCGGCGCCGATGACTACGTTGCCAAGCCCTTCCACATGGAAGAGGTGCTGGCCCGGGTGCGGGCCCTGGTGCGCCGGGCAGCCGGACACGCAAGCAACGAGATCGTCTGCGGTGCAGTGCGGCTCGATGCACGCTCGGGAAAGGTGACCGTCGATGGCCAGTCGGTGAAGCTGACCAGCCACGAACTGCGCCTATTGAGCTATCTGATGCACCACAAGGGCAAGGTCATTTCCCGCACGGAACTGACCGAACATCTCTATGACCAGGACTTCGACCGCGACAGCAACACCATTGAGGTGTTCGTCGGCCGCCTGCGCAAGAAGCTCCCCGACGATTGCATCCAGACGGTGCGCGGGCTGGGCTACCAGATCCTCGGCGATTAAGCGCGCCTTTTCCAACATGGCCGACCAGACAAGGGCCTGACATGCTGCGCAAGGGCTCCATCGCCGCCTCCATGTTCTGGCTTTCCGCCGGCTGGCTGGTGCTCGCCCTTGTGACCACCGGCATTCTGCTGACCGATCTCTACTCCCGGGCCCTCGACACGACGCTGACCGAGACGCTCGACTTTCACGTCGAAAGCCTTGCCGGGGCGCTGCTCGAAGCCGGTGATCCCCAGTCCCCGGATATCGCACTGGCCGACCCGCGCTTCGAGCGGCCCCGATCGGGCTGGTACTGGATCATCCGCGAGGAGGACGGTGCCCTGGTCAATCTCTCGACCTCGGTAGTCGGCATCGACCTGCCGGGTGTAGGCAGCGCGGCGGATGCGTTCGGCCGCAGCACCGAAGTCACCAACGACCCGTTCGGCACGCAATTGCGCATGGTCCAGCGCACGGTCACGCTCGACCAGCAGAGCTACCGCATCACCGTGGCGGGCAATCTCACCGAAATTCTGCAACTGGTGTCGGATTTCCGGGGCCAGACCTTCATCGTGCTGGGCGCGGTGGGCCTGATGCTGGCGGCGATGAGCGCCTTCGTCGCCCGCATTGCGCTGCGTCCCATCGGCCAGCTCAGCCGCGCCGTCGAAGCCGTGCGCGAAGGGGAAAGCGCAGAAGTCTCTGGCAGTTATCCGACCGAGATCGCGCCCCTCGCCGAAGAGGTCAACGAGCTGTTGCGCTCCAATACCCAGATCATCGAGCGCGCCCGCAACCAGGTGGGCAATCTCGCCCACGGGCTCAAGACCCCCATAGCCGTGCTCCGCAATGAGGCTCATGCTCGAAAGGGCGCCCTGGCCGACGTGGTATCGACCGAGACCGAGAAGATGAGCAACATGGTCTCGACCTATCTCGAAAGGGCGCGCCTGGCCGCGCGCACCTCGGTGGTCGGCAAAAAGGCCGATGCTACCATGATCATGCTGCGTCTCACCCGCGTCATGCGCAAGATTCATCCCGAGGTGACCATCGCCTTCCAGCGCCCCGATGCATCCCTGCCCTGGTTCAGGGGCGACGAAGCGGATCTGGAGGAGATGGCGGGGAACCTGCTCGACAATGCCTGCAAGTGGTCGAAGGGCCAGGTTGGCGTGCGGCTCTCGAGCGAGCGCACCGAGAAGGGACGCGACCTTCTGATTCGCATTGACGACAACGGCCCCGGACTGAGCGATGCAGATGCGCAAAAAGTGTTGCGCCGGGGCGTCAGACTCGACGAGAAGACACCGGGAACCGGACTGGGGCTGGATATCGTCAAGGAACTGGTCGATGTCTACGGGGGAAGCCTTGAGCTCAAGCGCTCCCAGCTTGGGGGGCTGCTCGTCGAGTTGCGCCTGCCCACCGCACGGCTGGGCGGATTGGTTCGACCGACCGGGAATTGACGCACTTTCGCCGCATTACGACAACAAGTACCAAACGACTGCACGCAGAGGCCACATCGCTCATGAATCGCATTTCGACCGTCGCCCTTCCGATCCTTGCTCTGGTGCTGGCAGGATGCTCGAGCACGGGGACAGGCCGTGTGGCCCAGGCGCCCGTTGTCACCCAGCCCGTCATCGCGCAGCCCATGGTCCCCACATCGGCCCAGACCGTGCAAACGGCCAAGCTGACAACCAGCATCGCCAATGGCTTTGTTGATCCGGCCGCGCTTGCCCTGATGACCGCCAAGGATTCCAACGAGGCCAACAGCGCCCAGTTCTATGCGCTGCAGTTTGGCCGCCCCGGCGCGCCGCGGCAATGGGCCGGGGACAAGGGCACGACCGGCACGGTTGCCGTGGGACCCTATGTTCGCGTCAACAATCTGGACTGTCGCGACTTCACCCACACCGTCAAGATCGGTGGTTCGGACTATGTGAAGAAGGGTACCGCCTGCCGCGAGCAGAACGGCGTGTGGAACGTCGTGCAGGGTGCCGCCTAGCGTTCACGAATTCGGGCAGGAAAAGGATTGTTTACCAAGCCCCTTTAGGGTCGATGGTGACGTCCTTCCTGACCTGAAGAGCATATGAACCAGCCCGCACAAAGCATCGACGCTGCCGCAACGCAGCCCGCGCGGGTCCCCGTTCGCACTGCCGCGCCGGCGCGCAGGCCGTTTTGTGGTCTCATTGATCCCGTGCTGGTCAACGAACCCGTGCCCCACGCCCTGGCCGGCTCGGTCAGCGTCGATGCCGCCAGTGCTGCCTGGGTCTGGGTCGTGAGAGACCTCTGTCCCGGCCTGATTTCGTCAGATGGCGTGGCCAACGGCAATTTCGGTGCGGCCGATCTCGAGCCGCTGATGCCCGATGTGCTGGGCCGCATGAAAGCCACACTGGACAAGGTCGACGCCGACAACGAGGCCATGCGGCGCCTGCGGGCGCAATTCAACCGCGAAAATGCCCGCGAAGAGCTGGGCAAGGTGATGGCGGCGCTGCGCGCCCGCGCCCTGCTTCCCAAGGCTCAGGGATTCGGCAAGGCGGTCAATACGATGACCGACGATGCCGCGCTGGGGGTGGCGCTCCAATCCATGCCACTGCAGGACCCGAACCTGGCGGCGATGCTGTTTCATGCCGCGATCGGACAGGTCGCCAACCCGACGCGTCTGATCACCACGGTCATCAAGCTGTCCGGCAATGCCAGCGAGGTGGCCGTCGTGCGCAACGGTTTTGGCCCACTCATCGAGGCCATTCTCGGACATGCCCAGAACCAGCTGCATCATTTGCAGCTGGCCGGCCCCTTTGCCGATATCGATCTTGCGTGTCGCGGCCTGGATCGGTTCCACCGGCTGGTGCGGTCGCTGACCGGCTATATCGAGTTCGCGCGCGGCAGCCGAACGGCGCAGGTGCTCTCGACCATCACAAAACTGGTGTCGGATCGGGTCGAACCTCGCCTCAAGGAAGTGGTGACCGACCTCAACCAGGCCATGCGCCGTCCCCGCGACGGTGCCGACCGTATCGACAATGATCGGCTTCTCGGCGCCATAAGCGGTGTTTACCTGCTCTCGGCCGTCCGGGACTGCCGCGACTCGCTGGCCCTCAACGCTGCCTTCGACCAGGCGTGGAGCCAGGCCGGGCAGGCTCTGGAGCTGCACATTCAGCGCAATCTCGACCTGCTGCGGCAAAACCCGGCCGATGTCATGACCGGCGCCCGGCTCGATGCCGCGATCAAGATGGCAGAGATCCGCTTCAACGCCGACTATGCCGAGACGCTGAAACGCGCACGCGCAACGGCCGAACGTCGCACCTGAAGATCTGCTTGCCATATTCCGACCGCGGTCGGCCGCGCGGCGCTCGCTAGCGCTCCAGTGGTTCGATCCGCGCGAGGGCAGAACCCTTGTCGCGTACGGTCACCGGTAGCCCCGCAGCGATCGCCGGCACTGCCACAAGCGCAATGGCCGCACCCGCCCCCTGGCGCAGCACCACGCCGATGGATTGGAGCGGATGGCTATTGTCCGAACTGCGATAGACCAGCGCCCCGGTATCAAATGTCCGCGGCTCGCCGGGCACCAGCCGTACCAATTGCGCGTCGGACCCGTACCGGCCCCTGAGATAGCTCGGAACCTCCAGAGCCCCCGGCTGCTCGTCCGCGTCGACTTTCTCGCTATCGTCACCATCCCGACGGGACAGGGGGACCAGGGCAACTCGTTCCTGCGCCACAACGCCGGCGGCAGCCGGAGGCACAAGGCCGAGTTCGACGCCCGCTGCAACATCGCAGATCGCCAGCGGCTGCGGCGCTTCGGACAGGACCGTCAGGCCCGCTGGCCCATGACGCCAGAATGGCCACGCGCGACGACGGCTCGCCGGGGCAGGGCGCTGCAGCAGGCTGACGCCGCCATCCAGATAGGTTGGCGCGGCCTGTGGCCTCTGCTCCGAAATGCCGGGCGGCCCATCAGGCGTTTCATAGAGAGGATCGATGACCGGGTCTTCTACGGGACGCCGGGGACGCCCCAACAATTGATCCACAGCGTCCGATCCGCTCTGGATGCAACCAAGACGCGTGAGATAGCCCGCCGCGCTGCCCGCCAGCGCGACACCATCGCAGGACCCGATCGCCTCGATGCGACCGTGGCCAGCATGCCATTGGCTGGCGCCGCCCGCGATGTGCCAGAGGGTCAGATCGGGCTGCCAGCCGCCGCAGGCCAGGAGGCGATCGGTGACCATGGTCGAACCGCCCTGCCGGTCAAGATGGACCGATAATGTCCCGCCTGCCCGGGCGATGCCCACCGATGCAGGGGTGGTGCCCGGCGACTGGACCATGCCATAGGCCCGCGAAAACTCGATGAAGCGCGAACTGGCCCGCGGCCGTGTGTCGAAGATGCGACCAATTGCAATGCCGGCATCGCTGGCGAGCATGGCCAGCCGGTAGGCCGGATTGCTGGAGGTGGCGACCAATGCCGTCTGGCCGGGCCAGACCCCGTACCGGGTCGCCAGTTCATAGGCGTCGAGGGTGCCGATAACCCCGGGCAGACGGTTTCCGGCAAAGATCGGCAGCTTTTCCAGAGACCCTGTCGCCAGCACGATATGCGGGGCGCTGATGTCGATGACGCGCCCCTGGACAGTCCCGGCTTCGGAGGCGACCTGATGGGCCCGCACCAGGCCCGGCCGCACCGCAAATGCCCGCGTGGCCGTCAACGCCTTGATCGCGTCATTTGCGACGACATCGCCGGCCAGGCGGCTCATGCTCTCTTCCGGCGTATCCTCGCCTTCCTGCGTGCCGAACAGCCCCGAACAGCCGCCCAACTGGGGCCGGGCCTCCAGCACTATCACCTGCAGTCCCGCACGGGCGCCGGCCAGCGCCGCCGCAAGGCCCGCGACCCCGCCGCCAATCACCAGCAGGTCTGCAGAAAGGTTCGACGCCCCGGCAGTGGTGCGCCACGGGCGGTCCAGCGCATGCAGGTCGTCAAGCAGCAAGCCCAGGGTTCGCCCAGGCTGGAACAGGCGGGTCAGTGCGCCCGGCCTCCGGACACCCAGAGTGATATATTCGGCACCGTCCTGGGCCAGCGTCCGGGCCATCGGCAGGGCCCTTTGCGGGTCATTAGCGAGACTGGCATGGCTGATGGCCGGTGTGGCTCGGGGCAGGAGCCCGACAGGGCTGCCCTGGCACTGCCCCAGCGTGTCGATCCCCGAGGCCAGCGCCGCACTCAGCACCGTGTCCCCATCGAAGCCCGAGACAATCCGGCCATCCAGCCGGAACCGCAACGGCCGCCCGCGATCGATAGCGGCGCCGGCAAATCCCTTGGCAGTTCCCTCGGGCAGGCGGTTGATCTGTGCCCTCATGCCGGCTCGCCCACCAGTCCAGGCACACACTCGTCCACCGGCGCCGTCCGCGCCGTCCGGTTGATCAGCCGGGCCTCGAACCACGCAGCTTCATGGGGGGCGGCCGATCCGCTCAGCCATCGGGCGAGGGCGGGGACAAGAAAGGCCCCCATGCACCCCAGTCCGACGACGACATCGGCGCCGGTGCCGGCCGCGCGCCCGAATGCGGGCGCCCCATCCTGCGTCACCAGCGCCTTGAATGTGGTCTGTCCCGCCTGTTCGACGCGCCGGTTCGGTCCCAGCAGGGCCTGCAGGCGGCCGGAGAAATCGGCTAGGTCGCCGGGCCCGAATGCGGCAATGCCGCCTTCGGGCTGCTGGGCCAGGAACACCCCGGAAGAAAGGTCCAGCATGACGCTGGCGGCCAATTGCTGGGTCGGTGTCGTCAATATGCTGGACGAGGCCAGGCGCCGGAGCAGCGGCGGCCATTGCCGCAATGGCAGCCAGGCCATGATGGCCTCGTCATCGGCCAATACCGCCTGTCGGGCAATGTGGCTTTGGCCCGCGGCAATGACCTCTACCTGACCGTCATTGGCGATAGTGGCCTTGTGCACGCTGACCCGTTCGACAGCGGCTTGGCTGAGCCAACGCTCGAGACCTGCCTCCAGTGCCGGCCTGTTGATGCGGACCGCGTCGCGAAGGATGACGCCACTCCTGCCGGCGCCGAGCATCGACGGCGCGACGGGCTCGGCTGCGATGCCAAATCCTGCAGCCATATGGCGCAGATGGCCCAAGGCCTCCTTGTCCCGACCGCCCTCGGCAAAGAAGACCGGGTCGACGCGGCTCGTTCCGCTGCGTCCGGCGATCCGCCCCACCAGCCGAATGGCTTCGGGCAGGGTCTGGCCAAGCACGGACCAGCTTTCCGGCCGGGTCATGGGCGCAACGGACAGATCGATGCCGCGCGGCAGCCGATAGCCCGCCTGGCTTTCCCCCACCAGCAGCACGCGCCGCCCATGGCGGGACGCCAGCACCCCCGCCAGCATGTGGGCAAGCGGGGTGGAGCCGAAGACCGCAAAGTCGAATTCAGGGCTTGTCATGCGGCAAGTGCGCCCGCGACCATCGACCCCTGTGGCAATGCGTCCCTGCCCATGCATGCGGTTTTGGTGGTTTTTCGCCGCATTCGGCTTATAGAGGGCCATGCCTTGCCGCGTCTGGCAGACAAGCGTTTGGGGCCCATGATTTTCTGGTCGATTGCCATAGCCGTTACCGCCATTGCCTGCGCCGCATTGTTTTATGCGGCGGCGGGTCGCACGGTCAACGCAACCGGGACCGAATTGGCCGATCCCAACGATCATTTTCGTCTCGCCCTGCTGGGGATCGAGGCCGACGAACAGTCGGGCAAGCTCGATGCCGAGCAGGCGCAGGCGGCAAGGGGCGAACTGGCCCGCGAAATGCTGCGCGGCCAGGCCGAATCGCAGCCATCTCCCGTGCGGGAACTGGGACGCGTGCCCCTGCTGGTTGGGCTGATGGCCGTTGCCGCACTCAGCCTGGGCCTCTACGCCATTCTCGGGCGACCGGACCTGCCCGCCCAACCGCTTGCGGAACGGTCGGAACTGGCCGTCCAGTCGATGGATCTGGCGGACGCGATCGCTCGCATCGAAACGCGGCTTGCCCAGGTCCCCGACGATCTTCGCGGCTGGCAGGTGATCGCGCCGGCCTATCTCGAACAGGGGCGCTTTGCCGACGCCGCGAACGCCTATCGCCGAATTATCGCGCTGGGCGGCCCCAACCCCGACGTGCAGACCGACCTGGCCGAGGCGCTGTTGCTGCAGGCCGATGGCGCGGGCTCGCCGGAGGCGATGGAGCTGTTACAGGCTGCCGCTCAAGCGGACGGCACCCATGTGCGGTCGCGCCTCTATCTGGCGGCAGAAATGATGCGGACCGGGGATTTCGAGACGGCCGCGCGCTATTGGCAGGACGTGATCGGCCTGGCACAGGGCGACGAAGCCTGGTTGCTGGCTGCCCGACAGGGACTGGCTGTGGCGCAGAATGGCGGTGTCGATACCGCTTCTCCGCCTGACGCCGAATTGATCCAGAACATGGTTGCCGGGCTGGCCGATCGGCTATTCTCGGAAGGCGGAACGATCGCGGAGTGGACGCAGCTCGTGCGGTCCTATCTGGTGCTCGATGATCGCGAGAGCGCGCAGAAGGCCTATGATGCGGCCGTCGCGGCCTATCCGGCCGCCTTCGACCGCGGTGATCTTGATACGCTCGCGCTGGGCGCGGGCCTGACGCTCGACGGAGACACGCAATGACCATGCCGGCAAATGCGCGCCGCAAAGGCATGACCCGCAAGCAGAAGCGCCTGGCCGTTATTGCCGGTCTTGCGCTGGTGCTGGCAATTGCCGCGGCCCTGGTGTTGACGGCGTTGCGCGACCAGATCGTGTTCTTCTATTCGCCCAGCGATGTCATGGCGCGCAATGTGTCGCCCGGACAGGCGATCCGGCTCGGCGGCCTGGTCAAGGACGGCAGCTGGACGCGCGACGGGCAGGACAATGTCTTTACCATCACCGATGGCGGCCAGGAGATTGTGGCTCACTATGCCGGCATCCTGCCGGACCTGTTCCGCGAGGGGCAGGGTGTCGTGGCCGAAGGCAGCCTTGCTGCGGACGGCCGCTTCGAGGCCAATAATGTCCTGGCCAAGCACGACGAGAACTATGTGCCCAAGGAAGTCGTCGAGGCCCTCAAGGCCCAGGGCGAATGGCGGCCGGAGACGGCGGCGCAGTGAGCATCGAACTCGGACATTTCGCACTGATACTGGCCTTTGCCATCGCCACATTGGCGGCGCTTGGCGGGTTGACGTTCTGGCGGCGCGGGGATCGGCTGGCGCAGGTGCTGGCCCAGGCCTCGATCCTGCAATTCGTGCTGGTGGCGGTCGCGTTCCTCGCGGTCATCCAGGCCTTCGTGGTCTCTGATTTCAGTCTCGCGCTGGCTGCCAATCATTCCCACTCGCTCAAGCCGCTGATCTTCAAGATCTCGGGCGTCTGGGGCAATCACGAAGGCTCCATGCTGCTCTGGATCCTGATCCTGGTGCTGTTCGGTGCCCTGGTCGCGGCGTTCGGGCGCCGCCTGCCGGACGATCTTGCCAATCTGGTGCTTGGGACCCAAAGCCTGCTGGTGGCAGCCTTTGCCGGCTTCACCCTCTTCACCTCCAATCCGTTCGAGCGCATGGTTCCCGCCCCGCTCGAAGGCGCCGACCTCAACCCGGTCCTGCAGGACATCGGCCTCGCCATTCATCCGCCGCTGCTCTATGCCGGCTATGTCGGCTTCTCGATCTGCTTTTCCTTTGCCATTGCCGCGCTCGTCTCCGGGCGCATCGACCAGGCCTGGGCGCGCTGGGTGCGGCCCTGGACCATGCTGAGCTGGACCTTCCTCACCCTGGGCATCGCCATGGGCTCCTACTGGGCCTATTACGAGCTCGGCTGGGGCGGCTGGTGGTTTTGGGACCCGGTGGAAAATGCCAGCTTCATGCCCTGGCTGGCCGGCACGGCGCTGCTGCATTCGGCGCTGGTGATGGAAAAGCGCAACGCCCTCAAGATCTGGACGATCTTTCTGTCCATCATCACCTTCTCCCTGTCCCTGCTGGGCACGTTCCTGGTGCGCTCCGGCATTCTGACATCGGTCCATACCTTCGCCAGCGATCCGGCGCGCGGGCTCGTCATCCTCACCATTCTGGCCGTCCTGATCGGCGGCGCCTTCCTGTTGTTCGCCATCCGCTCGCCAGCATTGCGGCAGGGAGGGCTGTTCGCCCCCATCAGCCGCGAGGGAGCGCTGATCCTCAACAATCTGTTCCTGGCCACGGCCACCGGCGCCGTGCTGGTCGGGACGCTCTATCCCCTTCTGCTCGATGCAATTGCCGGCACCACGATTTCGGTGGGTGCGCCGTTCTTCAACCTCACTTTCGGCGCGCTGATGGCGCCGCTCCTGCTGGTGCTGCCCTTCGGGCCTCTATTGGCGTGGAAGCGCGCCGACCTGGTGGCGGCCGGGCAGCGGCTGATGGGCCTCGCGGCGCTTGCCATCTTCCTCACCATCCTCATTTCCGCGCTGGGTGGGGTGTCCATCTCGCTGGTGCCGATCGGATTGCTGCTCGGTTTCTGGGTGAGCTTCGGCGCCATCGCCGAACTCATCGAGCGCAGCCGCCTCGGTCGCATCCCCCTGGGCGAAAGCACCCGCCGGCTCATGGGCCTGCCGCGCAGCATCTGGTCCACCGCTATTGGCCATCTCGGGCTTGGGCTGACGGTATTGGGCATCGTCTCGGTCTCCGCCTGGGAGACCGAACTGGTGACCACGCTTAACCCGGGTGAGTCCGCCGACCTGTCCGGCTATTCGATAACCTTCGAGAGCTTCGAGCAGGTGCCCGGCGCCAATTATGTCGCCGACACCGGCACCTTCACCGTGATCGGGCCCGATGGCAGCCGGGACACCCTGCGGGCCGAGCGGCGGCGCTATGTGGCGAGCGGCATGCCCACCACCGAGGCCGCCATCCAGACCTATGGGCTTTCCCAGCTTTACCTGCAGCTTGGCGAACCGCTGGACGACACCCATGTCATCCGCGTGTGGCACAAGCCCTATATCCTGCTGATCTGGATCGGGGCCCTGGTCATGGCCGGGGCAGGGGTCCTGTCCCTGACCGACCGTCGCCTCCGCGTGGGCGTTCCGCAGCGGGCTCGCAAGCACCAGCCGGAGGCCGCGCAATGACCCTGCGCGCCGTCCTCCTCGCATTGCTGATTGTTCTTTCGCCAGCGGCGCTTGCGGTGAGTCCCGACGAGGTGCTGGCCGATCCGGCCCTCGAGCAGCGCGCGCGCGACATCTCGGAGGGCCTGCGTTGCCTGGTCTGCCAGAACCAGTCCATCGATGACAGCGATGCCGATCTCGCGCGCGACCTGCGCGTGCTGGTGCGGGAGCGGCTGGTGGCCGGCGACAGCAATGCAGAGGTCGAGCAATATATCGTGGACCGCTACGGCGAGTATGTGCTGCTCAACCCGCGTCTCAACGCGCATACGATCCTGCTCTGGGCGGCAGCGCCGGCGCTGCTGCTGGTCGGGTTGGGCCTGCTGCTCGTCGCGCGCCGGCGCCTGCCGGTCGAGGCGGCCGTCGGGCTCACAGCCGAGGAGCAGGCGGCCCTCGATGCCCTCGAACGCGACAGCGACGCGCGCTAGCGCCATAATCCCGCCGGCAACATTGCCAAAGCTTAATCTTGGCGCAACTTCACAGAAAGGCGCGTCGTTCCATACGTATCGCCATAAGCTGTTGAGAGCTTAACGAAGGAGATACGTTCCCATGCGTTCGACAATTCTTTCGCGCACCCGCCGCTGGCTGGGCGCTTCCGCACTTGCCCTTCTGGTCGGCGTCGGCGGCGTGTCCACTGCCTTTGTGCTGACTGGCCAGGCCGCCAATGCGCAGGTGCAGAACGCGGCCCAGATCGTGGTGCCGCAGGCGCAGGTCCAGCAGGGCTTTGCCGACCTGGTCGAGGCGGTTAAGCCTGCCGTGGTTTCGATTCTCGTGGAAGCCGAAGCGCCCGGCCGGACCGTCCAGCGCGGTGGCCGCGACTTCAATTTCGAGTTCAATTTCCCTGACCTGCCCGAAGATCACCCGTTCCGTGACTTCTTCGACCAGTTTGGTGGCCCGAACGGCCAAGGCGCGCCGGGCGAAGATGCCACGCCGCGCCGCTTCATGGCTGCGGGTTCGGGCTTCATCATTTCCGAAGACGGCTATGTGGTCACCAACAATCACGTCGTCGAGGACGCCACCAAGGTGACCGTGGTCTTCGAGGACGGTTCCGAGCAGGTAGCCGAGATCGTCGGCACCGACGAGCGGACCGACCTTGCCGTCCTCAAGATCGAGGGCGACAACCTGCCTTTCGTCTCTTTCGAGAGCGACGAGGAGCCGAGCCGCGTGGGTGACTGGGTGGTTGCCGTGGGCAATCCCTTTGGCCTGGGCGGCACTGTGACCGTGGGCGTCATCTCCGGCGCCGGCCGCGATATCGGTGGCTCCAACTATGGTGACTTCCTGCAGATCGACGCGGCCGTGAACACCGGCAATTCGGGTGGCCCGGCCTTCAACACCAATGGCGAAGTGGTGGGCGTCAATACCGCCATCTACTCTCCCAATGGCGGCAATGTCGGCATCGCCTTCGCCATTCCGGCTCACACGGTCAAGCAGATCGTCAACCAGCTGATCGACAAGGGCTCGGTGACCCGTGGCTATCTCGGTGTCTCCATCCAGGACGTCACCAAGGACATCGCCGACAGCGTTGGCCTGTCCAATGCCCGCGGCGCCATCGTGCGTGAACCCACCGAAGATGGTCCGGCCGGCGCCGCTGGCGTCCAGTCTGGCGACATCATCCTCAAGGTCGATGGCGACCAGATCGATGATGCGCTGGACCTCAGCCGCACCATTGCCAGCAAGGCCCCCGACTCCACTGTCGAGCTGACCATCTGGCGTGATGGTGCTGAAACCACCGTCTCGGTGACCCTGCAGCAGCTCGACGAGACCGCCGCCGCCCAGACGCCGGAGCAGCCCACCCCACCGCAGGCCCTGCCTGAAGCGGCCACGGCCCTCGGCATGACCCTGGTGCCCAATGGCGACGGTTCGGGTGGACTGCTGATCCAGAACGTCGATGGCGACAGCGCCGCCGCCCAGCGCGGTCTGGCGACCGGTGACGTGATCCTCGAAGTCGACAACAAGCCGGTGTCCGAGCCGGCCGACTTCAACCAGGCTGTGCAGGCCGTTCAGGATCGCGGTCTCAACACCGTGCTGATCAAGGTTGCCCGCGACGGTGAAGCGCGCTTCATCGGCCTGCCGATTGGCGATACTGAATAAAGCAATCAGGGCTCCGGGACGGTCCCGGGGCCCTATCAGACCAAAGCGTCGGAGCGTCAGGCGTGAAAATCCTCCTCATTGAAGATGACCGTGAAGCCGCCAGCTATCTGGTGCAGGCCCTCGATGAGGCGGGCCACGTGACCCACCACGCTGCCGATGGCGAAACCGGCTATGCCATGGCTTCGGGCATGGACTATGACGTGCTCATCGTTGATCGCATGCTGCCGCGCCGCGACGGCCTCAGCATCGTCGAGAGCCTCAGGGCAGAGGACGACAAGACCCCGGTGCTGATCCTGTCAGCCCTGGGTGAAGTCGATGATCGGGTGACCGGCCTGCGCGCCGGCGGCGACGACTACCTCACCAAACCCTATGCCTTCACCGAGCTTCTGGCGCGGGTGGAAGTTCTGGCCCGCCGCTCAAGCCCGGCAGAGGCAGCCACCAGCTACACTGTGGGTGGCCTCTCGCTCGATCGGCTGAGCCGCAAGGTCGAGCGCGACGGCGAGAACATTCTCCTCCAGCCGCGCGAATTCCGCCTGCTCGAATATCTCATGAAGAATGCCGGCAAGGTGGTGACCCGCACCATGCTGCTTGAAAATGTCTGGGACTATCACTTCGATCCCCAGACCAATGTCATCGACGTCCATATGTCGCGCCTGCGCTCCAAGATCGACAAGGGGCATGCCACGCCGCTGCTGCACACGGTGCGAGGCGCCGGCTACATGATCCGGGAGTAGGCCATTGAGCCGCATCGCCCAGGTCTGGCGCACCTCCACCGTCCGCCTGACCGTCACCTTCATTGCCATCTTCGTGGTCTTTTCCATCCTGCTGATGGGCTTCATCGGCTGGCAATCCAGCGTGCAGATCCAGCGCCAGCAGACCGACGACATCGATCGCGAAATCCGCCTGTTCCAGCGTATCGAGGCCAATCAGGGCATTCGCGCGCTGGCTTTTGCCGTCAATCGCCTGTCGACCCAGCCAGGGCCGGGGATATACTTTCTTGGCGACGCATCCGGCCTCTATCTGCTCGGCAACGTCACCGATGTTCCCGCCGAAGTGGTTATCGAGCCCGGCGTCTATAGCTTCGACTATGAACGGCCCGATCCCCTGGGCGATGACGCCGCCGCAGGTGGGCCCCAGCCCGATCGTCCCGGCGGCCAGCGCCAGGGCGTCGCGGTGGTGCGCTCGATCGAGCTGGGCAATGGCATGCGCCTGGTGGTCGGTCGCGACGTCGTCGAACGCCGGGGCTATTCGGCCATCATCCTGCAGAGCTTCCTCGCAGGCGTGGTCGGGATCATCCTGTTCTCGGTCATCGCCGGGGGCATCACCGCGCGGCGCGTCCTGCGGCGCATCGACACCATCCAGCAGACCTCGTCCAAGATCATGTCGGGCAATCTCAGCGAGCGCGTGCCGGTGACGCGGCGCAATGATGAGTTCGATGCCCTTGCGACCAATCTCAACGCCATGCTCGATCGCATTGAGCAGCTGCTGCAGGGGCTCAAGGAGGTGACCGACAATGTCGCGCACGACCTCAAGACGCCGTTGACGCGGCTGCGCAACCAGGCCGAAGCGGCCCTGCGCGATACCGCCAGCGTCGAAACGCGCGAAAAGGCGCTGGAAACGGTCATTGCCGAGAGCGATCGGCTGATCCAGACCTTCAACGCGCTCCTGATGATCGCCCGTGCCGAAGCCGGTGCGCCATCCGGCGCGCTCTCCGAAATTGATGTCAGCGAGATCGTTGCCGATGTGGCCGAGCTCTATGGTCCCGTGGCCGAGGATGCCGGCATCACTGTGGAGACTAGCGTCGCGCCCCACGTGACCCTCAAGGCCAACCGGGAACTGGTCGGACAGGCCATGGTCAACCTGCTCGAAAATGCCGTGAAATATGCCCGGCCGGAGGATGGCAGCCCGGGCCGCATTGCCGTGGATTTGCGACGGGAGGGGCCACTTGTGCTGATCAGCGTTGCCGATAACGGCCCGGGCATACCCGAGGCGGACCGCAAGCGGGTGCTCGAACGCTTCGTGCGCCTCGAAAAGAGCCGCTCCGAACCGGGGTCTGGCCTCGGGCTCTCGCTGGTCAATGCAGTTGCGCGCCTGCATGGCGGCAGCTTCCGCATCGAGGACAACCAGCCCGGCGTACGGGCGGTCATCGAGTTGCCGGCCGGCTGAACGCGACGCCTTGCCGCGTCAGGCGCCGCAAGCTATGCCTCAAAAATGAGCACCAGTCTTGCGCCCCTGCCGCCTCTCGATCACCCCGCCTTCGACGCCTTGCTGGCCGAGTTGCCACCCGACCGCGTTGGGGCGCTGCATGCGGCGGCGCCGGTGCTGGGACCGTTGCTGCAATCAGCGCCCTATCTGCTCGACCTGACGCGCGCCAATGCCGAGTGGCTGGCGGGAGCGTTGGAGACAGGTCCCGATACGGCCTTTGCGGCTCTGCTCGAAACGGTCGACGAGATGGGCCGCACGGGCGACGAAGCTGGGGTCGCCGGTGCGCTGCGGCTGGCCAAGGGTCGCACCGCTTTGCTGGCCGCCGTGGCCGAGACAGGCGGTGCCTGGACCACGGCACGCGCAACCGAGGCGCTTTCCGATCTGGCCGACGCGGCGCTGGAGGCCGGCCTGAACCTGCTTATGCGACAGGCCGCCGAGAAGGGCCAGCTTGCCATTGCCGCCGACCAGGCGACCGCCGCCAATTCGGGTCTCGCCATCTTTGCCCTGGGCAAGCATGGCGGCCGCGAGCTCAACTATTCGTCCGACATCGACATTGTCGCCTTCTTCGATCCGCAGAAGACCGTGCTCGCCGACCCCTCGGAAGCCACGAAAATCTACTCTCGCATGGTGCAGAAGCTGGTCGGCCTGATGGAGGATCGGCAGGCCGGCGGTTATGTGTTCCGCACCGATTTGCGCCTCCGCCCCGATCCGGGCTCGACGCCGGTGGCCATCTCGGTCGATGCGGCGCTCGCCTATTACGAGGTGCGCGGCCAGAACTGGGAGCGGGCCGCTTGGATAAAGGCGCGACCCTGCGCCGGCGACAAGGCGGTCGGCGAGGCGTTCATCAAGGAATTGGCCCCCTATGTCTGGCGCAAGCATCTCGACTTCGCCACCATTGCCGACATCCAGGCCATGAAGCGGCAGATCAATGTCTCCAAGAAGGTCGGCGACATCCGGGTCGAGGGGCACAACGTCAAGCTCGGTCGCGGTGGCATTCGCGAAATCGAGTTCTTCGCCCAGACCCAGCAATTGATCGCGGGCGGCCGCGACAAGGCCCTGCGGGTGCGCCCTACCTCCCAGGCCCTGGCCGCCCTGGCCGCCGCCAACTGGATCAACGCCGACACCGCCAGGGAACTGACCGAGACCTACTGGTTCCTCCGCGCGGTGGAGAACCGCCTTCAGATGCTGCGCGACGAACAGACCCACATCATGCCTGACACCTCCGAGGGTGTGGCGGTCATCGCCCGGCTGATGGGGGAGCCTGACCTCCCCGTCTTCGAGAAGCGTTATCGGGCAGCGCTGGAGCGGGTGGCCCGCTACTATGCCGAGCTCTTCACCCAGGGCGAGACCCTGGGCTCCGACGAGGGCAGTCTGGTCTTCACCGGCAGCGACGACGATCCCGATACGCTCGAAACCCTCACCGCCATGGGCTTTGCCGATGCCCACAAGGTGATCGAGACCGTGCGCAAATGGCACTATGGCGGCTATGCGGCAACCCGCACCTCGGCCGCCCGCGCCCACCTGACCGAATTGCTGCCGGCCCTGCTGCAGACACTGGGGCGGGCCGGCAATGCCGATGCCGCGCTGGCCCATTTCGACGACTTCCTCTCCCGCCTCCCGGGCGGCGTGCAGCTCTTTGCGCTGCTGCGCAACCACGCACAATTGCGCACGCTGCTGGTGCAGTTCATGGCCTCGGCGCCACGCATGGCCGAGGCGGTCATCCATCGCGCCCATGTCATGGACGGGTTGATCGATCCCGCCTTCGCCAATGAGGTGACGCATCGCGACGTGCTGGTGGGCAAGGTGGATGCCTTCCTTGCCGAAGCCCGCTCCTATGAGGAGCTCATCGACCGCGCCCGCATCATCGGGCAGGAACAGAAATTCCTGGTCGCCGCCGGGCTGCTCTCCGGGACGGTGACCGCGCAGGGTGCCGGCGAGCAGTTCACCGCATTGGCCGAAACCCTGCTGCATCGCCTGTTCGACAAGGTGCAGGACGAATTCGCCACGCGCCACGGGCGCATATCGGGTGCCGATGTGGCGCTGCTGGCTTTCGGCAAGATGGCGAGCGGCGAAATGACCTTCACCTCCGACCTCGATTTCATCCTGCTCTACGACGCGCCGGACACCGAGTCCGATGGCGAGCGGCAGCTGTCCACTTCACACTATTTCGCGCGGCTGACGCAGCGCCTGGTGGCCGCCGTCTCGGCGCCGACGGCGGAGGGCGTGCTCTACGAGGCCGACATGCGCCTCAGGCCCTCGGGCAATTCCGGGCCGCTGGCGACCAGCCTTGCCGGCTTCCGTGCCTATCACAAGGACAATGCCTGGACCTGGGAACACCTGGCGCTCAGCCGCGCCCGGGTCATTGCCGCCACTGGCGACCTCGGCGCCAGGGTGGACGCCGAGATTGCCGATGTCATGGGCCGGCCGCGCGACGTCGCCAAGACCATTGCGGACGTCGTCTCGATGCGGGCGCTCATGGCCCGGGAACGCAAGCCGCGCCATGCCTTTGATCTCAAGCTGGCTGCAGGTGGCCTGGTCGATCTCGAATTCATCGCCCAGTCCGCGCAACTCGTGGCCGGGGCGAAGGTAGCGCTGCCGCAGGCCCCAACGTCGCGCGTCCTCGCTCGCCTTGGAGAGATCGGGCTGGTTCCGACGGGGCAGCGCCTGGCAGAAATTCACGCCCTCTATTCGACGGCCCTGCAGGTGATGAGCTCGGCCCTGGTCAGCCCGTTCAAGGAGGAGGCCTGGACCCCCGCCTTCAAGGATTTGCTGGCCCATCTGTCCAACTATCCCGACTTTGGCCGGCTGGAGCTGGATATTGCGCAGATGCAGCAGGAAGTGCAGGCGGCCGCGGCCGAGTGGTACGCGCGGGCGGCTGAACTCTAGCGGCTCAGGCGGCGATCAGTTCGGCTGCTGCCGGGTCGATCGGCAAGGAGATGGCGACCGTGGTGCCCAGCGATGGGCTGGAGTCGATGGCGATGCGCCCGCCGGTCTGTTCGGCGATGGCCCGGGCAATCGAGATGCCGAGGCCCGGCCCGACGCCTTCGCGGGTGAAGCGGGCATCGCCCAGGGCGAAGGGCTGGCTGAGCCCCGCCAGCCGCTCTTCCGACATGCCGATGCCGGTATCGGTGACCTCGATGACCACGCCATCGTCGGCCACGAAGCTGGCGAGCGTCACCTTGCCACCGGTCTCGGTGAAGCGCAGGGCATTGTCCATGATATTGCCCACCATGCGGATCAGTCCGAGCCGGTCGCCACGCAGCACGGCGCCTGTTGCCGGGCCAATATCGAGGGTGATGCCGGCGCGCTTGGCCTGGCCCCTGAACCGCTGCGCGACGACGCCGAGAACCTCGTCCAGCAATACCGGGTCCTGCCGCAGCGCCTTGCTGCCGTTCTCCAGCTCCGCCAGGTCGAGGATCGCCGCAAACGAGGCCAGCAGGTGTTCGCCCGAATTCTTGATGGTGGCGACATATTCGGCATAGCGCGCGTCGCCCAGCGGCCCATAGGTCTGGTGCTGCATCAGGTCGGCAAAGCCGATGATGTGGTTGAGCGGGGTACGGATATCGTGGCTGAGATGGGCAAGGAAATTGGTCTTGGCGCGGCTGGCCGCCTCCGCCTTGAGCTTTTCCTCGTGGTAGCGGCGGGCCAGCAGGCGCTGTTCGTCGCGGATGGCATGTAGCAGGGCGTTCGTTCGCCGGGTTTCGGTAATGTCCGAAACCAGCGTCATGAAGGCGCCGTCGCCCAGGGGGCGTTCATCGATCTGCAGGCAGGTGCCGTCTTCGCAGTGCAGCTCCAGGAGCCGCACACTGCTATCGTCCCGCACCAGCTTCATGTAGCCCCCGGCGATCAGGCGGCTGACTGCCTGATGATAGGTGAGCGTGGCATCGTCGATGTCGAGACGGCTGCGATACTGATCATTGCAGACGATCAACTGCCCGGTGCCGGTCCAGCAGGCCAGGCCCATCGGAATGGCGGCCGCGAGCCGGCTGTAGCTGTCGCGTTGCGTGGGATCGGGCTGGCTGCGGCGGCGCCTTGAGGCGGCCAGCGTCAGAAGGCCGGCAAGGGCGAAGGCGGCCGCCCCGCGCCCTGCAATCTCTGCAAGGGGCTGGCTAGAGCTCGCAGACACTGCCAGGCTGCCATGCGGGCCCGCCGGCACCACCAGCGAAAGTGGCGCGGATATATCCGCGCTGGCGTCGATGAACTGGGCATCGATAGCGTCGGAGAACAGCGCCTCGCTCGCCGCCAGGGACTCTCGTGCCTGGTCCGGTGAGCGCTGCGCCAGATCGGCGGCCAGCATCTCCCCGATCATGGCCAGGTCCCGGCGCGCATCGGCGAAGGTCTGCGTTGCGTCGTAAGCGACGAACAGGCTTGCGGCGAGGAAGGCCGTGGCGGCAACGGCGGCTGCGGTGTGAGAAAAGCGCCATCCGGGGGAGCTGGAGCCGCGCGCGCGAAGGTGTTGCTTGTCGTTACCTTTGCCGACGCGGAATCCGAGTGCGCCGGCGCCGGATGCCCCCGACGACCGCATGAAATTCTCCATCCTTTAAAGGGGTTTAGCCCCAACCAAACTTGCCCTTAACAAGGTATGAATCAGGTCGCCCCGACTTGTCCAGAGCGTCTGTCAGGGCAAATTTGGCCGGATGGGAAAAAGCAGAGTCGGCTGAATCACTTAGCGGTGAAGAAAAAATCTTCCAAAGATTTTCGCACCATCACCGCCGCGACGGGTTGGCTGCGGAGGGCGCTGCTGCGCCCCCCGCAAACCTGCCTAGCCGGCCAGGATGCGGTCGAGGATTTCACCCACATTGCGGCTGAGCTTGTGCTGGTCCTTGAGCGCCTGCAGGGCCTCCAGTCCCGCATTCCGCCGCGCCGCTTCCAGCGTCGGCAGAATGCGGAAGCCGGTCAGGATGCGCGAGGCCACCTGCGGGTTCACCTTGTCGATATCGACAACCGCTTCGGTGATGAAGCGGAAGCCCAGGCCGTCGGTGCGGGTGAACTGCACCGGATTGGTCATCACGAAGCTGCCCAGCAGCGAGCGCAGCCGGTTGGGGTTGGTGCGCGGAAAGTCGGGCGCCGCCAGCGTGGCGCGCATCCGCTCGATGACCCCTCCGTCCGGAGCCTGTGCGCTGGCCGTGAGCCATTTGTCGAACACCAGCGGGTCGCCGGCGAAGCGGGTGCGGAAATCGCCCAGGAGGGCAGGGGCCTCGCTCGTCCAGTTGCGCGCCGAAATGGCCATGGCCGCATAGCGATCGGTCATGTTGGTCGCGCCAGAATATTGCTCCGCCGCCAGGCCCGCGCCCTGATCCGATCCGGCCACCAATAGGGCCAGCAGGCCATTGCGCAATGAGCGGCGTCCGGCCTGGTTCGCGTCGGGGCTATAGGGCACGCTGATGGCGAGGTCGCGATAGAGCGCTGTCAGCTTTTCCGCAATCGGACCAACCAAGGCCGTTACCAGCGCCTTGCGAGCCTCGGCCACGGCGTCGGGATCGACGTCCTTGCCGATATGGCGACCAACGACCGTCTCGGCCGGAATGTCGATGGCCTGTGCCTTGAAGGCGTCATCGAGGTCCGGGTTCTCCAGCGTATCGACCAGCGCCTGCCGCAGGGCATCGGCGTCAGTCGCCGACCAAGTGCTCCCCTGCGCCGCGCTGGCAATCAGCGTCGTCGCCGCCGACTGCAATGCATCCCAGCGGTTGAACGGGTCACTGTCGTGTCGCGCAAGGAACAGAAGGTCGTCCTGGCTGAGGCCGGACTCCACCTTCACCGGAGCGGAAAAGCCGCGGAACAGCGAGGGAACCGGCTTGTTGGCGACACCGGTAAAGGTCAGCGTCACGCTCTCGCTGTCGAGCACGATCAGATCGCCCTCCACGGTGCCGCCCGAGACCCCGTTCCAGCCCACGGGGCTGCCATTGGGGCCGATGAGGCCGAACCGCACCGGGATCAGCAGCGGCTTCTTGGTCGGTTCCCCTGGGGTGGGGTCGACCTTCTGGGTCAGGGTCAGCGTATAGGTCTGGCTGGCGGCATCGTAGCTGTCCGACACGCCGACCTGCGGCGTACCGGCCTGCAGATACCAGGTGGCGAACTGGCTGAGATCGCGGCCGCTCGCATCCTCGAACACCTTGATGAAGGCTTCGATCGTGGTCGCGTCGCCGTCATGGCGCTCGAAATAGAGGTCCATGGCCTTGCGGAAACCGGCTTCCCCCAGAAGGGTCGCCAGCATGCGCACGATCTCGGCGCCCTTCTCATAGACAGTGGTCGTATAGAAGTTGTTGATCTCGCGGAAGCTGTCCGGGCGCGGCGGATGGGCCAGCGGGCCGCCATCCTCCGGGAACTGGCTGGTGCGCAGGTTTTGTACGTCGTGGATGCGCTGCACCGGGCGGCTGCGCTCGTCCGAGGTAAATTCCTGGTCGCGGAAGACGGTCAGGCCTTCCTTGAGGCAAAGCTGGAACCAGTCGCGGCAGGTGATGCGATTGCCGGTCCAGTTGTGGAAATATTCGTGGGCGATGACCCGCTCGATGCCATGATAATTGGCGTCGGTGGCCGTCTCGGGCTTCGCAAAGACCAGCCGGTCATTGAAGATGTTAAGCCCCTTGTTCTCCATCGCCCCGAAATTGAAATCGGAGACGGCGACGATGTTGAACACGTCCAGGTCATATTCGCGCCCGAAGCGACGTTCGTCCCAGGCCATGGAGCGCTTGAGGCTGTCCATGGCGTAGAAGCACTCGCTTTCCTTGCCATGGGTGCAATAGATGCCCAGTTCCACCTTGCGGCCGCTCATCGTGGTAAAGCTGTCGGTGATCGAGCCGAGATCGCCCGCTACCAGGGCGAACAGGTAGGCAGGCTTGAGGAACGGGTCTTCCCAGACGGCAAAGTGCAGGTCGTCGCCCAGTTCACCCTTGTCGACCAGATTGCCATTGGCCAGCAGCACCGGCGCCAGCGCCTTGGGGGCGCTCATGCGCACCTTGAATGGGGCCAGCACGTCCGGCCGGTCGAGATAATAGGTGATGCGCCGAAACCCCTCGGGCTCGCACTGAGTGCACCAGGTGCCGCTGGAGCGATAGAGGCCCATAAGCTTGGTGTTCGACGCGGGCTCGAGCGTGACCTCGGTTTCGAGCACGAACCGGCGATGCGGCGGCTCGACCAGGGTCAGGCTGTTGGCATCCGCCGCATAGGCCGAGAGCACCAGCGGCGCGCCATCAAGGGCAATGGAATCGAGCTTGAGGTCGTCGCCATCGAGCACCAGAGGCGTCCCCGGCGCGGTGTCCGGCCGTGGCTCCACGGTCAGTTGCGCCCGCACGCGCGTCCTCTCCTCCAGGATCCTGAAATCGAGTTCTACTGACACGATCCGGTACGGGGTCGGGGCATAATCCTTGAGGTAGATGGTCTGTTCGCTCTCGGTGCGCATGAAGCGGTCCAATTGTCACGTTGTTCTGGTTATGAGGTGTGGCCGTCAGGTGACAGCCGAGTCTGTGTTCTCGTGTATCCTATGCGGCTCTCGGCTGCATAGCATGACTCTTGTGGCGTCAATTGGGACGACACTGGGGAGGAGGCGCTAGACGGCTGCCTGCACGACGCTCCTCTGCGCCTTCGTGGTCCCATGAGCGTCGGTTCCGAAATTTCCGCGCGGTTTGTTGCCGGCGGCCATTTATGCCTTGACCTCAACCGCGCTTGAGGTCGCAAGGGTGTGGGCCATCGGCGAGTTGCCGCGAACGACAACGAGATGGCTACGAACAATGTTGCACTGGTTTGAAAAACGGGTCGATCCCTATCCGCAGGCCGAGCCGGTAGAGCCACCCAAGGGCCTGCTGGCCTTTTGTTTGCACTATAGCGACGGCGCCAAGCGCTGGCTGGCTGCCATGACCATTCTGGGTGCTGCCATCGCTGCGCTCGAGATCATGTTGTTCGGCTTCATGGGATCGATCGTCGATTGGCTGGGCACCGCCAATCGCGAGACCTTCCTTGTCGACGAGGGCTGGAAGCTGGCTGGCATGGGCGTACTCCTGCTGCTGGTCATTCCGCTGCTGCAGGTGACCGACGCAATGATCATCCACCAGACGCTGCTGGGCAATTTCCCCCAGCGCATCCGCTGGATGGCGCATCGCTATCTCATCCGCCAGTCCATGAGCTACTTCCAGGACGAGTTTGCGGGCCGCATTGGCGCCAAGCTGATGCAGACCGCCCTCGCCGTGCGCGAAGTGGTCATGAAAGTCCTCGACGTCACCGTATACGTGATTGTCTATTTCACCGGCGCCGTCGTCCTCGCCTTCATGAGCGATCCCTGGCTGGCCTTGCCCTTCGTCATCTGGCTGGGCTGCTACCTGGCACTGCTGCGCTATTTCATCCCGCGCCTGGGCAAGATTTCCGAGGCCCAGGCCGATGCCCGCTCGCTGATGACCGGCCGGATCGTGGACAGCTACACCAATATCGCCACGGTCAAGCTCTTCTCTCATTCCAGGCGCGAGGAGGGCTATGCCCGCGAAGCCATGGATGGCTTCCTGGGCACGGTCTACAAGCAGATGCGCATGGTCACGCTCCTGCAGACCTCCATCACGCTCATGAACTGCACGCTGCTCTTCGCGGTCTTCGCTGTCGGCATCTGGCAATGGCTGGGTGGCAACATGACCCCCGGGGCAATTGCCGTGGCCGCCGCCCTGGTGCTGCGCTTCCAGGGCATGAGCCAATGGGTCATGTGGGAAATGTCGGCCCTGTTCGAGAATATCGGCGTCGTGCGCGACGGCATCTCGTCCATCTCCCTGCCGCGCGTCGTGGCCGACAAGCCCGAGGCCAAGCCCATCGGCACGGTCAATGGCGATATCAGGTTCGAGAACATCTCGTTCCACTATGGCAAGTCCAAGGGCGTCATCGAGGGGCTGAACCTGCATATTCGCCCGGGCGAGAAGATCGGCCTTGTCGGCCGCTCCGGCGCCGGCAAGTCCACCATCGTGAACCTTCTGCTGCGCTTCTATGACCGGCAGGAGGGGCGCATCCTCATCGACGGCCAGGACATTGCCGAGGTGACGCAGGATAGCCTCAGGGCCAATATCGGCGTGGTCACCCAGGACACTTCGCTGCTGCATCGTTCGGTGCGCGAGAACATCCTCTATGGCCGCCCCGATGCGACCGAGGAGATGATGATCGCCGCAGCCGAACAGGCCGAGGCCGCCGACTTTATTCCGGGTCTCACCGACCCCAAGGGTCGCAAGAGCTACGACGCCCATGTGGGCGAGCGCGGCGTGAAGCTGTCCGGCGGGCAGCGCCAGCGCATCGCCATTGCGCGTGTCCTGCTCAAGAACGCGCCGATCCTGGTGCTGGACGAGGCGACCTCGGCACTCGACTCCGAAGTCGAGGCGGCCATCCAGAGCCAGTTGCAGCGCCTGATGCAGGGCAAGACCGTGATCGCCATCGCCCATCGCCTCTCCACCATCGCCATGATGGACCGGCTGGTGGTGCTCGATAAGGGCAAGATCGTCGAGCAGGGCACCCACGCCCAGCTCGTCGACAGCGGGGGCATCTACAGCCACCTCTGGCAACGCCAGTCCGGTGGCTTCATCGACGCCGACCAGCCCGAAGAGGCGGCGCAGTAGAACGAGTATTGCCGGACGCTCGATCTGTTCCCTCCCCCTTGAGGGGAGGGCTAGGGTGGGGGTTCCGGCGAATGCCACGAGAGTGGAGTTAGGGGAGGGTCCTGAACCCCCACCCCCGGCCCCTCCCCTCAAGGGGGAGGGGAGGACGTGCCGAGCCTTCAAGATCAATCAGACCAAGGAGAACCCAGATGGGTGACATCATCACGATCCGACGCAATCGCCATCCCGCTGCGGGAATGACCATCAGCAAACACACCAAATCGGACCGATACCGAACCTGACCGTAGAGAAACCATCTCCCGTCAGGCGCGGCTCAATAAAAGAGCAGAACAATGTTCAACCGCGTCGTCACCTTCTTCGACAACCTCTACTCCCCCGTGGCCCTGGCCGAAAATCGCCAGCCGCCCATGGGCCTCAATGCCTTCGTGGGCTATTTCGTCGGCCAGTTCCGGGTCGCCTTTTTCCTGCGCATCATCCTGGTGGCCATCGGCTCGGTGGCCGATGCGCTGATGCCGGTCTTTGTCGGTCTCGTGGTCGGCATGCTGGCCACCACCAATCCGGGTGAAATCTTCGATCAACACAGCCAGACCCTGCTCTGGATGGTGGTGGTCGTCGTGCTGGTCCGCCCGCTGACCTTCCTCCTCGATACGCTCATCCGCAATCACGGCATCGTCCCCAACCTGGTCGATCTCATCCGCTGGCAGAGCCACTGGCACGTCATCCGCCAGAGCTGGACCTTTTTCCAGAACGACTTTGCCGGGCGCATCGCCAACAAGATCATCCAGGCCGGCGAGGCTATCGAGATCGGGGTGAACCTGACCATCGACGCGGCCTGGTACGCGCTGGTCTTCGTGGTCGTGGCCATTGTCGTGCTGGCCCGGCTCGATCCGGTGCTGCTGGTGCCCATCGGGGTCTGGCTGCTGCTTTACGCAGTGCTCTTCACCATCGCCATGCCGCTCATTGCCCGCTATTCCGAGACGCTCTCGGAGGCCAAGTCGGTAATGACCGGCCGCATCGTGGACAGCTACACCAATATCCAGACCCTCAAAACCTTCGCCACCGGCGAACACGAGGACCGCTACGTGTCCGACAGCGTGATGGAACACGCGGTTGAATTCCGCAAGCTGATGCGGGTGTTCACCTATATGTGGTCCATCCTCTTCCTGCTCAATGCGGGTCTGGTGGTCTCGGTCACCTGGCTGGCGCTGACCGGGTGGAACAATGGTTCGCTGACGGCGGCAGCCGTGGCCACGGCCATCCCCTTCGCGCTGCAGATCATGAACATGAGCGGCTGGATCCTCGAAATCGGCTCCAACATTTTCCGCCAGGTCGGCACCACGCGGGATTCGATGGACACCATCGCCCAGCCCCTCACCATGCTGGACGCGCCCGAGGCCAGGCCCTTGGAAGTGAAATCCGGTGGGCTGGACTATGACAATGTCAGCTTCAACTACTGGCGCGGCAAGCAGGGCTCGGTGATCGATGGGTTCAGCCTCTCCGTGGCGCCGGGCGAAAAGATCGGCCTGGTCGGCCGATCGGGCTCGGGCAAGTCGACGCTGGTCAACCTGGCATTGAGGATGTTCGACGTGCAGGACGGCGCCATCCGCATCGATGGCCAGGACGTGCGGGCGGTGACCCAGGAAAGCCTCAGGGCCGCCATCGGCCTTGTGAGCCAGGATACGTCCCTGCTGCACCGTTCGGTGCGGGAGAACCTCAAATATGGCCGCCACGACGCGACCGACGAGGAGATGATCCGGGCCGCCGAACAGGCCAATGTCCACGACGTGATCATGGGCCTGGCCGATCCGCAGGGCCGCACGGGCTATGACGCCCATGTGGGCGAGCGGGGCGTCAAGCTCTCCGGCGGCCAGCGCCAGCGTGTCGCCATCGCCCGGGTGCTGCTCAAGAACGCCCCGATCCTGGTGCTCGACGAAGCCACCTCGGCCCTCGACAGCGAGGTCGAAGCGGCCATCCAGGAGCAGCTGACCCAGTTGATGCGCGGCAAGACGGTGATCGCCATTGCCCATCGCCTCTCCACCATCGCGGCCATGGATCGCCTGGTGGTGCTGGAGCAGGGGCGGATCGTCGAGGAGGGCACCCACGCCCAATTGCTGTCCTCGGGCGGACACTACGCCATGCTCTGGGAGCGCCAGTCCGGCGGATTTCTCGACTTGGATGCAGCTGCAGCGCAGTAAACGAGGGGGCGGGGTCAAATCCCGCCCCTCACGCCATCAGCTCGCGGCCCGGCCTTCGAGGTGCCGCAGCCCGCGTTCGCGCGTGAGATAGCCGTCGATCTGGTCGAGCGCCATGGGGCGGCCGAACAGATAGCCCTGCATGACCGTGCCACCGAGCGCCACCAGGGCGTGCAATTGCTCCTCCGTCTCGATCCCCTCGAAAACGCAGGAAATGCCCAGGTTCCGGCACAGGTCGATCATGGTCTTGACGATGGCCCGGCTGGCTGGGTCATTGGTCACCTCGGCCACGAAACTGCGGTCGATCTTGATCCGGTGCAGCGGCAGTTTCTGCACATGGGTGAGGCTGGAATGGCCCGTGCCGAAATCGTCGAGGGCGATGCGGGCGCCCAGCCCCAGCAGGATCAGCAGCGACTGGTTGGCCTGCTTGAGGTCGCGCATCACCGCCGTTTCGGTAATCTCGAAATCGATCCGGCAGGGCGATCTGTTGGCCCCGAACAGCGCCACGATCTGTTCGATGGCCGTGGTCGAGCCGATGTCGTTGGCGGACAGGTTCACCGAGAGTCGGATGCCTTTCGGCAGGTGGACGCTGGCCGCAAGCGCCTTGCGGAGCACCGTCTGGGTGATGCGGTTGATCTGGCCAGTGCGTTCCGCCATGGGGATGAAGTCGGCCGGGGAAACCTCTCCCAGAACCGGACTGCGCCAGCGGGCCAGAACTTCAAAGCCGGTGGTCTCTCCAAGCGAAACGTCGAACTGCGGCTGCAGCAGCACATAGATCTCGTCTTCCAGATTGGCCGCGTGCAACTGGTGCTCCATGCGGCGCACCTGGCTGATCTCGCGCGCGTGCCGCTCGGAGAAGATCACGGCCCTGCCGCGCGCTTCGCGCTTGGCCACCGAGGTCGCATAATCCGCCCGGTCGAAAAGGCTGTGTGCGGTTTCGTTGGGGCGCGAAGCGGCAAAGCCCGCCGAGGCCGAAAGGCGGATGGCGCCCTCGGGCTGGTCAAAGGACAGGCGCATCGCCCCGCACAGCACTTCCCCTGCATGGCTCAGCGTCTGCTCGTCCACCGGACCCTGCAGGATCAAGCCAAACGCATTGCTGTCGAGGCGCGCGACGAATGTATCGGGCCGGCGCAGCGCGTCGATACGGCGTGCCGCCTCAAGCAGCACCCGGTCACCCGCCAGCTGCCCGAAAATCTCGTTGATCGACTTGAAGCGATCCAGATCGATACGGGCCACGGCAATGGTCCGGCCGGTGGCCTCGGCATCCTGCAGCGCCACGGCAAGACGGCGGTCGAAGCTGCGCCGGTTCGGCAGGCCGGTGGTGCTGTCCATATTGGCAAGGCGGTGGTTTTCGTCCAGCAGCCGCTGCGTCTCGGACTGGCGATGCGCCATGGCATTGCGCGAGGCGACCAGATCGGCAAAATCCCGATTATTGGCCAGGAGAATGATCAGCAGGACGGCAATGACCACCACCATGTTGATCGCAATGGCAATCAGCGTCTCCTGGCCCGAAGCGACAAAAAACGCGGTGAATGGTCCCAGCACGCAGATGCCAACGGCCAGCGCGGCAGCCCGCACATGCATCAGGCAGAACATGCAGCCAATGGTGGTGATGCCCATATAGAAGGCGATCTGCGACTGCAGATAGGCATCGCCATAGGGGAACAGGCTGAAGCTCCAGCTGGTGAAGCCCAGCGCCAGTGCTGCACCCACAAAGATCATCGCGCGCAGATTGGCCCGCGCCTTGGCGATGCTCAGAATGCGCTGGCGCGACCGCAACCACATATAGGCGCGCACTATGCTGAGAAGGACCAGGGCGGCGGGCAGGTAGACGGTGAGTGTCACCGGGGCGACCGCGTAATGGGTCCAGGCCACGATGATCGTGTTCGCCACCAGCATCGCGTACATCAGCGGAACCTGCCGGCTCAAGGCGCGCCATTGCGCCACGGCCAGGTCCGGCGCGTCGGGAGGCTTGGAAAAAATCTCAGCGATGCGCTGGAATGCAGACATGGTACGGGCCCCCCATTCCGCAAGGCTATCCGGGCAAATCCTAATTTAGTGGAAAAAACGTTTTCGGAACGTGCGGTTTCGGCGCGGTTTCGTCAATGGCGGCGGGGTGCCCTCGGCCCGCTCGGCGACCGCGTCGGGATGTCGGCAAAATGCGTTGTAACGTTGCATTGAAATCGATTGCGGAGACTGCTATTGGCCATTTCGTGTCGGCTGCTGCCGACCCGGAGGAACTTGTCATGCCGATCGCTGCCCACAATTCTGCCCTCGCTCTGGGCGGAGAATTCACGCTTGCCGCGCCGGCACGCGACATATCCACGACCATCATGCTGCCCGGCGACGTGCATCATGCGCTCCTGGCTGCGGACCTGATCCCGGACCCCTATTTCGGTGAAAACGAAAAGGTGGTCATGTGGGTCAATGAGACCGCCTGGACGCTCGAGCGCCGTTTTGCTGCATCGGCCTCCGATATTGACGGCTATCTGACACTGACCCTGGCGGAAGTGGACTGCATCGCCACCATCTTCCTCAATGGCGAAGAAGTTGCGCGCACCGACAACAGCTTTGTCCGCAACGATATCGACGTCACCGGCAAGGTGCATGAAGGCGAGAACACGCTCCGCATCGAGTTCGGCATTGCACCGGACGTCGCCAAGGCGCGCGCCGACGCGCATCCGTTCCCGATCCCCTTCACCAAGAACTACCAGACCAACGGCTTGAAGGGCATCCACATGAACTTCATCCGCAAGGCCGCGTGCCATGCGGGATGGGATTGGGGCATCTGCCTGATGCCGATCGGTGTCTATGGCACCATGAGCCTCCGCAAGTCGCGCCTGGCGCGGCAGGAAAGCGTGCAGGTCGACCAGGCCCATGGCCAGAACTCGGTCGAACTCTTGATAAAGACTCGGCTTTTTGCCTTCGCGCATGGTGAAGTGGAACTTGAACACAGCATCGACGGCCAGGTGATTACCGACAAGCTGGTGGTGGCGAAGGGCGAGAATGTCTTCACCCACAACATCACCATCCAGAACCCACGCATCTGGTGGCCGGCCGGGCAGGGTGAGCAGCCGCTCTATGAGCTGGTCACCAATCTCGAAGGCGAAGTCACGACCCGCAAGATCGGCCTGCGCGCTCTGCAGTGGGTGGTCGAGAAGGACGAGATCGACCATTCCTTCAAGTGTCGCATCAATGGCCGCGACATCACCATGATGGGCGCCAACTGGATTCCGGCCGACGCCATCCCCAGTCGCGCCACGCCGGCCGTCGTCCGTGACCTGCTCGAAAGCGCCAAGGCAGCCAACATGAACATGTTGCGCATATGGGGTGGCGGGCAATACGAGCCGGACTGGTTCTACGACCTGTGCGACGAACTCGGCATCCTCATCTGGCACGACTTCATGTTCGCCTGCATGAGCTACCCGTCCGACCGCACATTCCTCAAAAGCGTCGAGACCGAGGTCACCCAGCAGGTGCGCCGGCTCAGCCACCACGCCTCCATCGCCCTCTGGTGCGGCGACAACGAGGTCATCGGTTCGCTCAACTGGTATCCCGAGACCAAGGCCGATATGGGCCGCTACATTGCCAATTACGACCGCCTCAATTCGCTGCTGCATCGCATCGTCGAGGACGAGGACCCCGCCCGCCGCTTCTGGCCGTCCTCGCCCTCTCTGGGCTATATGGACTTCTCCGATGGCTGGCATTCCGACACCCGGGGCGATCTGCACTATTGGGACGTCTGGCACTCGGCCAAGAGCTTTGAGGCCTACCGCACGGTCAATCCGCGCTTTGCCTCCGAATTCGGCTTCCAGTCCTTCACCTCGATGAATGTCGTCGAGACCTTTGCCGAGCAAAAGGACCGCAATCCGTCCTCGCCCGTCATGGAAAACCACCAGCGCAATGCCGGCGGCAATGCGCGCATCCTTGAAACCATGACGCGCTATTTCCGTTTCCCGCGCGATTTCGAGAACATGGTGTTCCTGTCCCAGATCCAGCAGGGGCTCGCCATCAAGACCGCCATCGAATACTGGCGCTCGACCAAACCCCGATGCATGGGCACGCTCTACTGGCAGATCAATGACATCTGGCCGGTGGCAAGCTGGTCGAGCCTGGACTATGGCGGGCAGTGGAAACTGATGCACTACATGGCGCGGCGCTTCTTCAACCTCGTCAATGTTGTTGCCGTGCCGCAAATCACGACCGTGCAGACCAATTCGCGCGGCACGCCTGTCGAAGGCCAATTGCCCGATCAGATCGCGCTGCGGGCGATCAATGACACGGGAAGGCCGGTATCGATCGCCCTGGAAGTCCTGGCGGTGAAGGTGACCGGCGAAAGCCGCGTTGTCTTCTCCGGCAATTCCGCTGTCGGCCCCGACGCGGCAATCACCATCGCCGACATTCCGTTCGCAGGGCTTGCCGAGGACGAATTCCTCTATTTCGTCTGGAAGGATGCGCGCGGTGAGGTGCTGGGTGAAAACGACTATTTCCCCAAACCCTACAAGGCCTATGAGCTGGTCGGCGCCAACATAAGCGCCAGCTGGTCCGATCGGGATGGCAAGGCCGTGCTGACCCTGGAAACCGACAAGCCGGCCTTCTTTGCCACGGCCAGCGTCGATGTTCCGGGCTATTTCAGCGACAACGCGCTGACCCTGCTCCCGGGGCGCCCGGTGGAGCTGCTGTTCCACCCGCGCCATGGCGCAACAGTGACCGCTTCGGATCTGTCCGGCTCGCTCAGGCTCAGCCATCTGGCCGAAACCTTCTAGAGCGCTTTCAGCAAAAGTGGACACCACTTTTGCGGTTCGAAAGCGTGACAAAACAAAGAGATAGAGCTCCCGTTCTGATTCAATCAGAACGGGAATTACCCCATGCGCAAACGCATCCTTCACCCGGCCTCCGGGTGAGGGACCGTGCCGCCACCGGCCTTCTTCCATACAAGAATTTGCCGTCCTGCGATTGACATGCGAAGCGGTCTTGTCCAGCCTTGCGCCCGGCTGCTACTCCCGCGCGGCCCCTGGAAATCGCAATGTCTGGACCATATTCCCCGCCGGCCGAGAGCCGCCTGCTCGGCATCGGCCTGGCTCTATCCGCCTATCTGATGTTCACCGGCATCGATTCTTCGGCCAAATGGCTGGGCCTGGTCGGCATTTCCTTTGTTCAGATCGTGTTCCTGCGCTACGCGATCCATCTGGTTCTGGTGGCCACCATTCATTTGCCGCGCCATGGCCGCACCATGCTGCGCTCGGCCAATCCCAGGTTGCAGGTCTTCCGGGCGCTGGCCCTGCTGGGCGCAACAGGGTGCAATTTCCTTGCCGTGCAATTTCTGCCCCTGACCGTGACCGGCTCCATCGCCTTCACCGTGCCGCTGCTGATCTGCGCTCTGTCGGTGCCGCTCCTGGGCGAGCAGGTGGGCTGGCGCCGCTGGAGTGCCATCGGTGTTGGTTTCATCGGCGTGCTGGTGATCGTGCGCCCGGGCACAGACGCCTTCCATCCCGCGACCTTTCTCTGCCTGGCCGCCGCGCTCAGCACCGCCTTCTACATGCTGTTGACCCGCAAGGTTGCCAGCTATGACAGCGCCGCCACCAGCCAGTTCTATGTGGGCATCTTCGCCACCGTCTTTCTCTTGCCGGTTGTGCCCTTCTTCTGGTCGCTGCCGGCAACGGTCGATGGCTGGGTGGCCTTCTTTGCCGTGGGCCTGTTCGGTTTCCTCGGGCACCAGCTGATCACCATCGCGTCCAGCCTCGCCCCGGCAACGGTGCTGGCGCCATTCTCCTACTTCCAGATCTTCTTCATGTCCGCGGCAAGCTGGCTGATCTTCCGGCAGCCGCCCGATGTCTGGCTCTATGTCGGCGCGCCGATCGTCATCGGCTCGGGCCTCTATATCTGGCTGCGCGAGCGCGCGCTGTCCAAGCCGGTGACCGTGGTGGTCGCGGAGCGCTGATCCTGGCCCTTCCGCTCGGGCATATGGCGCTCCGGGGGGCGCCCATGGGTGATCAGCCGGGCGCCACGCTGGCCCGTCAGATAGATCCAGAGCCAGCTCAGAGTGATGAAGATGCGGGTCCGTGTCTCCACCAGGAAATAGATATGGGCAATGCCCCATATCCACCAGGCCAGCCGGCCTTTGAGCGTGATCCAGCCGAAGTCGATCACCGCCGCGCTCTTGCCGATGGTGGCAAGGTCCCCGTCGTGATGGTAACGGAAGGGCAGGGGCGCCGTCTCTCCCGCGAGGCGGCGCCGGATGACCTGGGCCACGTGCCGGCCCTGCTGCTTGGCGGCGGGCGCAACACCCGGAACTGGCTTGCCATTGTCCTGGGTGATGCTGGCCACGTCGCCGATCACGAAGATATTGGGATGACCGGCCACGGACAGGTCGGGTTCCACCCTGACACGGCCGGCCTTGTCACCCTCGATGCCCAGCCAGCGCGCCACGGGGGAGGCGGCCACGCCGGCCGCCCAGATGACGGTGTGCGTCTCAAGGCGCTTGTCGCCGAAGCTGACACCATCCGCATCAATGCCGCTCACCATCTGCCCCAGCTCGACCTCGACGCCCAGGTCACGAAGCGACTTCAGCGTGTAGTCCGACAGTTCCTTGCGGAAATTGCCGAGCAGCCGGTCGCCACCCTCGATCAGCACCACCCGCAATTGTCCCGGCGCAATGGTGTGGAACTGGCCGCGCGTGCTGGCGCGTCCCAGTTCGATGATGGCCCCGGCCATCTCCACGCCTGTCGGGCCACCACCGATGATCGCGAAGGTCAGGAGGGCCTTGCGCCGCTCCGGCTCGGTCTCCCGCTCCGCCGCCTCCAGCGCCAGCAGCAGCTGCCGGCGGATGGCGGTGGCATCGTCCACGGTCTTGAGGCCGGGCGCGAACGCCTCCCATTCGTCGTGACCAAAATAGGCGTGCTGCGCACCGGTCGCCAGCACCAGGCTGTCATATGGTTGGCGACTGCCGTCCTGGAGCAGCACCGCACTCTGTTCGGCGTCCACACCCACCACTTCGGCCATCAGCACCCGCACATTGTCCTGACGTCGCAGCACATGGCGAATGGGCCATGCGATCTCCGAAGGGCTGAGCGCCGCCGTCGCCACCTGGTAGAGCAGGGGCTGGAACAGGTGATGATTGCTGCGGTCGATCAGGGTGATGTCGACATCGGCGCTTTTGAGAGCCTTTGCCGCCGCCAGCCCGCCAAAGCCGCCTCCAACGATGACGACGCGGTGTCTGCCTTGTGCCATGGCGGTCTCCTTGCTGCTGCGAGGCCCGTCTGGCCGGGTGACCCTATCGCTCGCTTACCCTCGCCTGCCACCTGTCAACATAGGCATCGAACCCGTCCACTTGCAGGGGCGCAATTGCATGGCTGCCGTCGGTTTCCGGCAAGCGTCCCCCGAACAACAGGCTGGCCCCCAGGCTGGTTCCGGTTGCGTCGCCCGAGGCCAGCACCGGGACGCCGGACAGCCGTGCCAGCGCCGCGCCGAACAGGCGATTGCGTGCCAGCGGCCCCTCGAGCGTGATGCTGTGGCCCAGCCCGCAGAGGTCGAGGCAGGCCCGGGCCACCAGCGCCAGGTAGAGCGAGGCCGCAGCGGTCCGCTGGGCGGCGCTCAGCGTCCCCGGATCAATTGTCCATCGCCCGTCGCGGTCGCCGAACGGGCCGACGCCCGGCGCGAAGCTGGGCAATACCTGCACGTCCTGGGCGATGACATGCGCGATATCGGCCGGGCCAGGCTCGGCGATAACCGGCACCAGGGTGTCGAATTCGCGTCCACCCATGAACCGGGCGGTCGGCACCGGGCGGCCGAAGGCGTCGACATTGGCGAGGCTGTCGCGCTTGGGGTCGAGTGCCCCGGTATCACCCCCCACTGTCATCAGGATGGTCCAGGTGCCGGTCGAAACGATGGTGAACGGCGCCTCGTGCCGCCCAAGATGGGGCAGCAGCGACGCATTGGAATCGTGGATGCCACAGGTCACCGGCGTGCTGGCGGGCAGGCCGGTTTCCGCCGCGACTGCGGGCAGCAATGTTCCGATGACCGAGGCGGCGGGGCGCACGGGCGGGAACAGGCTCCGCCATCCCAGCGCATCCACCATGCTTGAAAAGTCCGCCCGGTCCGGCGCCCAGAGGTCGGTATGGCAGCCCAGCGAGGTGACCTCGCTGGCAAGCTGGCCCGTCAGCCGCCACGCCCAATATTGTGGATAGGGCACGATTGCCGTGACCCGGCCGAACGCTTCGGGGAACCGCTGCGATTGCCAGAAGAGCTGCGCACCCCAGTTGAGCCCGTTCGGCAGGCGCGGCGACAGCGTCTCGGCAAATTCCGGACGCACCCGGCCATAGGTCGCGCCGGTTTCCTCAGGGCCATCGAATTCATAGTCGAGCACCGGCAGCGCCAGCGCATCCCCGGCGAGCAGGGCGCCGGTGGCCCCATGGGTGGTGATTGAAATCCCCCCGATGCCATGGGCAGCGTGGAAGCGGCGCAGGCAGCCACAAATGAACTGCCACAGACGCTCCACATCGGCATGGGGATAGGGGCCGTCGGCGAGGACGCTGTTGGGCGTGCCTTCGGCCGCCAGCTGCGCGCGTGTCACGCTGTCGATCAGCACCACCTTGGCATTGGTCTTGCCGATATCGATGACAGCGACGGTTTGCGGTGCGGAATTGGTCATGGCCGGCCCGGAGAGGTGAGGTCTGACGGCCTTTAGCCCATTTCACCCCGCCGCGCCACCACTGACATGTTAGTTGCTATTTGACGATCAGCACCGGCAGGTCGGTATGCGCCAGCACCTCGGCCGCCTGGCTGCCGAGCAGCAGCCGCCCAAGGCCGCGCCGGCCATGCGATCCCATCACCACCAGGTCTGCCTTGATCTCCTTGGCGGCCTGCAAAATTCCCTCTGCCGCCGGGCTGTTGGCAATATGAATGCCTGTCACGGATGCCCCGGCCGTCTTCGCGGCGGCCTCTGCATCGGCCAGGATGCCCTTGGCCGACTCGGCCTTGGCCTTCTCCAGGTCAGCAATGATCGAGCTGGTATCGACCATCATGATTTCCGCCCCCGGTGCCAGCACGATGGACGGCTCCGTCACGGTCACCGCCGTCACCTTGCCGCCGGTCTTGGCCGCAAGCCCCAGCGCATGCCGGAGCGCCTTCGTGCTCAATTCCGAACCGTCGACTGCGCAGACAATATTGGAATACATGGCGAACTCCTTTGCCCCTTGATTGTACTTGCACCCTAGAACAATGCATCGCACCGCGCTTTGATCCAGATCAGACTGGTTGATCATGGGCACGAGGCGTCCTATCTCGGGGCGATGACTAGGGCACCTCGATACGAAACCATGCCGATCCCGCCCGATGGCTATGTGGTTCTCGCACTTGCCGTCGCAGTCCTGCTTGAGGCGGTGCTGCCCCTGCCCATCTTGCCGCCGGCGGCATGGTGGGGACCGCTGGTTCCCATTGCCTTGGTTCCGGCAATCGCCGGCCTGGCACTCGAGGTTGCGGCGGCCCGGGCCCTGGCGGGCAGCGGCACCTCCACGCGGCCCAACGATGCACCCGCGGCGCTGGTGACGGACGGCGTCTTCCGCTGGTCTCGCAATCCCTTCTATTGCGGTATTCTGTTGCTGGTGGCCGGAATCATGATCGCGGCCAGCCTCGATTGGGGCATGATAGTGCTGCC
Source organism: Devosia salina (assembly GCF_019504385.1). Lineage (NCBI taxonomy): Bacteria > Pseudomonadati > Pseudomonadota > Alphaproteobacteria > Hyphomicrobiales > Devosiaceae > Devosia > Devosia salina. The sequence continues at coordinate 1,114,692 of NZ_CP080590.1, forward strand.
ATTCACGTGGCTGGCACTTGACCGCCTGGTCATTCCGGTAGAGGAACGCCGCCTTGAGCGCGCCTTCGGGCAAACCTATCTGGACTACACGGCCAGGACGCGCCGCTGGATCTGACGCGAACGACGGAGCACCGCGCCCCTTGCTGCAGGCGAAACCGGACATTGCCACACCGCTGGAGCGCGCCCGCCGCTTCTCCGTGGCCCCCATGATGGACTGGACGGACCGGCATTGCCGCTTCCTCCATCGCCTGCTGACGCGCCAAAGCCTGCTCTTCACCGAAATGGTCAATTCCGGCGCCATCGTCCATGGCGACGCCGAGCGACACCTGCGTTTCGACGCCGTCGAGCATCCGGTAGCGCTGCAATTGGGCGGCTCGGACCCGGCGGAACTGGCAGAGGCCTGCCGGATTGCCGAAACCTTCGGCTATGACGAGATCAACCTCAATGTCGGCTGCCCCTCCGACCGGGTGCAGTCCGGGCGCTTCGGCGCCTGCCTGATGGCCGAGCCGGAGCTGGTGGCCGAATGCGTCCGCGCCATGCGCGATGCGACCGACCGGCCGGTGACAGTCAAATGCCGCATCGGCATTGACGATCAGGACACCGAGCAGAGCCTCGACCGCTTTGCCGATGCCATGGTCGCGGCCGGCGTCGCGGCGCTCTATCTGCATGCCCGCAAGGCCTGGCTGCAGGGCTTGAGCCCCAAGGAAAACCGCACCATTCCGCCGCTCGATTATCCGCGCGTCTATCGGCTGGGCGCCAGGCTGGCGCCATTGCCCACCATGATCAATGGCGGTATCGACACGCTGGACCAGGCGGCCGGACACCTTGAGCACATGGATGGCGTCATGCTGGGCCGCGCCGCCTACCACAATCCCCTGCTGCTCGCCGAAGTGGACGCCCGCTTCTTTGGCGACACCCGCACCATACCGGATCTGGCCGGCATCATGGGCACCATGGCCGATTACGCCGAGACCCAGCGCGGCCAGGGCACAAGGCTCAACGCCATCGCGCGCCATATGCTCGGCCTTGCCAATGGCCGCCCCGGCGCGCGCCAGTTCCGCCAGATCATGAGTGTCGATGCCTGCCGCCCGGGCGCCGGGCCCGAGGTGTTCATGCGCGCTCTGGCGGTGGTGGAAGACCGGGCCCTGGCCGACGCCGGCTAATCGACCAGTTCCAGGGAATTCTGCGTGACGCTGTAGCGGCTGAGCGTTTCAAGGAAAGTCATGCCCAGAAGGCTGGTGTCCAGCGCGCCGTCCTGGGTAACGAAGGCCGTCAGGTTGCGCCGCACGATGCCGCCCACCTCGATGCTGTCGAGCCGCGTTCGCGCCGCCATTCCCTGGCCATTGGCGGTCGACACCGGCACGACGTAACGCAGCCCCTCGACATTGACCCCCGCCGCAATGGCGTCGTCAATTGTCAGCACCACGGCGCTGGCGCCAGTATCGAAGACCATCGGGGTCGTATGCCCATTGATCGTGGCATTGACCTCGAAATGCCCGCTCATGCCGCGGCGGAAGGTGGCCGTGCCCGCATTGGCATCGACCAGCGCCACGCCGGGTTGCAGCTCGCCTGCCACTCGTCCCATGACCCCCAGCAATTCGTCGCGATAGGCATAGGTCACCATGGCCACGCCAAACAGCCCACCCCAGAGCAGCACACCGCCCACCAGTTCAGAGGCGCGATGGCGCCGGGTAAACAGGCCGCCGGCAAAGATCACCAGCAAGACCACGAGCGGCACCAATTGGGCGGTCTGCATCTGCGTGAGGCCGATCAGGCTGCCCGCATCGGCGCTGATCATCAGGACGAGGCCGGCAGCGATGACCAGGGCAATGCCGATAAAGATCATGCTGTGCTTGCCCTTCCTGTCCACGCCTCTTCGATAATGGGTGTCGGCGCGGCGATTTCAAGGCGAGAGGACGCCCGTTCAGGCAAAGACCAGCAGCACGGCCAGCGCCGCGACCTCGCCCAGTCCCGCAGCAGCCCCGATCAGATCTCCGGTCTGACCTCCCACCAGGCGTCGGCAAAGCCCCGTCCAGCCCAGCGCCACGAGCGCCACCACCACCACCGCCAGGATAACGCCCATGAGGCTCGATGCGGGCGCGCCGATCACGAAGACCAGCAATGCAGCCAGTGCCGCGCCGATGGCAAAGCGCGAGAGGGGCAGGGCACCCGCGCTTGCCGAGGCACCATCGGCCCGGGCGGGCGGGAGCGCCACGGCGACCCAGAGCGCACCGGATCGGCCGGCAATATTGGCCGCAAGCCACAATCCCGCTGCCGCCAGCGGGTTGATGGTGGCGACGCTGCCAATGGCCGTCACCCGCAACACCAGGAACAGGCAAAGCGCCGCCACGCCATAAGTGCCATGGCGGCTATCCTTGAGAATTTCCAGTCGGCGCTCACGCGTGGCCCCACCGAACAGGCCATCTGCGGCGTCTGCCAGCGAATCTTCCATCATGCCGCCGCCGATCAGCACCATTGCACCGACGGCAAGGGCGGAAGCAAAATAGCCGGGCAGGCCGAGCCAGACGCCGCCGAGCAGCAGAATCGGCCCAATGCCCATCACCACCGAAGCAAACGGCAGGGCCATGGCAATGCGCCCCAGATCGGGCTGCTCATGCGGCGAGTCGCCGGTGGGCAGGCGCGAAAAGAAGCGCAGCGCCATCACCAGATCGTCCTTGAGCCCGAGCCCGCCGCGTACCGGGTCCGGCCGATAGGCCTCGCGGCTGTCGGCGTCGATATGGTCCCCTGTGCCGGTCTCCGGTGCCCCGTCCGTCAATTGCTTTTCGCTCCGTAATGGGCAACAAGACCCCGCCTTCCTAACACATTGCGCCGGACCTGCCATGCCACTCAATTCCGCCTTTTCCGACATCGTCGACCTGCTCGTGGCCGTGCCCGAAGGGGATGAAAAGGCCGTGGCGGCCGTGCGCGAGCGCGATGCACAATTGACCAAGCCGCCCGGGTCCCTGGGCAGGCTCGAAGAGCTGGTGGAGTTCCTGGCGCGCTGGCAGCATCGTGCCCGGCCGCGCCTCGACAATCCCATGGTGACCATCTTTGCCGGCAATCACGGCGTCACCGATCAGGGCGTCTCGAGCTTCCCGCGCGAGGTGACCGCGCAGATGGTCGCCAACTTCACCAATGGCGGCGCTGCCATTTCGCAGATTTGCGCGCTGCACGAAATCAATCTGCGCGTCTTCGAACTTGCCCTCGAACTGCCGACCGGCGACATCACCGTCGAGCCGGCGCTGGACGACCAGATGTGCGCGGCCACCATCGCCTATGGCATGGAAGCGGTTGCCGGCAAGCCGGACCTCATCTGCCTGGGCGAGATGGGCATCGGCAACACCACCATTGCCGCCGCCATCAATGCCGCGCTCTATGGTGGCACCGGCGCCGACTGGGTCGGCCGCGGCACCGGCGTCGACGATGCTGGGCTCAAGCGCAAGGCCGAGGCGGTGGATCGGGCTCTGGCGCACCATGCCGGCCAGCTCAACCACCCGCTGGAAATTCTGGCCCGGCTGGGCGGCCGTGAAATCTGCGCCATGCTGGGCGCACTGGTCGCCGCCCGGCACCAGAAGGTGCCGGTCATTGTCGATGGCTATGTCGCCACCACCGCTGCCGCCATTGCCCATGCCGTCAACCCGGCTGCCATCAATCACTGCCTGTTTGCGCACGTCTCAGCCGAGAGTGCCCATGCCAGGGCGCTCGAAAAGGTGGGGCAGACGGGCCTGCTCGATCTCGGCATGCGGCTGGGCGAGGGCAGTGGCGCGGCCCTTGCAGCCGTCATGGCCAAGACCGCCCTCCACCTGCACGACAACATGGCGACCTTCGAGAGTGCCGCCGTCAGCGGCAAGTCGTCTTAATCGGCGCTAGGCGGTTTGCCGACAAAACCGTCCGGTCCCGGCTCCACCGACAGCAGGTCGACCTTCATCTTCTGCCGAAACCGGGCAACGGCCGAGGCCGCCAGCTGTTGCAGCGTGGCGGTATCGCCTTGGCCGACCGCCCTGTTGAGCGCCGCGTGTTCCACCAGGAATTCGAGGATATATCCCTCCGCCAGTTCCTGGCGCTGCTGGTCGCTGAGCTTGATGAAATTGGGGTCATTGGCGAAGGCGGCCCGCAATTGCCGCTGGATCGGCGCATTGTCGACCTTGGCGTCATAAGCGCCATTGGCGGCCACCCAGTTGAGCACCCAATAGGCGGTCAGCGCATCGGCGACATTATTGGCCTCCAGCCCGTCCGGTGCCACCAGCTCGAGCCAGGTATCCACTGGCGACTTCTCCGCAAAGGCCGCTGCCAGGCTGTCGCGCGCTGCCATGCCCGCCGACCAGCGCACCCGATCGAGAAATTCGCGTTGCAGCCGCGCCGATACCGAGGGTGAGGGCCAGTAGCTGGTGTCGAACGCGGCGGCGTCATTGCTCGGCGCCGTGGCTTCCGGCGGCTCCTCGTCCTGGCCGTAAGTCAGGACAGGCAGGCTCACAGGCGCCAGCAGGGCCGCAATCAGGACAAGTAAGGCTCGCTTGGTCATGGGCACTCCAGGCCGACGATCCTTGCGGGGAAAGCGGCCAAATTTCGGCGGCCGCAAGGCGTTGCCACTGCTCAGCCGGCTTCCGAATAGATTTCCAGCCTGTTCCGGCGCTCGACGACGGGTGCCAGCGCGTCCATCACCCGGGCGCGGGGGAAGGTGGCGATGACTTCGGTGCCGAAGCGCAGCTTGGAGAACAGGTCGAACCGGCCCTGATGCAGGTCCATGATCTTCTGGACGATCGGCAGGCCCAGCCCCGCGCCCTGTTCCGCGGTCTTCTGCGCCAGCGAGCCCTGGCCGAACGAGGACAACACTGTCTCGATCTCGTTTTCCGGAATACCGGGGCCATTGTCCTTGACCGAAATCATCTGCCCGCCATCGCCGCTGCGTTGCACCACGAGTACGACCTTGCCCTGCTGCGGCGTGAACTTGATCGCGTTGCTGAGCAGGTTCAGTACCACCTGGCGGATGGCGCGCTCGTCGCCCCACAGCTTGGGCAGGTTATCGCCGACGCTGAACACCAGCTCGATGCCCTTGGATTTGGCGCGCAACTCCATCATCCGGCGGCAGTCGGCGGCGATATCAACCAGCGACACGGCCTCTTCGTTGAGCTCGTACTTGCCCGCTTCGATCCGGCTGAGGTCGAGCAATTCGTTGATCAGGTTGAGCAGATGCTGCCCGCTGGCATGGATGTCGCCCGCATATTCCTTGTATTGCGCGACGTGGTGCGGGCCCAGCAGCTCCGATTTCAGCACCTCGGAAAAGCCGATGATGGCATTGAGCGGGGTGCGCAGTTCGTGGCTCATGGTGGCCAGGAACTGGCTCTTGGCAATATTGGCCTGTTCGGCATGGCGGCGCGCTTCGTCCGACATGGTGCGCGCTTCTTCCAGCTCGTAGATCAGCGTGTCCTTCTCCGCCTGGTGCGTGATGGTTTCCAGCTCAGAAGCGTGCAGCTGGCGGGCGAGATAGAGGAAGAAGATTTCCCCGCAAACCGCGACGGCGGCCAGCGTGTAGCTGAGCGTGCCGCCCAGGGCGATCAGCGAAATGGACACGGTGGTGGTCACCGGCAGCGTGCTCATCAGCGTGGCCGGCGGCAAGGTATGGGTTGCAACGGCGTTGGCCGCCACGCTGACCAGCACCATAGCGAACATCACCGGCGCCAGGGCCTCTGGATCGGTCACCAGGGTGAACAAGGCCAGCAGCGATAGGGCCAGGCCACCAACGCTTTCGGCGGCCACGAAGCTGGTTGTCCAGCGCGCGGCGTTGAATTTTGAGGGATCGACCGTCTTGAAGCGGCGGGCCGTCAGCACCACCACCAAGAGGGTCGCGATGACCAGTCCGGCCCAGAGCGCGGCGACCGTGATCGGTACCCAGAAGCTCGCAACGATAGCCAGAATGCCCACGATGGCGGCCATGGGCAGCGCCGCGCCGATGCGGGCATCGGCATAGTCGTGCATCAGTTCGAAGTCGAAATCCGCACGCGTGCCAGAGCTGGAGGTCAGCCGCTGGCGGGCCTCGAGCACGGTTTTCTGTGCTGATCGCTTGCCGTCACGCCCGGAGCGGGCACGGGGATCGGCGTCGGGAACCGGCATGGAAGTGTTACTCGTTACTCAATGATGCGAACAAAAACGCGCTCGCGACGCTCACGGCGAAACCTTAGGCGGCGCGTAGTTAACAGGGCGTGAAACGGGGGCCGCCTGCATGACCCATGCGGCTGGCGAGGATGTCCGCTGCGGCAAAAGCGGTGGCGCGGCGCCCGCGGACAGGGTTAAGTTAGTGTTGCGCGGGCAATTACATTGTGACGCGCAATTTTATTGCGCCGGATTGGCCAATATGGCACTGCTTCTGTCGCCGACGCAGACGAATGGCTCTCAAGGTAAAATCTGATTTCAAGGGACCGGGATGGCTTTGGACAAGATCGACCGCAAGATTCTGACGCTGCTGCAAAAGGACGCGACCATGCCGGTGGCTGAAATCGGCCGCAAGGTGGGCCTCTCCACCACCCCCTGCTGGCGCCGCATCCAGAAGATGGAAGAAGACGGCGTCATCCAGCGGCGCGTGGCGGTTCTTGACCCGGTCAAGGTCAATGTCGGCGTCACTGTCTTCGTCTCGGTCAAGACCAACGAGCACAATGATGCCTGGATGCGCAAGTTTTCGGGCGTGGTCGACGAGTTCCCCGAGGTCGTCGAGTTCTATCGCATGAGCGGTGATGTCGACTATCTGATGCGCGTCGTCGTGCCCGACATCGGCGCCTACGACGCCTTCTACAAGCGCCTGATCGGCAAGATCAACCTGACCGATGTCAGCTCGGCCTTCGCCATGGGTCAGATCAAGTATACCACGGCGCTGCCGCTCGACTTCGCCATCATCTCCGACGACGACAAGTAGGAGCGGGGTTCGCGCCATGCTGCTCGGCTTCGAACATGTCGGCATGACGGTCAGCGACATGGATCGCGCCATCGATTTCTATTGCGGCCTCCTGGGCTTGCGCCTGGCCCTGCGCCGCACCACGGCGGGCGGCGAACTGGCCTTTCTCGATGCCGGCGGCGGCATGCTGGAAGTGGCGGCGCCCGCCCATGCGGTGGAGCGCTTCCGCGACGTGCCCCATTCCGAAGCGGGCATGCGCCATCTGACCCTCGCCTATGACGATGTCGACGCCATGGTCGAATTGCTCGCCGCCGCTGGCGTCGAGATCGTCGAGCAGCCGCGCGACGCCTACAATACCGAAATGATCCGCCGCGTCGCCTTCGTCCGCGATCCCGATGGCATCCTGGTGGAACTGATCGAACGCGCGCCGGGACGCTAGCCTGCAGCGGCGATGGATAGGCAGCGCCTCAGCGCCCATGCTGTCATCCGGGCATCCTTGTCCTTCAGGGCATCGTGGAGCACCCCCAGCCCGACGCGGATCTGGTAGCAGGTCAGGGTGTCGCGCTCCTCGATCCGCCAGGGCTCATGCTGTTCTATGAAGCGGCATTGCTGCTCCATACTGTCGAGCCATGGTCGCCAGTAGAAGACATTGGCGATGTCATAGAGCGGATCGCCGATCATGGCCTCCGACCAGTCGATCAGGCCGGTTATCGCGCCGCCCTGTACCAGCACGTTGTTCGATCCGAAGTCGCCATGAACGAGTCTGCGACGATCCGGCAGCGCCACTGCCATCCGGCACACCCTGTCGACCAGGCGGGAAACATCTGTGCCTGGCGACGCGGGCAATGCAGTCCAGTTCCACGTCCCGACCTCTGCAACAAAATCCGGCCACTGAGCAAAGGCTGTTTCTCCAGACGCGTTGAATGGTCCTGCGCCTCGCACCCAACTCAACTCCAGTGCGGCCAGGGCATCAAGCAGTTGTCCCATCGCAGCGCCATAGTGCAGGGCCTCGCCCCTCGGCAGCGCTTGCAGAGTGTCGCCCGCAAGTCGGCGAGATACGCAATACCAGGAACCGGTCCCGGTGGGCGCTAGCCGCAAGACCTCAGGCACGGGAATCCCCGGGCCGTGAAATCGCTCATGCGCCAGGCGATCTTTCTCAAATCCCGCGGCGGAACGGTTGACCCGCACGACAAGGCGGTCGTCCTCAATGTCAAAGGCATAGACGCGAGACTCTTCTCCTTCCACAAGCGGCCAGAAGGCAGAAATGCCGGCAAAGTCCTTGTCCAACAGGGCCTTGAGCGCATTGGCCTCGATCTGTGGCTTACCCACCCGTGACGCTCATATGCCGCGCCACGGCCGGCGCCTCGTGGGTCCGGTCGAGCACGAAATCATGGCCCTTGGGCTTGATGATCATGGCGTGGTCCAGCGCCGCGTCCAGCGCGGCCATGCCCCCTTCGCGCCAGGCATCGCGCAGGTTCACCTGGTCGTCCTGGCCCAGGCAGAGGAACAATTGCCCGGTGGCCGTTAGCCGCACGCGATTGCAGCTCTCGCAGAAATTGTGGCTCATCGGGGTGATGAAGCCCAGCGTGCCGCCGGTCTCGGCCACATGCACATAGCGGGCAGGCCCGCCGGTGCGCTTGTCGAGCTTGGCGAAAGTATATCGCCTTGCCAGCCGCTCATGCAGTTCGCGCAGCGGCAAATAGCTGTCCACCCGATCGATCCCGACTTCGCCCAGCGGCATGCCTTCGATCAGGGTCAGGCCCATGCCCTGGCCATGCGCCCAGGCCATCATGGCTTCGATCTCGTCGTCATTGACGCCGCGCATCGCCACCATGTTGATCTTGATGGCAAGCCCCGCCGCCTGGGCCGCTGCAATGCCCGTCAGCACATCCTCGATCCGCCCCCGTCGCGTGATCTGCCGGAAGCGTCCGGGATCGAGCGTGTCGAGGGACACATTGACCCGACGAACGCCCGCCGCAAACAGGCTCTCGGCATGCTTGCCGAGCTGGCTGCCATTGGTGGTGAGGGTCAGTTCATCAAGCCCGTTGCCGATCCTGCTGCCCAGGCTGCGGACCAGCGACATGATATCGCGGCGCACCAGCGGCTCGCCGCCCGTCAGCCGGATTTTGGTGGTGCCGCGCGCGATGAAGGCGCCGGCTATGGCCTCGACTTCCTCGAAGCTGAGCACGTCCTTCTTGGGCAGGAAGGTCATGTCTTCGGCCATGCAATAGACACAGCGGAAGTCGCAGCGATCAGTGACCGAAATGCGCAGATAGGAGATGCGGCGGCCGAAGCTGTCGATCAGGGGGCGTTGCGAAAGGGACGAACCAGTCATGCACACAATCTAATCGTCATCGGGCCCGGCGCAAAGCGGCCGAAAAGCAAAGGGCCGCCAAATTGGCGGCCCCTGTCGAAATCTTTATGTCGCTCAGTGCTTGACCACGATAAGCGCGCCGACCTGCACGCGATCATAGAGATCGGTGATGTCGTCATTGGTCAGGCGGATACAGCCCGAGGACACGGCCTGGCCGATGGACCAGGGCTCGGACGTGCCATGCACGCGGTAGAGCGTCGAGCCGATATAGAGGGCGCGGGCGCCAAGCGGATTGTCCGGGCCGCCGGGCATATAGGCCGGCAGGTCGGGAACGCGCTTGCGCATGGCCGGCGGCGGGGTCCAGCCGGGCCACTCGGCCTTGCGGGTGATCCGGTGGGTGCCGGACCAGCGGAACCCGTCACGGCCCACGCCAATACCGTATTTCATCGCCTTGCCGTCTTCGAGCACAAGATACAGGCGGCGCTCGCTCGTCTCGATGACAATCGTGCCTGGCTTGTGGGTGGTTTCGTAGCTGACAATCTGTTTGCGGATCGGGCTGCCGCCGCGATTGGCAGTCGCGGCGCGATCCTCGAACTGATTGGTGTCGGGATTATACCACAATGCTGCGCTGGTCGGCAGCACGCTGCTGGCCGCCAGCAGGATCGCCATGCCGATCGCCAATGCAATTCTAAAGATGCTCATGCTTCCACTTGGCCTCTGATGCGCTGGCCTGATTCGTGCCCGCGACTATTTGCGCTCTTTACTGTGTATGCGGAACTCCCGGAAGAGACGTGCCACTTTTCCGCCGCATATGCGATATCATCGCCATATTGTGTTGCCAGCCGGTTACACTGGTGGCTCACCAAAGCGTGATTGACCGCCCAAGGTCGGCTTGACAGCAGGCGTTTGCGCCTGTCACACCCCCGCCAATTGCATCAGGAGTGGCGCCATGAGCGAAGCCCTCAAGCGTGAAGCTGCGGCCCGGGCCGTCGCCGAGATATCGTCGGGTATGAAAGTGGGGCTCGGCACCGGCTCCACCGCCCGCCATTTCGTCGACCTGCTGGGTGAGCGCGTGACGCAGGGACTCGAGATCGTCGGCGTCCCGACCTCCGAGGCGACGGCCCGACAGGCCCGCGACTGCGGCATACCGCTTTCGGACCTCGATGCTCTCGACCGGCTCGACGTCACCGTCGATGGTGCCGACGAAATCGATGCGGCGCTGAACCTGATAAAAGGGGGCGGCGGCGCGCTTCTGCGCGAGAAAATCGTGGCGGCGGCTTCGGACGCCATGATCGTGATCGCTGACAGCTCCAAGCTGGTGGAGACTCTGGGCCGTTTTCCGCTGCCCATCGAAGTCAATGCCTTCGGCCTTGGTGCAACCCGGCGCGCTGTGGCCGATGTCCTGGCACGCCATGATGCCCAGGGTGCACTAAGGCTGCGCGTGACCGCCGACGGCAAGGACTTCGTCACCGACGGTGGGCATTTCATTCTTGATGCTTTTTTTGGCCGCATTTCGCAGCCAGAAGCGCTCTCCAGCGAGCTTTTGAACATTCCGGGCGTCGTCCAGCACGGGCTGTTCCTCAATATGTGCCGCAAGGCTTATGTGGCGACGCCAAATGGCGTAGAAACACTTCTCAAGGGCAATTGACCAGGGTGGAACGGGACACGATGGCTTTCTCCAATATTCGAAACTGGGCGCGTGGCGTCAGGATGATTGCGCTGGCCGCGATGGTGGCGCTCGGTGCCAATGCCGTTGTGCCGGCCCTGGCCCAGGAAGTTGCCCCCGAGCAACTGGCCATGGCGCGCAAATATATCGACCTGACCGATCGTGGCGCCGTGTTCGAAACCACTGTCGTCGAGGTTGGCATCGATACCCTGCGCCAGATCGTGACCCAGAACCCGGAAATCCAGGAACAGACCAGCGACGTCATCGGCGATGTCATCAAGGAATACAACGGTCGCAAGGGCGAACTGCTCGATCAGTTCGCGCGCATCTATGCGATCTACTTTTCCATGGAAGAGCTGACCGAAATCGTCGCTTTCTACGAGTCGCCCACGGGCCAGAAACTGGCCAAGGCCAATTCCGACCTCAACACCGATATTCGCCGTGTCCTGCAGGTCTACACCAACAACCTTCGGACCGAATTCTTCGCCAAGGTGCGGGCCGGTCTGCGTGAAAAGGGCGTGGAGCTCTGAGCGCAGCGCAGTCCTGAGTTGAAGACCCCGCCTTGTGCGGGGTCTTTTTTTGTGCGAAGCCGCACATCATATCCATCGGTACTAGACGATGGACCAGAACTGTGATGCGCGGCATGCATCCGGGCAGGGGGCTCTCATGGAATTCGACTACGACCTGATTGTCATCGGCGCAGGCTCAGGCGGCGTGCGCGCCGCGCGCATGGCGGCCACCTATGGAGCCAAGGTTGCGATCGTCGAGGAATTCCGGGTTGGCGGCACCTGCGTGATCCGCGGCTGCGTTCCCAAGAAGCTCTATGTCTACGCGGCGCGCTTCCGCGATCAGTTCGATGTGGCCGGGAGTTTCGGCTGGCAGGTCGATGCCAGCTTCGACTGGCCGACCCTGGTTGCCGCCAAGGAAAAGGAAATTACCCGGCTCGAGCACGGCTATACCAGCAATCTCGAAAAGCCCGGCGTGGAGATCATCCGCGACCGTGCGGTGGTCACCGGACCCAATGGCATTCGCCTCGTCCGCGATGGCCGCGAACTGAGCGCCAAATATCTCTTGGTCGCGACGGGCGCCCATCCGTTCATTCCCGATATCCCGGGCGCCGAATTCGGCATCACCTCCAATGAGGCCTTTGACCTTCCGGCCCTGCCGCACTCCATCCTGATCGAGGGCGGCGGCTATATTGCCGTCGAGTTCGCCACCATTTTCGCCGGGCTGGGCGTCAACACCTCCATTATCTACCGCGGGGACTGCATCCTGCGCGGCTTTGACGAAGACATGCGGCGCGGCCTGGAGGCGGGCCTCACCGAGCGTGGCATCCGGCTGATCTACCAGACCACCATCAAATCCCTGGCCCGCACCGGCAGCGACACAACCGCCACGTTCAGTGATGGCACCTCGGCACCCTTTGGTGCGGTGATGTTCGCCACGGGCCGCCGCCCCAACATCGATGGCCTTGGCCTGGAAGCCGCTGGCGTCAAGCTGACCGAACACGGTTCGGTCGCGGTGGATGAATATTCGCAGACCTCTGTGCCATCCATCTATGCCGTCGGCGACGTCACCGGCCGCGCCCAGCTGACGCCCGTCGCCATCCGCGAAGGCTGGTACTTTGCCGAGACCGTGTTCAACGACAATCCAATGAAGGTCGACCATTCGCTGATCCCCACCGCGGTCTTCGCCGAGCCCGAGATCGGCACGGTTGGTCTCACCGAGGCCGAGGCGGCTACCCATGGCGACGTGGACGTCTATGTCGCCCGCTTCCGCCCCATGCAGAACACGCTCTCGGATCGCACCGAGCGCATGGTTCTCAAACTCATCACCGAGAAGGACGGGGGCAAGGTCCTGGGCGTTCATATTCTGGGTCCAGGGGCGGCCGAGATGATCCAGCTCGTCGGCATCGCCGTCGGCATGGGCGCCACCAAGGCCGATTTCGACCGCACCATTGCGCTCCATCCTTCGGCCGCCGAAGAGCTCGTCACCTTCAAGGCGCCGACCTATGTCTATCGCGACTGTAAGAAGGTCTGAGCCTTTCTCCTTGGCAGGGGCGCTCTGGCTTGCTAGAGCGCCCACAGTGACCGTGCCCCGGCTCAAGCGAGACAGAAAATGACCACCTGGACCCCCAGCTCCTGGCGTGACAAGCCGATCAAGCAGGTGCCTGCCTATCCCGATCCGGCGGCGCTGGCTGAAGCCGAGCGTCAGCTGGGCACCTTCCCGCCGCTGGTCTTTGCCGGCGAGGCGCGCGAGCTGAAGTCCCGCCTGGCCGCCGTTTCCCGCGGCGAGGCCTTCCTGCTCCAGGGCGGCGACTGCGCCGAAAGCTTTGCCGAGCACGGTGCGGACCATATCCGCGACTTCTTCCGCGTCTTCCTGCAGATGGCGGTGGTGTTGACCCATGGCGCGTCCAAGCCCGTGGTCAAGGTCGGCCGCGTAGCCGGCCAGTTTGCCAAGCCCCGCTCGGCCGATACCGAAACGATCGACGGCGTGGAGCTGCCCTCCTATCGCGGCGACATCATCAACGACATCGCCTTCACCGAAGCGGCCCGCGTTCCCGATCCCAATCGCCTGCTGATGGCCTATCGCCAGTCGGCGGCCACGCTCAACCTGCTGCGCGCCTTCTCCATGGGCGGCTATGCCGAACTGACCCGCATCCATGAATGGACCATGGGCTTCATGAAGGGCTCGAGCTGGGACGCGCGCTTCGAGGAAGTGGCCCGACGCATCGACGATGCCATCACCTTCATGGGTGCTCTCGGCCTCAACCCTGAGAACACGCCGGCGCTCAAGCAGACCAGCTTCTACACCAGCCACGAGGCGCTGCTGCTCGGCTATGAGGAAGCGCTGACGCGCCGGGATTCGATCACCAACAATTGGTACGCCACCTCCGGTCACATGCTCTGGATCGGCGATCGCACCCGCAATCCCGACGAGGCGCATGTCGAATATTTCGCCGGCATCAACAATCCCATCGGCATCAAGTGCGGACCAAGCCTTGCCAATGACGACCTGTTGCGCCTGCTCGACCGGCTCAATCCCACCGACGAGGCCGGGCGCATCACGCTGATCTCGCGCTTTGGCGCCGACAAGGTGCACGAGCACCTGCCGCGCCTGATCGAAACCGTGCAGAAGGCCGGCCGCACCGTTGTCTGGTGCTGCGACCCCATGCATGGCAACACCGTCAAGGCCTCCACCGGCTTCAAGACCCGTCCGTTTGACCGCGTCCTCTCCGAAGTGAAAAACTTCTTCGAGGTTCACCGCGAAATGGGCACCTATGCGGGCGGCGTCCATATCGAGATGACCGGCGACGACGTCACCGAATGCGTCGGCGGCGTTTCTGCCGTCACCGAGGCGACCTTGTCGGACCGCTACAACACCTATTGCGACCCGCGCCTCAATGCCAGCCAGGCGCTGGAACTGGCCTTCCTCGTGGCCGAGGAAGTGCATGCGCAAAAACCCCCGCGCCAGTTGCAGGCGGCCGGCGAGTAGCATCGCCAGCCGGCAATGCGTCCTGCCGGCCGCGCCGCTTGCCCTTGATAGGGTGAGCGGCTAAGTCTGGCGCCGCATCCGGCCTTTGGCCGGGTGGCCCTGTCCCTTGCACCCAGGCCCATCCCCCGTGACCGACCAGCTCCGCATCGCGCTCGCTCAGTTCAATCCCAAGGTCGGCGATCTGGCCGGCAATCTGGCGCTCGCCCGCAAGGCCCTCGACGACGCCAGTGCGGCCAGGGCCGATATCCTGATGCTGTCCGAGCTGTTCCTGACCGGCTATTTCCCGGACGACCTGCTGTTCAAGGACCAGTTCATCAAGGACGCCATTGCGGCCGCGCGCGCGCTTGTGGCCGACACGGTCGGCTGCGGCGTGGTCCTCATCCTGCCCACCATCTGGCTCGACGTGACCGGCCTTCACAATGCGGTGCTGGTTGCCGAGAACGGCGAGATCACCGCCATCCGCTACAAGCGCGAATTGCCCAATAGCGACGTGTTCTACGAGAAACGCTATTTCGAAGCCGGCCCGCTGCCGCTGCCGGTCACCATCAAGGGCGTCCCGGTCGGCATTCCCATCTGCGAGGACATCTGGCACCCGGCCGTGTGCGAACATCTGGCCATGCGCGGCGCCGAGATCATGCTCTGCCCCAATGGCTCGCCCTACTGGACCAACAAGCAGCATATCCGCAAGGATCTGGTCCGCGCCCGCGTCGCCGAGGATGGCGTGCCCATGCTCTACCTCAACCAGGTCGGCGGCCAGGACGAACTGGTCTTCGATGGCGCCTCCTTCGCCATGGAGCCGGGCGACAAGCTGGTGATGCAGGGCAAATCCTTCACGCCCGACTTCATCGTGACCGACTGGGTGCGCGAAGACGCCGGCTGGACCTGCACCAATGGCCAGGTCGAAGACCTGACCTCGGTCGAGGAAGCGCCCTGGCGCGCCTGCGTGCTGGGTCTCCGGGACTATGTCCACAAGAACGGCTTTTCCCATGTGGTGCTGGGCCTGTCCGGCGGCATCGACAGCGCCGTGGTCGCCGCCATGGCCGCCGATGCCTTCGGGCCGGACAAGGTCCACGCCATCATGCTGCCCTATCGCTACACCTCCGAGGCGAGCATCCGCGACGCCAGGGACTGCGCCGATCGCCTGGGCGTGCGCTACGACGTCGTCGCCATCGGCGACCCCGTGGATGGCGCGCTCAATGAGCTGCAGCCCATCTTCGGCAATCGCCCCATCGACACCGCCGAGGAAAACATCCAGTCGCGCATGCGCGGCACCATCCTCATGGCGGTGTCCAACAAGCTCGGCTCCATGCTGCTCACCACCGGCAACAAGTCCGAAATGGGCGTGGGCTACGCCACCATCTATGGCGACATGAATGGCGGCTACAATCCGCTCAAGGACATGTTCAAGATGGACGTCTATGCCCTGGCCGCCTGGCGCAACAAGCACGTGCCGGGCGACTGCCTCGGCCGGGCAGGGGAGGTCATCCCCCAGTCGATCATCGACAAGGCGCCCTCCGCCGAACTCCGCCCCGACCAGACCGACCAGGATAGCCTCCCGCCCTATCCGGTGCTCGACGATATCCTCACCTGCATCGTCGAGGAGGAAATGGCGCTGGGCGACATCGTCAAGCGCGGCCACGCGCCCGACCTGGTCAAGCGCATCGAGCGGCTGCTCAATATCGCCGAATACAAGCGCCGCCAGTCCGCGCCCGGCCCAAAGCTGACCCCCCGCGCCTTCGGCCAGGGCCGCAAATATCCCATCACCAATGGCTACAAGGACGGAACCGTCGGATGAGCGTCACCGTTCGCTGGGCGCCGTCCCCCACCGGCCGCATTCACCTGGGCAATGCCCGCCCGGCACTGCTCAACTGGTTCTTCGCCCGCCGTCATGGCGGCCGCTATGTCCTGCGCATGGATGATACGGATCTGGCGCGCTCCACCCGCGAATTCGCCGATGGTATCGAAGCGGATCTCAAATGGCTTGGCGTCGAACCAGACCTGCTGGTTCGCCAGTCCGAGCGCACCGCCCTCTATGACGCTGCCCGCGACCGCCTGATCGCCGCGGGGCGCCTCTACCCCTGCTACGAAACCGAGGACGAGCTCGACCGCAAGCGAGCCCGCGCCCGCCTGCTGGGCAAGCCGCCGATCTATGATCGCGCCGCGCTCGCCCTCACCGAGGAGGATCGCGCCCGCCTCGAGGCCGAGGGCCGCACCCCGCACTGGCGCTTCCGGCTCGATGGCCGTCCCGTGCATTTCGACGATCTCATCAAGGGCGCGCAGACGGTCAACACCGCCTCCATGTCCGACCCGGTACTCATCCGCGCCGACGGCTCTTATCTCTATACGCTGCCCTCCGTGGTCGATGACATTGACCTCGGCATCACCCATGTCATCCGCGGCGAAGACCACGTTTCCAATACCGGCACCCAGATCGAGATCTTCGAGGCACTGGGCGGCGCGGTGCCCGTTTTCGGCCACCATAACCTTCTCACCGACGCGCAGGGCCAAGGCTTTTCCAAGCGCCTGGGCAGCCAGTCCATCGCCGATTTTCGCGCCGAGGGCTATGAGCCCCTGGCCATCGCCATCGTCGCGACGCTGACCGGCACCAGCCTTTCCGTCGAGCCCTATGAGAGCCTCGACGCCATCGCCGAAAAGCTCGATTTCTCGATGATCTCGCATGGCTCGGCCCGCTTCGATCCGGCCGAACTCGATACGCTCAACGCCCGCATGCTTCACGCCATGCCCTATGCCGCGGCAGCGTCCCGCCTCTCGGCCCTCGGCCTCGAAGGCGAAGCCATGTGGCTGCTGCTGCGCGAAAACCTCGCCAAATTTCCCGACATCGCCGAGTGGTCAAAGCTGGTCACCGGTCCGGTCGAGCCGGTCGTGGCCGATGAAGATCGCGATTTCTTGGCGCTCGCCAAGGCCTTGCTGCCGCCCGAACCATGGGACGAGACGACCTGGAGCCACTGGACCGATGCCCTCAAGGCATCGACCGGCCGCAAGGGCAAGGCGCTGTTCCTGCCCCTGAGGCTGGCGCTGACCGGCCGTCACGACGGCCCCGAGCTCAAGTCCCTGCTTGTCCTGCTTGGGCGTAAGGCGTGTCTGGACCGACTACCCTGACAGTCTTGTCACCCAGCTTGACGATGCGCAGCTCCGGCTCGGCCTGCGCCAGCGGCTGACGCGCAACCTCGCCGGGGCCGGAGGGCCTTGGGCGGGGCAGGGGCACGTCGACCAGCGCCACCGTGGCGACTTCCTCCACCGGCGCCGCCTGGACCGGCGCGACGCCGCGCGGATCGCGCAGCGGCAACGGAAACCGCACGCCATTGATGTCGAGCATCGCCCGGCTGCTGCCATCGGCGGCGCTGGTGACGGTCACCGATCCATCGGCAACAGGCGCGGCCTGGCAGGTGGCGGACTTGTCGAATTCATTGCGATAGGCAAAGGCGCTGGGCAGGGCCGTATAGGGCGTCCCGTTCATATTGCGCATCTGCTCCGGCTCCTCGCCGGGATTGTTGTAATAGTAGAGCTCTACCGCCGTATTGGGACACATCTGCTGGCAGCTCATGGCGTCATTGCCGATATAGTCTGGCAGGGTGGCGTAGCTGATGGGCCAGAAATAGCCGTCGCTCAGGCGCACGCAGACGGTCCGCACCGTGTTGTAGCCCTGGTAGCCCCAATAGTCGCCGCCATCGACGAAATCGCCATTGGTGAAGTCATTCTCGGTGGTCGTGCCGAAGACGCGGTCGAACACATTCTGCCGGTCGCGGGTGAAGGTCGCGCTTGAGCCCGAATTGCAGCCGAAGCGCGCCATTTCCTGAAGGATCGACTCGCGCTGCTGCGCGACGGCGTTGGCCGTCTCCACCGACTGGCTGACCTGGGCGTACTCGTCGCGCAGGTCGAGCACTTCGCGGGCGATGAGCTGGCAGGCCCGGGTCAGCTGCCGGCCGGCGCGCGCGTCATCATTGCACCCGTCGCGGATATAGCGGCTCTCCGCCTGCTGCACCTGCCGCTGCAGCTGCCGGGCCGCGTTGGAATTGCCGCCCATCTGGCGAAACTCGCTATTGCGGTCGAACTGGGCCAGCGCCGCCTGCAATTGCGCGCATTGGGCTGCCTGCGCATGGGCCGCGTCGATATCGAGCGCCAGCACCACGCTGGCCAGAATAAGCAGGATCAGGGGCCGAAGCCTGGTCAAGGTGAAATGCACGCCAAATTCCCGTATGCGGGTCCGCAACCGCGCGAGCCCGAGGGCTCCTGAGACATCGCTGGAGCACGATCGGCAAAGCCTGCGGCTTTGCTTTCCGGACGCGGGCCGGAGATCGATCATGCGTCAAAACAATGGCTTGAAGCATTGGTTCCGATTCTGTCGGAGTGGATAATGCTTTAAGCTCCATGGCAACATTATAGCCGCGTGATTTGCCCGGCGGTAGCGCGTTGCGGCAACACCGGACCCAAGGAGAGCCTGCAATGAAACTCGCCACCCTGCGCAACAATCGCCCGGATGGCCAGCTTGCGGTCGTTTCCGGCGACCTTTCCCGCTATGTCTCGGCTGGCCGCGTCGCGCCCACGCTGCAGGCCGCGCTCGACGATTGGCCCCGGGCCGCGCCGGCTCTGGCCGATCTGGCGCGCCAGCTCGACGCCGGCGAGATCGCGGGCCAGGCGTTCAACGCTGCCGATGCTCACGCCCCTTTGCCGCGCGCCTATCAATGGATCGACGGCTCCGCCTATATGAGCCATCTCGAGCGCGTCCGGTCGCTCAAGGGCAGCAAGGACGAGGAACTGCAATCGATCCGCCCGCTGCTTTACCAGGGCGGCTCCGATTCGCTGTCGGCGGCCACTGCGCCCATCATCATTCCAAGCGACGATCTGGCGCTCGATTTCGAAGCTGAAGTCGGCGTCATCATCGGACCCGTGCCCATGGGGGCAACCCGCGAACAGGCCGCAGCGGCCATTCGCCTCGTCACCGTGCTCAACGACGTGTCGCTGCGCCGGCTGGTGGCCGATGACCTGCAGAATGGGTTCGGCTTCTTCCATGCCAAGCCCTCGACCAGTTTCGCACCCGTGGTCATCACGCCCGACAGCCTGGGCGCCGCCTGGCACGACAATCGCCTCCACCTGCCCATCCGCATCGAGGTCAATGGCGTGCTCTACGGCCAGCCCAATGCAGGCATCGGCATGCATTTCGACTTCGCCGATCTCATCGTCGAGGCCGCCCGCACCCGCAACCTCGCTGCGGGGACGATCATTGGCGGTGGCACCGTGTCCAATCCGCACGACCAGACCCTGCCCATCAAGGCCGATGGCATCGGCTTTGCCTGCATCGCCGAAGCCCGCACGGCCGAGAAGGCCAAGTATGGGCGGGCCCGCACACCCTTCCTCAAGCCCGGCGACCGGGTGCGCATCGGCGCCCTGGATGCGGGTGGAAAATCGCTGTTCGGCGACATCGATCAGGCCGTGGCGCTGCTCGCCAACTGATTGATAACATTCGCGTGTGCTCGTTGGGCGCGTCATCTTGCCATGCAAGTGTGCTGGCTCGGGTAGAGGGGCCCGCTTCGATGTCCATCATGATTGAGGGAAAGTATTGATGCTCATCCGCAAAGCTTCCGCCTTTGCTGTCGCCGCTATTCTGGCCGGAGGCATTGTTGGCGCCTTCGCCCAGGACGCCTTCACTCCGCCCGCCACCCCCGAAGAGGCTGTGGCGATGCGCCAGGCCCTGATGAAGGAGGATGGCGGCATCATGCGCACTCTGGGTAACCTGTCCGGCGCCGAAGCCGTCGCGGCCCTGACCACGGTGCGCGACAATTACAGTCACATCCCGGCCCTCTTCCCCGAAGGGTCGATTGTTGGCAGCAGCAAGGCGCTGCCGGCCATCTGGGAAAATTGGGAAGCCTTTACCGCCATCGTCGACACCGGTGTTGCGGCGGCCGAAGCGGGCATTGCCGCTGCCGAGGCCGGCGATGCCGCCGGCTATGGCGCGGCCGTCAAGACCATCATGGGCACCTGCGGCCAGTGCCACCAGCAGTTTAGGTCCTAGCGACCCGCATCAGTTACCTGTCGCCTCCAAAGCGATTGGGCGGCCCTTCGGGGTCGCCCTCTTTTGTTTGGGCTTGATTTCTTCCGTTCGTCCGGCCAATCTCCGCGCCATGAAGTCCACGTGCACCATTACCTGCTGCATTATTACCTGCTAACCCAAGCGTTGGCGGAGCGGTCTTCTTCATCCTGAAATTGCGCAATGGATAGAGCCTCCCCGCCAGCGGAGCGTTCTCGGGAAAAGTGGGTGCCGCTTTTCCGGTTCGAGAACGCGACCACGAACGACCGAGCACCGAATGTGTCTGGCGACAGGACCTCTCTATGACCACGGCAAAGCCGCAGCTGTTCCTCTACAATACGCTCACCCGTTCCAAGGTGCCCTTCGAGCCCATGGATGCGAACAATGTGCGTCTCTATGCCTGCGGCCCCACGGTCTATGACTTCGCCCATATCGGCAATGGCCGCGCCGCCATCGTCTTCGACCTGCTGTTCCGCGTCCTGCGCCATGTCTATGGGCCGGACCACGTCACCTATGTGCGCAACATCACCGACGTCGATGACAAGATCAACGCCCGCGCCCTGCGCGATCATCCCGACCTGCCGCTCAACGAAGCCATCCGCAAGGTCACCGAAACCACGGCCGCACAATACCAGAAGGACGTGACCGCTCTCGGCTGCCTGGAGCCCACCATCCGGCCCCGCGCCACCGAAAACATCCCCGAAATGCAGGCCATGATCCAGCGCCTGCTGGACAATGGCAACGCCTATCAGGCCGGCGGCGAAGTCCTCTTCGCCGTCGATTCCATGCCCGACTATGGCCAGCTCTCCGGCCGCAATCTCGAGGACAATCTCGCCGGCGCCCGCGTCGCCGTGGACAGCCACAAGCGCAACCCGGCCGATTTCGTCCTCTGGAAGCTCTCCTCCGACGATGAACCCGGCTGGGACAGCCCCTGGGGCCGCGGCCGTCCCGGCTGGCATATCGAGTGCTCGGCCATGTCCGAGCGCTATCTGGGTGAAACCTTCGACATCCATGGCGGCGGGCTCGACCTCATCTTCCCGCACCACGAAAACGAAATCGCCCAGTCCCGCTGCGCCCACGGCTCCCACGCCATGGCCAATGTCTGGATGCACAACGGCTTCCTTCAGGTCGAAGGCCAGAAGATGAGCAAGTCCCTGGGCAACTTCTTCACCATCCACGACCTCCTCGAAACCGAAGCCTTCGGCGGTCGCAAGTGGCCCGGCGAGGTGCTCCGGCTGGCCATGCTGATGACCCACTACCGCGAGCCGATTGATTTCTCCCAGAGAAGGCTGGAGGAGGCCGTCAATTTGCTCGAGAAGTGGGAGCGCGCGGTTGGGGACGCTGAGCCGTCCGCGTATCTGCCGACCGAGGTCATTGATCGTCTCGCTGATGATCTCGACACCCCGGGTGCCATCGCGCGCATCCATGCGCTTATTATGGATCAGGACAAGGCGGCCGAGGGGCTCGCTTTGGCCGACCTCATGGGCTTGCGCATCAAGCGCAACGTCCAGGTCGATTCCGCCGTGCCCAACTTGGTGGCTGCCCGCCTCGCCGCCCTCAATTCCAAAAACTTCGCCGAAGCCGACCGCATCCGCAACGAACTGGCCGAACAGGGCATCGCCCTGATGGACTACAAGGACGAAACCGGCGCCCGCCAGACCAAATGGGAGGTCAAGCGGTGACCCTCCTGCCACCTCCTGTCAGCGGAATCGCTGCAGATCGCCGCTCCATAAACCGGAGATGCAATCATGCTTGATCACGTTGGAATTCTCGTTGCGGACTGGGCGAAATCCAAAGCCTTCTACGACGCCGCCTTCGCCCCGCTGGGCGTCACCCTGCTCAATGAGGTGCCCGTCGAGTTCACCGGCGGCGTCAAGGTCGGCGGTTATGGCCGCACCAAGCCCGATTATTGGCTGACTGAAAGCGCCGAGACCGGCCCCGGCCGCCACTACGCGTTTTCCGCCAATAGCCGCGCCGACGTCGACGCCTTCCACGCTGCCGCCCTATCCGCAGGCGGCACCGACAATGGCGCCCCGGGCCTGCGCCCGCATTATCACGAGCACTATTACGGCGCCTTCGTCATCGATCCCGATGGCAACAACATAGAAGCAGTGTGTCATGCCCCAGGCTGAAGCCCATACCGGCGGCTGCCAGTGTGGCGCGGTGCGTTTCCGCGTCACCCGGCTCGGCCGCCCCTCCATCTGCCATTGCCGCATGTGCCAGAAGGCCTTTGGCGGCTTTTTCGGCCCCTTGGTCACCGCGCATAACGCCGTCTGGGCCCGCGGCGAACCGAAATGGTTCCAGAGCTCCAACGCCGCCCGCCGCGCCTTCTGCGGCGATTGCGGCACCCCGCTCGCCTATGAAACCCGCTATGGGCTCGAACTGGCCATCGGTGCCTTCGACGATCCCACCGTCGCCGCCCCCGAAATCCAGGTCAATCTCAACGATCGCCTGCCCTTCTTTGCCGGCCTCAGCACCTTGCCCGAGCGCACCGAGGTCAGCGACGAATGGCGCGACTTCATGGCCGGAATCCATTCCAACCAGCACCCCGATCACGATACGGCCGATTGGCCACCCCGGGAGGACACCTGATGGACCGCTACAAGATGGACGTCAGCGGCGGCTGCCAGTGCGGCGCCGTGCGCTACCACGCCACCGAAATGATGGACAATTCCCACATCTGCCACTGCCGCATGTGCCAGAAGGCGGTGGGCAATATCTTTGCCGCGCTGGTGGCCGCGCCTCGCGACGCCATCACCTGGACCCGCGGCGAGCCAGCGCGCTTCCGCTCCTCCGATCATGTCGATCGCGGCTTCTGCGCCAGGTGCGGCACGCCGCTCTTTTATGACGACACCACCGGCGACCGGGTCAATTTCACCATCGGTTCGCTCGACCATCCCGAGCTGTTCCCGCCCCATGCCAATACCGGCAATGAGAGCCGCGTGCCCTGGTTCGATACCCTGCCCACAATCGCGCATGGCGGCGCCACCGAGCAGCCCGATCGCGAGGCCTGGTGGAGTGCCATCCAGGCCTCCAACCACCAGCATCCCGACCACGACACCGAGGTCTGGCCCCAGCCAGACCAGACCGGCAAGTAATCCGAGTTAGGCCCAATCCATGTCCCGTGAACGCCTCTACCTCTTCGACACGACCCTGCGCGACGGTGCGCAGACCGCCGGCATTGAGTTCTCGCTTGAGGACAAGATCGCCATTGCCGGCATGCTCGAAGAGCTGGGCGTCGATTATGTCGAAGGCGGCTATCCCGGCGCCAATCCCGTCGACACCGCCTTCTTTGAGAAGAAGCGCACCAGAAAGGCCACTTTCACCGCTTTCGGCATGACCAAGCGGGCAGGGCGCTCTGCCGCCAATGATCCGGGTGTCCAGGCCCTCGTCAATTCGGCTGCCGACGCCACCTGCTTCGTCGCCAAGGCCTGGGACTACCAGGTCGAGCTGGCCTTGGGCTCCACCACCGAGGAGCACCTCGAAGGCCTGGCCGATACGGTGCGCACCGCCGCTTCCGCCGGCAAGGAAGCGCTGGTCGATCTCGAACATTTCTTCGATGGCTACAAGGCCAATCGCGCCTATGCGCTTGCCTGCGTCCAGACGGCGCTCGATGCCGGCGCCCGCTGGGTCGTGCTCTGCGATACCAATGGCGGCACCATGCCCTCGGAGGTGCGCGAGATCGTCGCCGACGTCATGACCATCGCCCCCGGCGACCGGCTGGGCATCCACCCCCATGACGATACCGGCCAGGCCGTCGCCAACGCATTGGCGGCTGTCGAAACCGGCGTCCGCCAGATCCAGGGCACGCTCAATGGCCTGGGCGAGCGCTGCGGCAATGCCAATCTGGTCACCCTCATCCCCACGCTCGTGCTCAAGCCCTTCTATGCCGAGCGCTTCGAAACCGGCATCACCCCCGCCCAGCTCGAACGGCTCACCCATATCTCGCGCGCCTTCGATGATCGCCTCAATCGCGCGCCGGCGCGGCAGGCGCCCTATGTCGGCGCCTCTGCCTTTGCCACCAAGGCCGGCATCCATGCCTCGGCCCTGCTCAAGGATTTTTCCACCTATGAGCATGTGCCGCCCGAAAGCGTCGGCAATGAACGCGCCATCATGGTCAGCCAGCAGGCGGGCAAGTCCAACCTGCTGACGGCGCTGGCCCGCCATGACATCGTGCTCGAAAAGGACGATCCCCGCCTCGAAAAGCTGCTCGCCACCGTCAAGGAACGCGAATCCCGCGGCTATTCCTATGATGGCGCCGACGCGTCCTTTGCGGTGCTGGCGCGGCGGGTCCTCGGCACTTTGCCGGACTTCTTCGATGTCGAAAACTACCGCACCATGGTCGAGCGCCGCCACAATGCCATGGGCGACGAGGTCACCGTCACCGAGGCGGTGGTCAAGATCCGTGTCGATGGTGAGCTGCTGATGTCGGTGGCCGAAGGCAATGGCCCGGTCAACGCGCTCGATCAGGCCCTGCGCAAGGACCTGGGCAAGTATTCGGCCCGAATCGAAGATCTCGAACTGGTCGACTTCAAGGTGCGTATCCTGGACGGCGGCACGGGCGCGGTCACCCGTGTACTGGTTGAAAGCCGTGACAGCAGCGGCGATCGCTGGGTAACCATCGGCGTTTCGCCCAATATCATTGATGCCTCGTTTGAAGCTCTGTATGAATCAATCACATACAAGCTGTTGAAGACTGAGGCGTCTTGGGATTCGGCATCTGGGGCAAAGACAAGCCGGGCGAGAAACCTCGCCGGCTGAGCGCATTTACCGGGAGGGCAAACTGGCCGAAACCGCTCCGAAACGACCTCTGGCTCTGACTATCGGGGCAGCGGCAGTCACTCTTCTCGTTATTCTCGGTGTCCTTTCCGGCCCGTCGATTGTCTCCTGCTTCAACAGCCCCGATGGCATGGGGCAGTGCCTGCGCGGCAAGATGGCCGAAGTCGGCCTGATCCCGGCCGCGCCCGCCCCGGTGGTCGCCGACGCCGAGGAACCGGCCGAGGAGGCTGCCGAAGAGGCCGACGAGGCCGTGCCCGCCGAACCGGAACTGGACACGACCCCGCCCGCCGAACCCGATGCCAATGTCGATGGCGTGATCGCGGCCACCTTTGGCCTGCTGCGTGCCGAGCCCGATGGCTCCGTGGTCATCGCCGGTAGCGGCGCGCCCGGAAGCAAGGTGGAAGTGTTCGCCAATGGCGAACTGCTCGGAACCGTCGAAGTCGAGAACAGCGGCGACTGGGTTTTTGTGCCCGACAATCCCCTGCCGCCCGGCGGGCTTGAGATCACTTTGGGCGAAGAGGGTAAGCCCGGCACCGCCGAGGACTCCTTCATCGTCGTCATCAATGAAGACAAGACCAGCCAGCCGCTGGTGGTCGCCAGCAAGCCCGGCGAAGCCAGCGAGGTCCTCCAGGGCCTGACGGCGCCCGTCGAGGTCGCGGCGGCGCCCGAACCAGTTGCGCCGGCCCCCGCCGAACAGCCCGCTGCACCCGAGACGCCGGCGGCCGCCGCTGCGCCCGAGGCAGCGCCGGCACCGGCCACTGCGCCCGAAACCACCGTGGCCGAGGCGCCAGAGCCAGCAGCCGCGACGGAATCGCCCACGGCCATGGCTGCCGCGGAACCGGCAGAGACCGAGGCCGAGCCCGCTGCGGCACCGGCCGACACCTCGACCATGCAGGTGGCCTCGGCTCCCGAGCCAGTCGCACCGGCGCCTACCACCGAGGCCGCCGCGCCTGTGACCGAGACGGCGCCGGCAACCGCGCCCGCAACGCCGGAGGCGTCTCCATCGGCGCCTGAGGCCGATACGACCAACCCGGCCGCGACTGCTGTAGCCCAGGCCCCGGCGGCGGACGAACCCGCCGGCGCCGCTGCCATGGCGCCCGCCTCCGAACCGGTCGAACCCGCGCCGGCGATCGAGCCTGCGCCCGTGGCCGAACCGGCAACCGCCCCGGCACCCGCACAACTGGCCGACGTGCCGCCCACCATCGATGCCATCGAAATCGAGACCGATCGCACCTTCTTTGCCGGCGCCGGCCCGGATGGCGGGACCATTCGCCTCTATGTCGACGACAGCTTCATCGCCGACGCCACCGTCGAAGGTGGCCGTTGGCTGGTTGAAGCGGGCCCGGTGCTGGATAAGCCCAGCCAGCGTGTCCGCGTCGACCTGCTGCAGCCGGGTTCCGCCGATGTGGTGGCCCGTGCCGAGGTCGATTTCGTCGTCGATGTTCCTGCTGTCGACGAACCGGTGGCCGTAGCCGAGGCGCCTGCCGAGGCCACGCCAACCGAAGCAGCTCCTGCCGAAACGCCAGCCGAACCTGAAGCCACGCAGCCCGCCGCACCAGAGCCATCTGCTGCGCCGGCGGTTCCCGCTGCGGAGCCGGCTGCCCCGGCCGAAGCGCCGGCCACCGAGCCCGCCACGGAGACTGCACCGGCAGCCGAGCCCGCCGCCCCTGCGGCCGAACCGGCACCTGCCATTGCGGCAGCGCCTGCCGTGGAAGCGCCCGCCGTGGAAGCGGTGACCCCGGTGACCGAGCCCAGCACCGAACCTGCGGCCGAACCGGCCGCCGTCGCAGACGCTGCACCGGAAGCCGAACAGGTCGAGCCGGCCGAGCCTGCCGTGCCGACCATGGTGGCCGTGTCGCTTGGCGACCCCGAAGCGCAGCGCTTCATGTCGGGCAAGGCCATCATCCGACGGGGTGACAACCTCTGGACCATTGCCCGCCGCGTCTATGGCGAAGGGCTCAAATACACCACGATCTACCAGGCCAATACCGGGCAGATCCGTGATCCCGATCGCATCTATCCCGGCCAGGTCTTCGATCTGCCCGACGAGGCGGCTGGGCAATAATCCACTGGAAAGCGGCGCCTTAGGGCGCCGTTTTTGCGTGCCTATTGATTTTCAGGGCAAGAGGCCCCATCTTCCATCGCAATTCACCGATCAACCGCTGTCGAGCGCCTTGCTCCCGGGCGGCACGGTGATGAGCGAATTGAGTGCTGCGCCATGCATGACGACGACATTGCCAGTATCATGCGGGCCCTGGGCCACCCGGTCCGGCTGGAAATTCTGCGCATTCTCGCGACCCAGCAGCAGGGCCAGTGCTGCTGCGCCGATGTCACCGACAGCCTCACCCTGGCCCAGTCCACCGTCTCTCAGCACATCAAGGTGCTGCACGATGCCGGGCTGATCGAGCGCAAGCCGCACGGCACGCGCAATCGCTATTGCATCCGCCACGACAGACTGGCCGAGTTGAACTCGGCCTTTGGCGGTCTCCTCAAGGGGCTGGCGCCCGTCGCCGCCAACAAGGAAACGGAAACGGCCTGATGGCTCGAAACAGTTCTGAGAAGAAGCCGTCCGTCAGCGCGGACGAAGGATCGGTATTCTCTACGGTCCGCAATCTCTGGTCCTATATGTGGCCGGAAAATCGCCCCGATCTGAAGCTGCGTGTGGTCCTGGCGCTGTCGGCGCTGCTGGCCAGCAAGGTCGCCACCACGCTCGTTCCCTTTGCCTATAAGGGCATTATCGACAGTCTGGACGGACCGACCCCGGATTCGACCCTTGTCCTGGGCCTCGCCATCCCGCTGGTCCTCGTCATCGCCTATGTGGTCGGCAACATTGTCGACGCCGGTTTCCAGCAATTGCGCGACGTGCTGTTTGCCAGCGTCGGCCAGCATGCCGTGCGCAAGCTGGCCCTCCAGACCTTCCACCACATGCATCGGCTTTCGCTGCGCTTTCACCTGCAGCGGCGCACCGGCGGGCTTTCCCGTGTCATCGAGCGCGGCACCAAGGGCATCGAGACGGTCGTCCGCTTCGCCATGCTCAATATCGCACCCACCATTGTCGAGTTCGTCGTCGTGGCAGTCATCTTCGTGTGGCTGTTCGGCGTCAGCTATCTCGGCGTCCTGGTGGTGATGATCTGGGCCTATCTCTATTTCACCATCAAGGCCTCCAACTGGCGCATCTCGATCCGCCGGGCCATGAACGAGAGCGACACCGACGCCAATGGCAAGGCCATCGACAGCCTGCTCAACTTCGAGACGGTGAAGTACTTTGCCAATGAGGAGATGGAGGCCAGGCGCTTCGACAAGGCCATGGAGGGCTATGAGCGCTCCGCCATCCGTATCTGGTCTTCGCTCGGCTTTCTCAATTTCGGCCAGGCGGTCATCTTCTATGGCGGCTTTCTGATCATCTCGATCATGTCCATCATGGGCGTGATGAACCGCACGCTGACGCTGGGCGATTTCGTGCTGCTCAACACCTTCCTGATGCAGATCTACCGGCCGCTCAACTTCATCGGCTTTGTCTATCGCGAACTGCGCCAGGGGCTGACGGATATCGAGGAGATGTTCAAGCTGCTCGATCAGGACCCCGAGATCACCGACCGGCCCGGCGCCGCTCCGCTCCAGGTCACCGGCCCCGTTGTCCGCTTCGAGGATGTCGCCTTCCACTACGACCCGGATCGGCCCATTCTGAAGGGTGTCAGCTTCGAGGTACCGGCTGGCAAGACAGTTGCCATCGTCGGTCCCACGGGCGCCGGTAAATCGACCATCTCGCGTCTCCTGTTCCGCTTCTACGACGTCACCGGCGGCCGCATCACCATTGATGGTCAGGACCTGCGCGACGTGACCCAGGAAAGCCTGCGTTCGGCCATCGGCATGGTGCCGCAGGACACGGTGCTGTTCAACGACACGATCGGCTACAATATCCAGTATGGCCGCCCCGATGCCAGCACCGAGGAAGTGCGCGACGCGGCCCGCATGGCCCAGGTCGGCGATTTCATCGATACCCTGCCCAAGGGCTATGACACCCAGGTGGGCGAGCGGGGGCTCAAGCTCTCCGGCGGTGAGAAGCAGCGCGTGGCCATTGCCCGCACCATTCTCAAATCGCCCTCCATCCTGATCCTCGACGAGGCGACCTCCGCCCTCGACACCAAGACCGAGCGCGACATTCAGGCCGCCCTCGACGAGGTGTCGCGCAACCGCACCACCGTCGTCATCGCCCACCGTCTCTCCACGGTCGTCAATGCCGACGAAATCCTGGTGCTGCGCGACGGCCAGATCGCCGAACGCGGTAGCCATTTCGACCTGCTCGCGCAGGAAGGCCTCTACGCGCAGATGTGGAACCGCCAGCGCGAGGCCTCTGAGGCCGCCGAACTGCTGGCCCGCACCCAGGACGACCCGGAAGGCTTCGTCAAGCGGGGCGTCCCGGCCGCAGAATAGGCATTGGCCCAGCGCCGGGCCGAACAGCGGGCAGGGTGTCAGCGCCACCCTGCCAACACCGCCACCATTGCCTGGGCGGTGAGGACGGCGATCATTGCCATGCCCACACCCCAGAACAGGGATCGGGGCCTGTTCACGCCGCTCCAATAGCTCAGCGTGAACCCCACCCGCGCCGCCGCATAGGCCAGCGCTGCCCCGGTCACCACCACGCTGTCCACGCCCAGCACCATCAATGCTACGGCCGGGGGCAATACCATCCCAGGCTCATTTCGGCGCCCGCCTGGCCGATCGCCGCGACGATGGCGTCATCCTCACGCCCGAAGGCGAGCGCCTGCTCGAAAGCGCCCGCCGCATCGAAGCCGAGCTGGCGGGCCTCGAGCGCGACATCACCGGCCGCGATCACCGCCTCACCGGCCACATCAAGCTCACCACCGTCGACGCCCTGGCCTGGCTCTATATGCCCGTCATGGCCCGCTTTCGTGCCCGTCACCCGCAGATCGACCTCGCCGTCGAGGTCGGATCAGAGTTGCGCAATCTGTCCCGCCGCGAGGCCGAAGTGGCGCTGCGCG
Organism: Devosia salina; assembly: GCF_019504385.1. Classification (NCBI taxonomy): domain Bacteria; kingdom Pseudomonadati; phylum Pseudomonadota; class Alphaproteobacteria; order Hyphomicrobiales; family Devosiaceae; genus Devosia; species Devosia salina. The sequence continues at coordinate 1,144,881 of NZ_CP080590.1, forward strand.
CCACCAACAGCCCCGATGAGCACCTCTTCGGGCGCGAACTGGGCAAGCTCGAATTCTATCCCTATGCGCGGGCCGACATCGCCGCCGACCCGGAGGCCATGCCCTGGCTCGAATACGGCAATCGCGATTGCAGCCAGCCTTCCGCGCGTTGGCTGCGGCGGGTTCACCCCACAATACGTCCGCAGGCCAGCGTGCCGACGCCTTTGATGATGTATCGCGCAGTAGATGCCGGCCTTGGGGCAGGGCTGGTGCCCGCCGCCCTGGCCGCTGGATCTCCCGGGCTCGTGCGGCTCTCCGACGAACCCGCCTTTGCTATCGCCATCTGGCTGCTCACCCCCATGGAACTGCGCCAGACCGCCCGCATCAGGGCCCTGTTCGAGGCCTTTGCATCGGCCTAGGCGAGTGGCGTTGTGTGGGCGCGCAACCACGCCTCCAGAACGTCCTTGCGAAACGTGCCGGCCTCCAGATGGGTGTAGATAAAGCGCTCGATCTCATCATTCTCGGCCGAAATATCGATGCCATTCAACTGCAGAAAGAGTTCGAGACACGCATAGGCGACGCGCTTGTTTCCATCCACGAAGCCGTGGTTCATTGCCAGGCTTTCCCAGAGCGCGGCGGACTCCTCAAGCAGGTCGGCATAGTAGCCGGTCTGCGGGCGGAGCAAGGCAGCTTCAATCAGGCCGTAGTCACGAACGCCTTCCGCACCACCAAAGCGCTCGATGAGTAACTGGTGAATTCGCAACGCCTCATCGAGAGTGAGGTAGGTGAAGGCCATGATCTATTTTGCAAGCGCTTCGTAGAGTGACTTGCGCCTGCTCATGCTGCGCTGCATCAGATCCTCAATGGCCGGCCGGACTTTCCGCGCAGCCGACTGATTCTCCATAGCCGCAAACTGCTCAGGCGACACCAGCACGCCAACATCGCGGCCGTTTTTCTGGATGCGCACGGGCTCGGTTCGCGCCATCTCCAACAACTGACCGAATTTGTTCTTGGCATCGGTTGCGGACATCGTACCCATGGCTGGCTCCATTAGCTATTTTAGCTAAAAGAATATTGGCTAAAATAGCCAAAAAGTAAAGGCCCGCATCGCTGCGGGCCTTTGAGCGTCTTGCAAATCGCGCCAGGCGCGATTTGAGCGAGAAGGGCCATGAGACCTGGGGTCGAATGGCGGGGGCCGCTTACTCCGCTGCATCCCTCCGGCTCACCACCGTGACGCCATTGGCTTCCTTTTCCTTCAGCCCGGCATCCTTGGAGACGATGTAGCGCTTGGCGCTGTCGGCATCGTCCGGCACCTCCACCGCCATGCCATCGAAACCGGCGGGGGCGGCGACGGCCTGGCGGCGGCGGAGGGGGCTTGCCACCCACGCGCCGAAGGCTGCCAAGACCGAGCCGAGCCAGCGGATCTGGCTCCACATCACCGTCGGTGCCGTGATCATCACCGGCACCATGATCAGGGTCAGGGCGGTGGAGAAGAACAGGCCCGAAACCAGCGCTGCCGACAGGTGAATGAACCAGGAGCCGGCGATGCCACCCACCACGATTTCGCGGCGGATGAAGTCGAACTCGATATTGGCCCACATCGGGATCACGCCCAGCGCGGTGAGGAACGCGGTCAGCAGCACCGGCCGCACGCGCTGGCTGACGGTCAGCAGCATCGCCTTGACCGCTTCGACGTTCTGGTGCCGGTGGTAGTCGTTATAGGTGTCGATCAGCACGATGCCGTTCTTCACCACGATACCGGCCAGCGCCACGATGCCCAGCCCCGTCATGATCGCCGAGAATGTCATCCCGGTCAGCAGCATGCCGAGCAGCACGCCGGCCACCGACATGGCGACGGTCATCAATGTCACCAGCACCTGGTAGAAGCTGTTGTATTCCAGCAGCAGGACGAACGAGATGAGCACCAGGGCCATGATCATGGCCTGACCGATAAAGGCATTGGCGTCACCCATCTGCTCTTCGGCGCCACCGAACACCACCTTCACCCGGTCGGGGAAGTCCTGCTGGGCGATCCAGGTCTGCAGCTCTTCCACCTTGTCGGCGGCATAGACGCCGTCTGGAAGATTGGTCAGCCCGGCAGCCACGTTCATCGTATAGACCTGGTCGCGGCGCTGGATGCTGGCCACCTTGGGCACGGCGGTGCGCTCGATGAAGTTGCTGACCGGGATCAGGCCCTGGGCAGTGGCAATGCGCATCGAATCGAGCGCGTCGAAGGTCCGCTCATCTTCCGGCAGGCGCACGCGAATATCCAGCTCGTCGCCGGTTTCGGCATCCCGATAGGTCCCGAGCTTCACGCCCGAGGTCACCAGCTGGACATAGGGTGCCAGTTCGCGCACGCCGATGCCATACTTGCCCGCTTCCGCACGGTCGACAGTGATCTCCCAGTCGATGCCGGGCGACGGGCGACCGTCTTCGGCGTCAACGATCTCCGGCCATGTGGCGAGGTGATCGCGGATTGCGGTCACGACTGGAACAAGGTCGTCGTAGTTCGAGCTCTCCACTCGCATATTGATGTCCTTGCCGGCCGGCGGACCGCTTTCGGCCGCCAGCAGCTGGATATCGAGACCGGCAAAGTCCTTCACGCGTTCGCGGATATTGGCGAAGATCTGTTCGGCCGGAACACGCTCGCTCCACTTGGTCAGCTGCAGCTGGAAATTGCCGATCGTGTCAGGCGGCATGGTGCCGAAGGCGCCGGTCGTGCCGAACTGCATGATCACGTCCTGGATACCCTGGACCTGCATCAGCTCGTCTTCGACTTCCACAAGCATGTCCCGGATTTCTTCGGGCGAGTAATTGCCGCGTCCGACGACCGCCACCGTGGCGAATTCGGGTTCGGATGCCGGGAAGGCCTCCGAGCCTGTGGGGTTCATCGCATAAGTGACGAAGATCGTGGCGATGATGCCAATGCCCACGGCCAGGGTAGGAAGCGGCCAGTGCAGCAGCTTCTCCATGATCCGCACGTAGAACCCGGTCAAACCGCCCACCTTCTTGGTGTCGAACTTGTCCGGATACATGACGATGTCGGCCTTGGCCTTTTCTTTCTGGTCAACATGGGTCGAGGCGATGATCGAGCCGATGACCGGCATGAAGATCAGCGCCGAGATGAAGGAGGCGATCATGACGATGATCACGATCGTCGGCAGGTAGCTCATGAACTTGCCGATGATGCCCGGCCAGAACAGCAGCGGAACGAAGGCGCCCAGCGTGGTCGCCGTTGCACCCACCACGGGCACGAACATCTTGCGCATGGCCATGATGAAGGCTTCCTTCTTGGGAACGCCTTCCTGCAGCTTTCGCTCGGCATATTCGACCACCACCACGGGGTCATCGACCAGCACGCCCACCGCGATCACCAGACCGAACATCACCATCATGTTGATGGTCATGCCCAGGCCCTGGGCCACCAGGAATGCCATCATGAACGACAGGGGGATGGACAGGCCGATCATGATCGCCGGGCGAACACCCAGCGTCGCCACGCAGGTGATCAGCACCAGCGCCACGGCGGTCAGAACCGCCGCCTCGAGGGAACGGAACAGCGACGTGGTCGTTTCCGCCTGGTCGAGGAAGAACGAATAGCTGACGCCCGTCGGCCAGTCCTTGGCGACCTCGGCAGTCACCGCGCGGACCTTGTCGGACACGTCGATGATATTGGTGCCGGGCTTCTTGGAAACGCCCATGATCAGGGCAGGGGAGCCGTTCACATGAGTGAATTCGGTCGCATCGGCGAGAGTTCGGGTGATCGTGGCCACGTCGCCAAAGGTCACGATGGTGTTGCCATCGGTCTTGAGCGGCAGGTTGAACACGTCTTCCGCCGTGGTGATGAGCCCGGGCACTTCGACGTTGAACGAGCCCTGCCCGGTATTGAGCGTGCCACCGGCCACCACCATGTTGTTGCGCGACAGCGCGTCAAACAGCTGGTTGGCCGTCAGGCCGTAGGTTTCGAGGCGCAGCAGGTCGACGCGGACTTCGAGCTGTTCCTTGCGGGCGCCGGAAAGCACGGCTTCCCGAATTTCGGGAATGGCTTCGATGGCATCCTGCAACTGCTCGGCGCGACGGACCAGTTCCTTTTCCGGAGCGGAGCCATAGACAGCCACCGACATGACCGGCCCGATAAAGTCGATCTCGGAAACAGTCGGGTCGTTGGCGTCGGCCGGCAGCTTGGCTTTTACCGCGTCCATCTTGGCGCGCGTATCCTGCAGCGCCTGGTCCTTGTCCGTGTTGATGTCGAATTCGAGGAGCACCGAGGCGTGACCGGTGGTCGACGTGGTCGTGATGGTCTTGAGCCCAGGCAGGCTGGACAACTCATCCTCCGCCGGCTTGGCGAGGAGGTTTTCCGCATCACTGGGCGAAACGCCCGATTGGCTGATCGAGACATAGAGGTAGGGAATGTCGATGGCCGGGAAGCTCTCCTTGGGCAAGGAGAGATAGGCAAGCGTACCGCCACCCAGGACGACGACCATGATCGTCAGGACAACCCGCGGCATCCTGAGGACTTTTTCGATGAAATCGAGCATAGCTTGGGTCCTTAGCTGGCGGTGGCTTCGGTGGCTTCATCTACCGGACTGGCCTTGACGGTCTGACCGGCGCTCACATTCTCTTGGCCGACAGTGATCACATCGGCGATCACGGGCAGTCCGGTGACCCACACGCCTTCGCGCGTGTCGCTCACAATGGTAATCGGGTAGAAGGCGACCACGTCGTCTTCCACGGTCCGGACGCCCAGCACGCCATCATCGTCCAGCGTCAGGACAGATTGTGGCAGCAGATGCCCCGGGGCGGTGCCGATGTTGACGATGGCTTCAGCCGTCACGCCGTCGCGGATGGCGAAATCCTCATTGGGGATCTCGATCTCGGCGGGGAAGGCGCGTGTGGCGCTGTCCGCAACCGCAGAAATATAGGTCACCTTGCCGTCGACCGTCTGGCCGGTCACGGTCTTGATGGTGGCATCGAGCCCGGTCTTGGCCAGTCCGATATGGGCTTCGGGCACCATGCCCTTGAACACCATGGGATTGAGCTGCACGATCGTGGCACAGGGCGAGCCGGCATTGAGCATGGCGCCTTCGACAGCGACCGGGTCCTGCACGAGGCCGGCAACCTTGGCGACGATTTCCGTCCGGTCCAGTTCGGCCTTGGCATTGTCGAGACCGGCCTTGGCCTGGCTGACGCCGGCCTTGGCCTGGGCAAGCGCGACATCAACCGCATTGGCGGTATTGGCCGCGGCCACCCCGCGCTCGCGCAAATCGGCATTGGTGTCGTAGTTGAGCTGGGCCTGGGCCAGGGCCGCTTCGGCTTGGGCCAGCCCGGCCTCGGCCTGGGCGACGGCGGCAGCACGGGTACCCTGGTCGAGCGTGCAGAGCTTGTCGCCAACTTCCACGCGCTCGCCCTTGGTCACGTGAACAGTGTCCACGGCGCCGCTCGTCTCGGCCACGGCAGTCACCGTTGCCTTGGCCTGGGTCCGGCCACGCAGCGGCACTTCGATCGGCATCGGCTGGGCCACGAACCGCTCGGTCCTGACAGCTTGCAGCGGGGCGCTGGCGCCCGTGGTGGTTTCGTTGCGCTGGGCGATCGTCAGCGCCGGATCAACTTCCGGTTCGGGATGCTCGGCCAGGACGCCGGCATCTGCCAGCGCTGTCGCGATCGGCCCATGCTCTTCGCCCTCGATAGCCGAAATGATCGGCTTTTCGCCTTTGCCGGGGCCCTGACCGCCCTGCACCAGAGTACCGGTTGCCAGCCAGCCGCCCGCCAGAAGCAGGATGCCAAACGCCAGCCCATAGGAAAGCATTGCACGCATAGTTGAATTCGCCCCTTATTCAGCCGCGTCTTTTCGTGGCTCGGCTCGCGCCATTGTGATCAGTTCGTGCATATGGGTGCGCAGATGCTGCTCCGCAACCTCCAATACTGCACGTCCGTAATTGATGACCCAGTGATCGGCCGGCGAGCAGTCGTGCTCGGCCGGCGCCTGGTAGATTTGCTTGAGCTCTTCCAGCGTCCGCTGGAGCTGTTCATGGCACCGCTCTTCCACCAGTTCCTGCGGCAGAATATGTGCAAAGCGCGCGAACAGCAGGAACGGGCTGCGGAACACGTCCTCGCCCAACGGTTCGCTCAGTTCCTCGGCAAACGCCGTGCGGCCCGCTTCGGTAATGGTGTAGACTTTTCGGGCCGGTTTGCCGTCCTGCTGCTCGGTGCGGCTGCTGACCAGCCCCTCGTCCTCGAGCCGGGCCAGCGCGGGATAGATCGAGCCATAGCTGGCTTCCACGAAATAGGCGAAATTGCCTTCCGTGCACATCCGGCGAATGTCATAGCCGCTCGCATCCCCCTCGTAGAGAATGGATAGGCACAATGTCCTGACGTTCATGCGCGTGGATCCCTGACCATATTTCGGTCCGATATATGCTCGGCCTATATATGCCTGGCTTGACTGCTGCAAGCCTTACGAGGGCTGGAACCACGCAGATCAGTTAATCGCTGATTGCATATCGGCGCCCGAACGGCGCATCAGGGCACTCGATATGGGACCGCGCTTCAGCGCAATCCGCGCCGCTAGCCGAGCAGGCGCCGCATTTCGGCCGCGCCCGCCTCGGCCAGTTCTGCACTGGCCGCGGCCACGAAATAGGGATTGAGAAACTTCAGATCCCCCTTGCCATACCGCAGCGGCGCTCCGTCGAGCGTGACGACAGCTCCGCCCGCTGCTTCAAGCACAGCCTGACCGGCGGCGGTATCCCATTCACAGGTCGGGGTAAAGCGAGGGTAAAGCTGCGCCTCGCCGCGCGCCAGCAAACAGAACTTCAGCGATGATCCGACCGAGACATCGCTCTCCACGTCCAGGGTCTCGCACAATTGCTTGAGCGCGACGTGGCCGTGGCTCCGGCTGGCCACGATGCGGGGACGGGCCTGCGTCGTAACACGAATGTCGCGCCGCCCGGTGACCTCGCCATCGACGACCCTGCCTGTCCAGGCCCCATCGGCGTCTCCGGCAAAGATGTCGCCGGTTGCCGGCGCCAGCACCACGCCCATCACGGCCCTGCCGCCATCCACCAGCGCGATATTGACGGTGAACTCGCCATTGCGCTTGATGAATTCCTTGGTGCCGTCCAGCGGATCGACGACGAAATAGCGCTCGCCCAGTACCGGCACGATGCCGGCGGCAACGCTTTCCTCGCCGAGGACCGGCAACCCCGTGGGCCGTAAATGCTCGATGATGACCGCCTCCGCCGCGGCGTCGGCCTCGGTGACCGGCGAGCCATCGTCCTTGGTCACGACCTGGATCGGCCGTTCATAGACGGCGCAAATCACCTTGGCCGCGGCAATGGCCGCCTCGACGGCCACTTCGGTGAGCGTCAGGGGAGGCGCCTCGGTCACCACGCTCATGCCGCGCCCTCGATAATCACGTCCAGGCCCAGGTCGAGCGGCCTGGCGCCCATGGTGATCTGGCTGGTGGAGATGTAGTTCACCCCGGTTTCGGCGATCGAGCGCACCCGATCCAGCTTCACCCCGCCCGATGCTTCGAGCCGCGCCCGCCCGGCATTGATGGCCACGGCCTGCCGCAGCATGTCATTGTCCATGTTGTCGAGCATGATGATCCGGGCGCCCGCCGCCAGGGCCTCTTCCAGCTCGGCCAGCGTGGTCACCTCGATTTCGATGGCCACCAGATGTCCGGCAAAGGCCTCCGCGGCCTTGTAGGCGGCCGTCACGCCGCCGGCCACGGCGATATGGTTGTCCTTGATCAGGATGGCGTCGTCCAGCGCATAGCGGTGATTGGCGCCACCCCCGCACCGGACTGCGTATTTCTCGAAGGCCCTCAGCCCCGGGGTCGTCTTGCGCGTGTCGCAGATATGCGCCCCGGTTCCGGCTATGGCATCGGCATAGATGCGCGTCAGCGATGCAATGCCGCTCAGGTGATTGAGAAAATTGAGCGCCACGCGCTCGGCCGACATCACCGCGCGCGCCGGCCCCGAGACCTCGGCCACCAGGCCGCCCTCGGCCACCCGGTCCCCGTCGCGCAGGCGCGGCACGAACTGAACGCCCTCGCCGGACAGCCGGAATGCCGCCGCCGCCAGGTCCAGCCCGGCAATCACGCCGGCCTCGCGGGCCGATAGCGTAGCCCTTGCCCAGGCGTCCACCGCCAGTGTCGCCTGGCTGGTGAGGTCCCCGGCCAGGCCCAGATCCTCCTCCAGCGCGGCGGCAACGGCGCGCTCGACCACGAGGCGCGGCAATTGGGCGGGCAGGGCGGTCATCTTGGTTCACCGAAACGATTGATCGGCCGTGCTTTACGCCGCGCGCGCCACGCTGACAACCGCGACCGGGAGCATGGATTTGTCTCCGGCCGGCCTAGCGCAGCAAACTCTGCCCCCCGTCGATCCATACCGGGCTGCCCGTCACATGCCGGGCCGCGTCCGACACCAGGAAGGCAATGACATCGGCCACGTCGGCCGCCTTGCCGCTTCTGCCGCCGGTCAGGGGAATGTCGCCCTCCGGAAATTCGACCGGTATGCCGGCCTTCCCGGCGTTTCGGTGCTCCGTATTGTCCTCGATGTCGCTCTCGATCGCCCCAGGACAGACCGCGTTGATGCGGATTTTTCGCCGGCCCAGTTCCAGCGCCAATTGCTTCACCATGGCCAATTGCCCTGCCTTGGTGGCCGAGTAGGCGCTGGCGCCGGGCGAGGTGAAGGTGCGCGTGCCATTGATGGAAGAGACCACGACAATCGCGCCCCCGCCCGCCGCTTCGAGCGCGGGCACGGTGTGGTGGATGGTGAGATAGGTGCCGCGCAGGTTGACCGAAATGGTCGTGTCCCATTCCTCCGGCGCCAGCTCCTCGATCGGGGCCCACACGCCATTGATCCCGGCATTGGCCACCACGATGTCGAGCCGCCCGAAATGCCCCAGCGTCTCGGCCACCAGCGCGCGCATTGCGCCGTCATCGGTGACATCGGCCACGCTGGCCTTGGCCTTGCCGCCGGCCTTTTCGATCTCGGCCGCTGTCGCGTCCACCTCTTCGCGGGTGCGGCTCATCACCACCACCGCCGCGCCGTCCCGCGCCAGCTTCAAGGCCGTCGCCTTGCCGATCCCCGATCCTGCGCCGGTGACCAGCGCGACCTTGCCGTCCAGAAATGTCATTGCCCGTTCTCCGCGTTGAGCAGGGCAAACGCAGAGAACGGGCAATGGTTGTGGTCAACGCGCTCGGTGTGCGGTCAGAGCCGCTTGGGATGATCGGCCTCGATGATCCCGTGCGTCAGGCTCCCGGTCACCGGATAGAGGGGAATGAGGCAGGCCTGCAGCGCATGGTAGAGGTCCGGCTTGCCCACGAACAGGCGCGATGTGGGCACCAGCTGTTCGGTCAGTTCGCTGTGCCAGCCGCCGCGCTCATGGTCGATCACATGGTTCTCCGCAAAGTCCCAGAGCTTGCGATACCATTTCTGGTAGAAGTCATCGCGATCATGGCCGCCGATAAAGGCTGCCGCGCCGATTGCCTCGGCCACCGGCCACCAGAGCTTTTCGCGCATGATCGGCTGGTTGTTCCAGTCCAGCGTATAGAAAAAGCCGCCATGCACCTTGTCCCAGCCCAGCTCGATCGCCTGGCGGAATAGCCCGCGCGCCGATTCCGGCATCCAGCTGCTTTCCTTGCGGGTCAGCACGAACAGCTGGAACAGGAGCCGCGACCATTCCAGCGCGTGCCCCGGCGTGGTCCCGGAGGGTCGGAACATTTCCGAGCCGAGATAATCCTTGTCGAGGCTCCAGTCCTCATGGAAGTGCTCGGCCACGCGATGATCGAGGCGTGCCGCATTGCGATTGATGATGAGGTCGGCGATCCGCGTGGCCTTGCGCAGATATTCCTTCTCGCCGGTGGCCTCATAGGCCGCCATCAGCGCTTCGGTCAGGTGCATGTTCGAGTTCTGGCCGCGATAGGTGCTGATCTGCCGCCAGTCATTGGCGAATTCCTCGCGCACCGCCCCGACCTTCTTGTCCCAGAAGCGTGTCTCGATCACCTCGGAGGCGTCGGCGATCACCTGGTCGGCCAGCGGGTGGCCGACGAGCTTGGCGCTCGATCCGGCGAGCAGCACGAAGGCGTGCCCATAGGCCTGCTTGCTGTCATCGACCGTGCCGTTGTCATCGAGCGACCAGACATAGCCGCCATGCCTCGTGTCCCGGTGCTTCTCCCAGAGATAGCGCATGCCATGGTCGATGATCTCGTCCGAACCGGGTCGCCCGATCAGGCTGCCGATCGTGGCACAGTGGATCATGCGGGTGGTGACGTGGATCTGGCGCAGGCCATTCTCGGGCGAGAGCGGCTGGCCGTCATCGGACAGTTCGAAGAACCCACCCTTGGGATTGAGCGAGGCTGCCTCGAAGAAGTCGAACAGCCGGCTCGCCTGCGTCATCAGATATTGGCGGTGGAACGGGCGCTTCTGCCATGCCCCCCAATTGGTTTCCGGCAGGCGATTGGGGTCGTTGGTCATGCTGGCTCCCTTCCGGCACTACCTGTTGCCGGCCATATCAACAGCCTTCTAGCCAAACAATCGCATCGTTGCAATTTCTCGCGACCGGTGCCGAGCCGACATCTGGAGTGCCCCCGCCAACGGTGATATTCTGCCAGGCCTCCACAGGAGATTGGCGCCATGTCTTTCAATAGAGCCTTGGTTTCTTTTTCCGACAGTCCTCAAAATGGCCGCGCCCCGCATGGGAGCCCCGTTCTGGTCCACGTCACTGCCGCGCAGACCGACGGCACGATCGGCATTTGGGAAAATTTTGTCGCCCCGGGCAAGGGACCCACGCCCCATACGCACACCAGGGAAACCGAGGTCTTCCGCGTTATCGAGGGGACATTCCGCTTCTGGTGCGGTGAAGATAGCTTTGAGGGCGGCGCGGGAACCGTCGTGACGCTGCCGCCCAATGTTCTCCATCACTGGGTCAACATTGGCGAAACAACCGGACGCATGATGGGTATTGTCAGTCCTGGCGGAGCGGAGCGCTTGTTCCTGGAACTGGCAGCCATCGTCAATCCGACGCCCGAGGATATTGCCCGCGTGGAGCAGAGCCTGGGGATCACCAGCCACTGATCTGTTGCGAAAAGCCTGGCTCGGACGCAGACCGCGCCCCTCGGTCACGCCCGGGCGTACCACGCCTCCACCCGGCCAACCTCCTCGGCTGATCCCAGGATCACCGGAACTCGCTGGTGAATGCCGGTCGGCTGCACATCGAGAATCCCTTGCCTGCCAGTCGTCGATGCGCCCCCCGCGCCTGCGACCAGCCAGGCCATCGGATTGGCCTCGTAGAGCAGCCGCAGCCGCCCGCCCTTGCTCGCCGTCTCGCTGTCGAGCGGGTAGAGGAAGATGCCGCCGCGCATCAGGATGCGGTGCACGTCGGCCACCATCGAGCCCACCCAGCGCATATTGTAGCGCTTGCCCGCCGGCCCGGTTTCGCCCGCCACGCTTTCGCGCACATAGCCGATGGTCGCCGCGTCCCAGAAGCGTTCCCGCGCCGTGTTGATGGCAAATTCGCCCGACGCAGCAGGGATGATCGCGGCGGAAACCGTCTGCTGCCACTGGCCATTCGCATCGAGCGTGAAGACGCTTGTGTCGCCCGCGATGCGAATGACAAGGCTCGTCGCCGGCCCATAGGCGACATATCCGGCCGCCAACTGGGCCTCGCCCTTCTGCAAGAGGCCACCGGCGCTGGCCAGCACCGAAAAAATCGTGCCCACGGTAACGTTTACGTCGAGATTTGAAGATCCATCCAGGGGGTCAGTGGCGATAATGAACCGTCCCTGACTCGACATTTCAACGGCTTCATCCAGCTCCTCAGAAACCAGAATCGAAATGGCCGGATTTGCCCGCAAGTGATTCAAAACTATGTCGTTTGAAATCACGTCGAGCGCCTTCTGGGCCTCGCCTTGCACATTGTCCGAGCCCGCGAGGCCGGTTTGCCCCGCAATGGGCGCCTGGCGCAACACCGACGCGATTTCGGCCCCTGCCGCCGCCATGGATTTGATGGTCGAGCCAAGCTCCCGGTCCGTCGTCTGGGTGTCGAGCCATTGGGCGAGGTCGGTCATCGGCAGGTCTCCATCTTTGCCACCCACAAGCCCCAATCGTCTCAGCCATACAAGGCCGACTTTCGGGTGACTGCCGCCCGGCAAGGCAATCCGGGGGAGGGGGCCCAACAACATGTCTGCCGTCCGGCCGCCTACCCCTCCCGCGCCAGGTCGGTCAGCAGGCCCGCCGCCACGCTGAGCCGCGACACTGTTATGCCGCCCTCGGTCAACTCCTTTACCGCCGCAACAGTCCGCGCCACGGCAACCGAACGCTGGGCGATGAAGTCGCTGACCGTCCCGGCAGACAACACATCCGACGTCAGGTCGCGCAGCGCCCGCATCAGGTTGGCGAGCGCGCGGTCCAGCGCCATGCGGTCGAACCGGTCGCCCAGGACGATGGCGCGGCCGGCCTCGATGATGCGGAACAGGTCGAACAGTCCCGCGACGCCAAAATAGGCGCGGGCCGCCACCAGCACGTCCACGCCGCTGCGCTCGGCGACCAGCACGATGTCGCTGGCATGGCTGAGGAAGGGCAGTTCTCCGATGCGCTGGGCCAGCTCGGCCGGTACCCCGTGTGCGATCAGACCGCTCACGCGGACATCGAGCGCCGCCTGCTGGTCGTCCGGCAACAGGCCCTTGGCTGCAGCCAGGCGAACAACCCCGTCGCGATGCCGCTCGACCAATGCGGCAAGGCCGCCGGTCACCGAGCCGTTGCGCAGGAACCAAAGCGCTTCCTGCCGCAGCAAGGCCTCGACCTGGGCATAGAGCGAAAGCTGCACTGAACCAGGGACCGCCCCATCGAGGGCGTCGATTTCGGCATTGAGGGGCGTCAGGCCATAGGCGTCACGGACCGCGGCATAGGCCAGCGCCACCTCGCCGGCACTGGCGCTGGTGGCTGCGGTCAGCTCCGAAACGAAGGCCGGGCCGCCGCGATTGATCATCGCATTGGCGAGCACCGTGGCCACGACTTCGCGCTTCAGCCGGTGGTTCTCGACAGCCTCGCCATAGGCCCGGTGCAGCGTTTCCGGGAAATAGCGGAACAGTTCGCCTGACAGATAGGGATCGTCGATCGCCGTACCCCTCAGCAGGTCGTCGAACAATGTCAGTTTTGCATAGGCCAGGATTACTGCCAGCTCCGGGCGTGTCAGCCCCTTGCCCTCTGCGGCCCGCAGGTCGAGGGTCGCATCGGTCGGTAGAAACTCCACTGCCCGGTTGAGCAGGCCGCGAGCCTCAAGGCCCTCGATCAGCACGCGATGGTCGGGCAGCTCCGCCAGGCCCGCGCGCTCTGCCAGCGAAATCGCCAGGGTCTGAAGATAATTGTTCCTCAGGCACAGCGCCGCCACCTCTTCGGTCATCGAGGCGAGGAAGATGTTGCGCTCCTCCATGCTGAGCTGGCCCGAGGCGACCACGGGCGCCAGCGCGATCTTGATGTTGACCTCGAGGTCCGAGGAATTGACGCCCGCCGAATTGTCGATGGCATCGGTGTTGATACGGCCGCCATTGAGGGCATAGGCAATGCGCCCACGCTGCGTCACCCCCAGGTTTGCGCCTTCGCCAACGACCTTGGCCCGCACCTGGCTGGCGGCGACGCGGATCGCGTCATTGGCCCGGTCGCCGACCTTGGCGTCGTCCTCGTCGGTCGCCTTGATATAGGTGCCGATGCCGCCGAACCACAGCAGGTCCACATGCGCGGTGAGGATCGCCCGCATGACCTCCGCGGGCGTCGCCGCGTCCGCTTCGAGGCTGAGCAGGGCCTTCATTTCGGGGCTGAGCGGAATGGATTTGAGCGCGCGCGAAAATATCCCGCCGCCCCGCGAGATCAGGCCTTTCTCATAGTCCTGCCAGCTCGACCGCGGCAGGGCGAACAGCCGTTCCCTCTCGGCATAGCTTGCGGCCGCATCAGGATCGGGATCGATGAAGATGTCGCGATGGTCGAACGCCGCCACCAGGCGGATTTCGCGGGAGAGCAGCATGCCATTGCCAAACACGTCGCCGCTCATGTCGCCCACGCCCGCCACGGTGAACGCCTCGGTCTGGATATTGTGGTCCATCTCGCGGAAATGCCGCTTCACTGCCTCCCAGCCGCCGCGGGCGGTGATCCCCATCTTCTTGTGGTCGTAACCGGCCGAACCGCCCGAGGCGAAAGCATCGCCCAGCCAGAAGCCGCGCCCGGTCGCAATGGAATTGGCAAGGTCGGAAAAGCTCGCCGTGCCCTTGTCGGCCGCCACCACGAGATAGGGATCGTCGCCATCGCGGCGAATTGTACTGGCCGGGGGGACGACTTCGCCGGCTATCAGATTGTCGGTGACGTCGAGCAGCGCGCCGATGAACACCTTGTAGCTCTCCGTACCCTCCGCCAGCCAGGCCTCGCGGGCCATGCCGGCGCTCAGCCGCTTGGGCACGAACCCGCCCTTTGCTCCCACCGGCACGATGACGGCGTTCTTGACCTGCTGCGCCTTGACCAGCCCCAGCACCTCGGTGCGGAAGTCTTCCGGCCGGTCCGACCAGCGGATGCCGCCGCGTGCGATCGCCCCGAAACGCAGATGCACCCCCTCCACCCGCGGCGAATAGACCGAAATCTCGCGATAGGGCCGGGGCGCCACCATCCCCTCGACCTTGCTGCAATCGAACTTGATCGCCAGTGCCGGGCGCCGTCCGCCATGGGTGTCGCGCTGCCAGGCATTGGTGCGCAGCGAAGCCTCGATCAGGTTCTGGAACCGCCGCACGATCGTGTCTTCATCAAGCGAGGAGATCTGGTCGAGCTGCGCCGCAATCGCCGCCCGCGCCGCATCGGCCGCCGCTTCGCGGTCGGTTCCGGCCGGGTCATGCAGTGCCGCAAACAGGGCCACGAGGCCCCGCGCCGCCTCCCGCTGGCTCACCATCACCTGAGCGATATAGCGCTGCGAATAGGAGGTCCCGACCTGCCTGAGATAGCGCGACAGCGCCCTCAGCAGCGCCGCCTGGCTCCAGTCGAGCCCGGCCAGCGTCACCAGCGTATTGAGCTGGTCGCTTTCCGCATCCCCCGTCCAGACTGCCATCAGGCCGGCTTCGATGGCGCGCGCCCGGGTGAGGACGTCGCCGCCGCCGTCCTCGCCCACCTCGAGCACCATGTCGTGCAGATAGCGCTCGACCCCGTCGCGCGGGACGATCGTATAGGTCCGCTCGTCGATCACCCGGAAGCCGAAATGCTCCAGCATCGGCACCCGGTCCGACAGCGGAATGGCGGTGCCCTCATGGTAAAATTTGAGCCCGAGCGTGCCATCTGCGCCGCTGCGCCTGGCAAGCCGAATGGCAATGCCGTCATCGCCAAGCCCGTTGAACACGCCGATATCGCGCAGCGCGTCCTCGGCGTCGTTGCGGCTCTGATAGGCGCCCGAAAAGGCCTGCTTCCAGTCGCTGACCAGGCCCGGCTCCGGCGCCGCCGCCATCAGCATGTCGGAAAAATCGTGCGTCAGCGCCTCGACGCCGGTTTCCAGCGCCCGCCGCTCCGGCTGCGGCGTCGGCCCCCCATTGCGCCCGATGATTACGTGCAGGCGCACCAGTTCCCCCTCAGGGAAGTGCGGATAATAGGCCGAGACCCGCCCGTCATAGAGATCGGCCAAATAGCGGGTGATCCGGGCCCGCACATTGCCGTCATAGCGGTCGCGCGGCACATAGACGAGAATGGACACGAAATTGTCGAACCGGTCGATGCGCGGCAGCACGCGCACCCGCGGCCGGTCGTAGAGCCCGGCAATAGCCTCGGCGAACTCGGCCAGTTGCGGCGTGTCGATCTGGAACAATTCGTCGCGTGGATAGCTGTCCAGCGCGCCCAGCAGCGTGCGCCCGGCATGGCCCAGCGGATCGACACCCGATTGGCGCATCACCTCGGCGATCTTGCGGCGGATCAGCGGCACTTCCGTATGCGGCGTCGCCAGCGCCTGCGCCGTATAGAGGCCCACCACGCGCAATTCGCCATTCGCCTTGCCGTCCGGCCCGAACAGCTTGATGCCCACATAATCCATATGGGCGCGCCGATGGACGCGGGCGCGGACATTAGCCTTGGTCACCAGCAGCGGATCGGGCCCCTGCACGAAGGCCACCAATTGCGGCGTGCTTTCCACATAATGCGGCCCGCTCCGCAGCACCCGCAGATCTTCGTCGCGCAGGATGCCCAGGCCCGTGCCGGGAACCGGCACCAGCTCGTCCCCCTCAAGCCGATATTCGCGCATTCCCAGGAAGGTATAATTGTGCTCGATCAGCCATTCCACGAAGCGCGCCGCTTCCTCACGCTGCGCCGGCTTGAGCACGTCGAGCCCCGCCGTAGCGCGCCGGACGCGGTCGAGCATGGGCTGCCAGTCCCCCACCGCATTGGCCACGTCCTTGAGCGTCGCCTCCAGCTCGGCAACCAGCGCATCCGGATCGGCGACTGGATCGCTCTGGATATGCAGCACGCTGACCGCGGTGCCGCCTTCCGAAACGACCTGCCCCTGGGCCACGCGCAGCACCGGATGCGCGAACAGGCGGATGGCGCCACCCATGGCGCGCAGCGCCGCCAGGGCGCTGTCGACGATGAAGGGCATGTCCGGCGAGAGGATGTCGAGCACCAGCGGGGCCCCGGTTACCACCGGTGGCGTCGCCAGCACGCGTGTCGAATCCACGGGTCCCGACAGCAGCCGCCCATGGCTGGTCGCGAGCGCATCGATAAGGGCATCCGGGTCCTGGCGGGAAAGATCGTCGGGGTCGATGGCCGCAATGGCCCGGCTCAGGAACAGCAGGAGGCTTTCATTGTCACTTGCCCTGGACCGCGCCCGTTCACGATACTGCGCCTCAACCGCCGTCGTCATGCCCTGCTCCCTGTGACTCGCATGGCGCTACCTTAGGCGGCGCAGATGACACTGTCTGTACCCCTTGGGTTGAATGCCGGCAGGGTGGGCAGGCGCCCCCGGCAGCTTTATTTCATGAAATCGTCACAACGCGGCAAAGCGTTTCCCTTGCGGACGGGTCCGGGGTTGGTTTACCACTTGTTAAACTCTATCAATCTGGTAGTCTTTGCCTACGTCACAACGCAGGTGCATGCATGCCCAAACTGTCTCAGTACGTTTCCTATGCGGCGCTCATCGCCGCCCTGTTCTTTGGATTTGTCGTCACGGTCCATGTCGGCATGTCGTTCTGATCCAGCATTCACCAATATAAAAACGTCAGCAATGGCGGCCAATCGGCCGCCATTTTCATTTTCGCCAAAGAATGTTTCCATTTCCGAAAGTACAGGTGCGGCGCATTTCTGAAGTATGACGCCTTTTATCCGAAAAGAATTTCATTCTCAGCCTGCACCGCGCCCTGTGGGCAAAAATGATTTTTCATCCAGCCCATCATGGCGCAATGGATATTTCCTGCGGCCCGTCCTCCGCAACATACCCGCGCCTTGCGATACTATACCAATTTGGTAGCGTATTAGGGTCATCAACGGGAGGGTTTCCGATGAAAACTGCTGCTCGCATCCTGGCCTGTGCCGGCCTGGTCGCCGCTTTGGCGTTCAGTACAATCGTCACTGTCGCGGCCCAGTCGCGCACGCTGATCAATGTCAGCTACGATCCCACGCGGGAATTCTACGAGGCCTTCAACCAGGCCTTCGTCACCCACTGGCAGGCGCTGACCGGGGAGGCCGTCGCCGTTCAGACCACCCATGGTGGTTCGGGCGCCCAGGCCCGCTCAGTCATCGAAGGCCTGCCCGCCGATGTCGTGACGCTGGCGCTCGAAAGCGACATCAACGCCATTGCCGACCACACCGGCAGGATCCGGTCCGACTGGCGCGGCACGCTGCCCCATGACAATGCCCCTTACACCTCGACCATCGTCTTCCTGGTGCGCAAGGGCAACCCGAGGCAGATTGCGGATTGGGACGACCTTGTCGCCGATGGCGTGCAGGTGATTACCCCCAATCCCAAGACCTCGGGCGGGGCGCGCTGGAATGTCCTGGCCGCCTGGGCCTGGGCCCTGGCGCAGCCGGGCGGGAATGAGGAGACGGCCCGGGACTATCTCGCCCGCCTGTTCAGCAATGTGCCCGTGCTGGATACCGGCGCGCGTGCAGCGACGATCACCTTTGCCCAGCGTGGCCTTGGCGATGTGCTGATCGCCTGGGAAAACGAGGCTCTGCTCACCCTGGCCGAACTCGGCGCCGACAAGTTCGAGATCGTCACCCCCTCCGTGTCGATCCTGGCCGAGCCTTCCGTCGCCATAGTCGATGCCAATGTGGATGCGCGTGGAACGCGGGACCTGGCCCAGGCCTATCTCGAATATCTATACTCGCCCGAGGGGCAGTCACTGGCTGCCAGCCATTATTTCCGCCCTGCCGATCCCAGCGCGGTTGAACCGCAAGCCCTCTCGGTCTTCGCCGATCTGGACCTCAGGCGTGTCGATGATTTTGGCGGCTGGCGTCAGGTGCAGCAACGCTTCTTCGATGAAGGCGGCATTTTCGACCAGGTCTTCGAGGGCAATTTCTAGGCGGTCATTCCAAGGTGTCCCGCCGCTCCTCAAGCGGCGGGCGCCTAATGCAGCGTGGCTGGTTCGATGGGCGTTGCCGAGCCGTCGCCGATTTGTGGTCCCGCCCAGAACACCACATAGAGCAGGTCCTTGCCGCTGGCATCGGTGATCTCGATGGAGCGTGGCGCATCCATTTCGCCGCCTTCCCCCGCCACCTTTTCGATGATCGCGCGCCCCATCTCGGCCGCCGACTGCTCGGCTGCCTCCAGATTGGCGTGTTCGCTGCCCTTGTCGTCGCGGATCAGGGCGTCATCGGTGCGGTAGTGGAAGTAATAGCGTGGCAAGGTCGATCCCCGTTCTCCGGGTTAAACGGCGAAGGGCGGCAAACGTTGCGCCAAATCACCTGTCTTGCAGTGTGGCATCTCGCCTGCGGTCAGTCGACCCCGTGCAGGGCCTGGTAGCCATGCCTGTGCCACAGTAGAGGGCTGCGGCTGGTATCGGTCTCGGCGTCCACGATGGCGCCCGCAAACAAGACATGCGTACCGGTTTCCATGGCGCCGATCACGTCGCAGTCGAGTGCCGTTACCGCGCCCCTGAGCTTGGGCTGTCCCGATGGCCACGCCTCCCACCCGCCATCCGCAAAACGCTTTTCGGGTGGAACCTGTCCGGCAAACGCGTCGGCAATCTGCTGCTGGTCCGTGGCCAGCATGGCCAGGGAAAACCCGCCGGTCTTGGCAATCACATCGGCCAGCCGGCTGACGATGTCGATGGACACGAGAATGGCAGGAGGCTGCGCCGACAGCGACAGCACCGATGTCGCCGTCCGGCCCACGCGCTCCGTGCCGCGCCTGGCCGCCACCACATGCACGCTCGATGCCAGTCCCGACATGGCGGCGCGAAATTCCGCATCGCTCACCGTGGGTCGGCGGAGCGGGCGCAAGGCCATGCTGTCGGGCAGATCGAAATCGGGCATCAGACTAGTCATTATCGATTGTAACCCAGTGGAGCAAATGCGCGGGCAACATTCAAAGGCGATCACCGCACCGCATCCTCTCCATTGACGTGAGGTTGGGAGGCGGTGGACGGGGAGGTTGGGGGTGCGCCACGCGCTCACCCCCCGATTGGGCTTCGGTGTTCCCCACCCGGCTCTCCGCAGGGAAGGGTTGGGCATCAGGCCGCCGAAATCGCCTCACCCCAGATTGGCTTCGGCAAACTCGTAATTGGCGAGCTTGTCGAGGAAATTGCTCACATAGTCCGGGCGCCGGTTGCGGAAGTCCACATAATAGGCGTGCTCCCACACATCCAGGCCCAGCAGCACCTTGCCTTCGCCGGTCGCCAGCGGGTTGGAGCCGTTGGGCGTCTTGGTCGTCTTGAGCTTGCCGTCAGTGCCCAGCACCAGCCAGGCCCAGCCGGAGCCGAACTGGGTGGTGGCGGCGGTCTTGAAACTGTCCTTGAACGCGTCCACCGAGCCGAAATCCTCGACGATCTTGGCTTCGAGCTTTCCGGGCAGCGCGCCGCCATTGGGGCTCAGCGCCTGCCAGAAATGCACATGATTCCAGTGCTGCCCGGCATTGTTGAACACCGGTGCCAGATCCGGCTTGTCCTTGGCAAAGGCGACAATCTGCTCCAGCGACTGGCCGGCCAGTTCGGGATATTTCTCCACAAAGCCATTGAGCGCCGTAACATAGGCCTGATGGTGCTTGCCATGGTGCAGTTCCAGGGTTTCCTGGCTCATGCCGCGCTCGGCAAGGGCGGCTGGCGAATAGGGCAGGGCGGGAAGCGAGAAGGTCATTTCGGGGTCCTTTCGGCACCGGCTTGCAAGAACTGGCAAGGCGGGTTAATTTCCAAGCAATGACTTTGAAAACTCTTTCCGCAGATATGTCAAGTTCGGCCTTGGAAAATTCGGCCTGGTCACCGCGCAATCCGGCCGAGCGGATTCTCATGACCCTCAAGATGCAGGGCTCGCTGTCGGCGACGGCTCTGGGCGACAGGCTGGGGACGACCAGCGAGGCCGCCCGTCAGCAATTGGCGCGGCTGGCCGAGGAAGGCCTGGTCGAGGCGCGCAGCGCGTCGGCGGGTGTGGGGCGGCCGACGCAGCTCTGGAGCCTGACGCCCACGGCCCAGTCCCGTTTCCCCGATACCCATGCCGCCCTGACGGTACAATTGCTCGACATCGTCCGCAGCCGCCTTGGCGATGATGCGCTCGATGCCATCATCTCCGTCCGCGAAGCCGAGACCCGCTCCGCCTATGTGGCGGCCGTCGAGCCGGCGCCCGATCTCAAGTCGCGGGTCGCCGCGCTGGCGGAACTGCGCAGCCAGGAAGGCTATATGGCCGCCTGGACCGAGCAGCCCGATGGCTCCCTGCTGCTGATTGAAAACCATTGCCCCATCTGCGCGGCCGCCACCGCGTGCCAGGGTTTCTGCCGCGCCGAACTCGAAGTGTTCCGCTCCGTGCTCGGCCCCGATGTCGAGGTCGAACGCCAGGATCACATTGTCTCGGGCGGCCGTCGCTGCACCTATTCCATCAAGGCCGTCACCCATGCATCCGCCTGATCGTCCGCCCGTTGGCACGCAATTGCATCGGATCGGCTGGGAGACGCCGGAGGGGCTCGACGAAGCCATGATCCGCGCCGTGGTCGACGAATTCTATGCCAGGGCGCGCCGTGACGATCTCATCGGCCCGGTGTTCAATCGCGTCATTGCCGATGCCGAATGGCCCGCCCATCTCGACAAGATCACCGACTTCTGGAGCTCCATGCTGCTCGGCACCGGACGCTATTCCGGCCGCCCCATGCCCCGGCACATGGCCATCCCCGAACTGGCCGATGCCCATTTCATGCGCTGGCTGCGCCTGTTCCGCGAAACGGTGGAAGAAATCTGTCCGCCCGATATTGCGGCTCTCTTTGTCGAGCGCTCCGAGCGCATCGGCAACTCCTTCCGCATGAATATCTCGATGCGCCGTGGCGAGGACATCACCCGGCTCGGCCCGCTGCAGCGTGAAGGATCGCCAGGCTGGAAGCCGCCCGCCTGAGTCAGCGCCAATCGGACAGGCTGGTGAGGAAGTCCAGCACGGCCCCATTGAACAGCGCCGGTCTTTGCACTGGCGCGAAATGGCTCACACCATCGAGCATCACGAGACGCGCGCCGGGGATGGTCTCTGCGATATAGCGGGCGTGCTCTGGCCGAATGAACTCGTCCCCGGCCGCCTGTGCTACCCAGACCGGCACGTCGATGCTGGCAAGGTCCGCCGCCGAATAGTCCGGCTGGGTCGACTGCATCACCTGCAGCGCCTGGCTCATGGCCTCGAAACCATCGGGGGCAGGGGACAGCGCCGCATAGTCCTTCTGGTGCCGTACCAGGCAGTTGCCGATGACTTCGGTCATCTCGAATGGCCATGCCCCGCTGCCATCCACATTGCAGGCAAAGAAGAACACGCCGGCCACCCGGGCTTTGTGTGCCCTGGCCAGCGCCAGCCCCGTGCAGGCCCCATCGCTCCAGCCCACGATCGCCGCACGGGCGATATCGAGCCGGTCGAGCAGGGCGGCGACGTCCCCGGCAAATTGCTCATAGGAGAACGGGCGTCCATCCCAGCTGCTCCGCCCCTGGCCGCGGCTGTCCACGGCGATGACGCGATAGCCCGCTGCAAGCAGCGCCGGAACCTGGTGACCGAAATTGCCCGCATGGCCCATGCCGCCATGCAGCAGCACGACCGCAGGGCCGCTGCCATAATCGCCAAACCACACCCGCACATCGTCCCGCTCCAGCGTCCCGCCACCCTCGGGTAGCGGCGGCACGCCCTCGGCAGCAAAGCGGGTCAGCGCGTCATCGGCAAATTCGCGGTCCATGTGGTCCTCCGGTCCTTGCCCTGACGACGAACGAGCATCGCTATTTTCGACCGACGACCAAGACGGCGCAACCCGAGCGCCGAACCTAGGCCAGTAGCGCCAGGCCGGCCGGCACGTCCCGTTCGCACACCAGCACCCCATTCTCCACGCGCAGCCGCGCCTGATGGATGGCCGTGCGCCGCGCCGCCACGTCCGGTGGCCCGTCCTTCTGCGCCCGCTCGTCCCATTCGGGATGGGTGAAGTAATACATCGCCGCATGATCGCCATTGACCACCACATCGGCATGGCGTGCATAGCGCCTGTCCATCGGGTCGGCGCCTGGATCGCCGGCGACAATCCCCTGACGCGTCCAGTTCAGCGTATCGTCCGACCGATAGACCGCCTGGCCGCGCCATTCATCCACGATCAGCCAGTAGAACCCGCCAAGCGCGAACACATTCGGCCCCTCATGCGGCGGCGCATCGGGCGAACCGGGCAGCACCAGCCCTTCCAGCGTCCAGTTGAACATGTCCGTGCTGGTCGCGCTCCAGGTGCTCGAGCCCTGGCCTTCATCCTTGTACCACAGCCGCCACAGCCCACCGGAACTCCTGAACACACAGGCATCGATGACATTGCTGCTCGAGAGCGTCAGCGGCCCCACCCGCGTCCAGTTTTCGAGGTCCGCACTGGTGAAATGCACGATGGTGCGCGGCACTTTCCAATGCGTCGGCACGCCGGTGATATAGCTCAGGAACATGTGATATTGCCCCTCGGCAAACATCACCTCCGGCGCCCAGTGCGTGTTGAGCCCGCTGTCACCCGGCGCATCCAGCCCCTTCACCGTGCCGCGATAGTGCCAGCTTCCGCCACCATCATTGCTCACTGCGATGCCGATAGGCGAACCGTGGATCCACCCAAAACCGGGCTCGTCGGCGCTGGCCCGGCGATTGGTGTAGAACATCCACCATTCATCCGTGCCCTCGCGCTTGACCACCACCGGGTCGGCCGCGCCATCTTCAACCGGGTCGCGATAGATCGGCGCGCTCATGCGTAGACCCTCACCTTGCGCCCATCGGGCCGCTGCACCAGCTCCCCGTCCTGCCCCACCATGCTGCCGGCCAGCTCCACCATGGCCGGGTCGGTCATCAGCTTGCCGTCCCCGGCATCGTCCGTCGAAAGCACCGAGGCCTTGAGCAGCCGCGAATAGGCGTGCTCGGGACTGTCCAGCACCGTGCGTGCATCCCCCATTTCCACGATCCGCCCGCGCTGCATGATGATCAGCCGGTTGGAAATGTAATAGGCGGTCGCCAGGTCATGAGTGATGTAGATCACCGAGACCTTGAGGTCATCGCGCAGGCTCTTGAGCAGGTTGACGATGCTCATGCGCAGGCTCGCATCCACCATCGACACCGGCTCGTCGGCAATCAGCAACGGCGGATTGGGGATCAGCGCCCGCGCAATGGCGCAGCGCTGCAATTGACCGCCGCTCATCTCGTGCGGAAACCGGCCCCGCACCTCTTTCAGGCTCAGCCCCACCTTCTGCAGCGCCTCGTCCATGGCCCGGTCGATGACCGCCTTGTCGCTTGTGTCGAGGAACCGCCGCGCCGTGCTTTCCAGGTACCGCTCGATCTGCTTGAGCGGATTGAACGCCTCGAACGGGTTCTGGAACACCGGCTGCACATGGCTCATGAATTTCAGCCGCTCGGCCCGTCCGGCATGCCGGTCCACCTTTTCCCCGCGGAACAGGATTTCGCCCTCGCTCGGGTCCTCGAGCCCCAGGATCATCCGCGCCAGCGTCGTCTTGCCCGAGCCGCTCTCCCCGATAATGGTGAAGATCTCCGGATTTTCCGCGCTCAGAGAAAAGCTGGCATCGACCACGGCATCCACCGTCTTGCGGCCGAACAGCCCGCCCATGGTGAAGCGCTTGGACACATTGCGCACATCAAGCAGCGTCGTCATGCCATTGCTCCTGCCGGAGCCGCCACATTGACCAGGGGCTCCACATCCTTCCAGCGCCAGCAGGCCGTGCGATGATCGGGTCCCACCACTTCCATCGGCGGCACCTCCTTTCGGCATTTGTCCACTGCCAGTGGGCAGCGCGGGTGGAATCGGCAGCCCTGGGGCGGATCGGCCAGATTGGGCGGTCGACCCTCCAGCGCCGGACGCTGCTGCGTGTCGCCGATGCGTGGCAGGCTCGCCACCAGATGCGCCGTATAGGGATGCTTGGGCGCAAAGAACATCTGCCGCGTCGGGCCTTCCTCGACCAGCCGCCCGGCATAGATGATGCCCACCCGGTCCGCCACATTGGCATGGACGCTCATGTCATGGGTCACGAACACCACCGAGGCGCCCATTTCCTTCTGGATATCGCGGATCAGGCTCAGCACCTCCTTCTGCACCACCACGTCCAGCGCCGTTGTCGGCTCGTCGGCGATGATGAATTCGGGGTGGCACACCGTTGCCAGGCCAATGGTCACGCGCTGCCGCATGCCGCCCGAGAGTTCGTGCGGATAGGCCCGGAGCACGTCCGGCGGCAGGTTCAGCCGCGCCAGATGCTTGATCACGCGCTCTTCAAAGGCCGCGCCTTTCAGTCCCAGCGGGCGCTGCGCAAAATCCTGGAAGGTCCGGCCGATCCGCCGCACCGGATTGAGCACGCTCATCGAGCCCTGCATGATGTAGCTCAGATGCTTCCAGCGCACCGCCTCGATCTCGGCCGGGCTGGCATGTGCCACGTCGATCGGCCCGCTGCTGAAGCTGTATTTGACAGTCCCCTCGACCACCCGCAGCGGCGGCCGGATGGCAGCGGCCAGCACCTTGATGAAGCTGGTCTTGCCCGAGGAGCTTTCCCCGGCAATGCCATAGACCTCGTTCTTGCGCATGGTCACGGTGATGTCGTCGACGGCGCGCACCTCGCGGGACACGCCGAAATAGTTCATCTGGTAATAGGCCTTGAGGCCTTCGACCTTGAGGATTTCGGGGTTCTTTTCCAGGGTCATTCTTTCGCGCCCCTATGGTGCGGTTCCTTGGCACCCTCCCCCTTGAGGGGAGGGCCGGGGAGGGGGTGGCTGTGTGGTCCACTGATCGACCCCCACCCCCAGCCCCTCCCCTCAAGGGGGAGGGGAGCGGTCTCGAGCAAAACCCTCATGCGCCCATCCTCCGCAGGCGGCTGCGAGGGTCGATATATTCGTTCATGCTCATCGCCAGCAGGAACAGCCCGATAAAGGTCATGACGATCAGGATCACCGGGATCACGATCCACCACCACACGCCCACCACCATGGCCGAGTGGGAATTGGCCCAGTAGAGCACGGTGCCGATGGTGGGATTGTTGATATTGGTGAAGCCCAGCACCGCCAGCGTCACCTCCATGCCGATCGACCACAGCATGTTGTTCATGAAGGTCGCGAAGACGATCGGCATCACATAGGGCAGGTGCTCTTCCATCAGCACGCGCCGCGTGCTCATGCCGGCAAACACCGCATGTCGCGTGAACTCGCGATGCTTCAAACCCAGCGCCACCGAGCGGATCAGCCGCGCATCGAACGGCCAGCCGAAGCAAGCCAGGATCAGCGCCATGGTGAAGCTGTCCATATTGTTGCGCAGCACGAAATAGAACAACACCAGGATCGGGAAGATCGGCACGGCAACGAAGATGTCGTTGACGAACATCAGCACCCGGTCGACCCAGCCCCCGATATAGCCGGCGGCCAGGCCCACCGTGATCGAGATGATGCGTGAGAGAACGGCCACGGTGATGCCGAAGGTCAGGCTGTTCTTGAAGGCGGCGGAGAGCTGCCAGAACAGGTCCTGTCCGCGCGAATTGGTGCCGAACCAATATTGCGCCGAGGGCGGCTGGTCCGGAATGGCCATGTAGATCAGGCTCGGATCGATGGGCGAGAAGAACGAGAGGCCGGCAAAGATCACCATGATCCCCACCAGGATCAGCCCGATGGTGAACTCGATATTGTAGCGGATCAGATCGCGGAAAACGGCAAACATGGACTACTCCGTCCGCACGCGTGGGTCGAGCAGCGGATGCAGCAGATCGACGATGAAGATGGCCGTGGCCACGGCGGTGATCGAAACGGTACACACCGCCAATACGGTCGAGTAGTCACCGGCATTGACCGCATCGACCAGCAGCGAGCCCATGCCGGGATAGTTGAACACCTGCTCGGTGATGATGGTGCCCGAAAACACCCCGCCAATGACCATGGCCAGCGCCGTGATCTGCGGCACCAGGGCGTTCCGCATCACATAGCTGCCCACGATGGTCTCGCGCTTCACGCCCGCCAGTTCGGCATAGGTCACATAGTCTTCGGTGACGATATTGCTGACCAGGGCCCGCATGCCGATGAACCAGCCGCCCAGCCCCACCAGCACCAGCGACAAGGCCGGCAGCAGCGAGTGCTGCAGCACCGAAAGGATGAAGGGCAGCGTCCAGCTCGGCCGTACATCCATCGAGAAGCCGCCCGAAATCGGCAGCACCGGCCACAGGAAGCCGAAGATGATCAGGATGATGAAGGCCACGATGTAATAGGGGATCGGCTGGAGGCCCATGGTGACAATGCCGAAGGCCTTGAAGAAGCGATTGTTCTGGAAGTAGCCGGCCAGCCCGCCCATCAGATTGCCGATGAGGAAAGTGATCAGGGTCGAGGTCAGCAGCAGGCCCAGCGTCCAGGGCATGCCCCGCATCACCAGTTCCATGGCTGGCGTCGGGAACGCCATCAGCGAGGCGCCCAGGTCACCGCGCAGCAGCCGCGTCCAGAAATTCCAATATTGCTGCAGCATGGGTTGCCCCGTGCCGAACATCTCGGTCAGGGCGATGCGCGTGGAGGCAATGGCTTCCGGCGACAGGTTGGAGCGGGCCGAAAGGCGGCCGAGCACCTGCTCGACCGGGTCGATCGGCGAGAGATAGGTGACCAGGAACATGGCGGACACGCCAAAGAATATGACTGCCAGCAATTGCAGCAGCCGCTTGCCCGCAAACCAGAGATAGCCTCGCATTCGCTCTCCTCGTCATCCGCTGCACCGATCCGCAGGGTCTCCCCCGATAGGTTAGGGCCCTTCAGGGCCCCGAGGATTTCGATCCATTTGGCTTCGGCATCCGTCACCGACGGAGCCTTGCCCTGTTGTGCCGCGCTACGGCGCGGGCCGGAGGAAGAGCAAAAGAGGCTGGCGCCTCCCCGATCCGTCCTCACTATGTCCCTCCATCATCATTGGAAGGGGCCCAGAGAAGGCGGAAGGGGCGTGACGTGCCATCACGCCCCCTGGCAACGGCGCGGCCTGGGACCGCGCCGTCAGGGAGGAGCTTACGCGGCGCCCTCGACGGGCGAAATCTGCGTGAAGATATACCGTCCGTTCGACCAGTTGGTGACCGGATTGGCATAGTTGTTCTCGGCATTCGGCCAGCCGGTCCAGAACCGGTTCGACTGGATGGAGAACACGTTGTACGCCATGATTGGGATGTTCGGCATCTCTTCGAGGTGCAGCTTCACGAAGTCGTGGCCATATTCGATGCCCTTGGGATCGTTGAAGTCGATGCCGCGGATCTTCTCGATGATCTCGTCGAGACGCGGGTCCTTCCAGCGCATCCAGTTGCGGTCCGGCTGGCTCTGGCCCGGTTCGGCGACATAGGCCGAGTGATAGCTGTCCATGAAGAAGCTGAGGTCGGGGTGACCGCCCCAGGTTTCCACGGCCCAGGCGATATTGCACTCGTAATTGCCCACGCGCTGGCGGCCCCAGGTGTCGGCATCCACTTCGGCGGTGGCGCCGATGCCGTTCTGGGCCCAGGTCTGGGCAATGATCACGCCGAGACGGTTGACCACGCCTTCCTGCGGCACCATCACCGAGAAGGTGAAGGGCTGGCCGTCCGGCATCATCCACTGGTTGCCGTTCTTGGTGAAGCCGGCGGCCGTGAGCAGTTCTTCGGCGGCGGGGATGTTCTGCTTCCACCAGCCATAACCGAAGGCGTTGCGCACCGCGGTTTCATCGCTCGGCACGGCGTCACCGAATTGCGGCCGCACCATATCGGCGATCTGCACCCCGATATTGGGATCGTAGGGCTTCACCTTGGACGTGCCCGTATCGATCTCGTAATTGATCAGGAAGTCCTGCAGCGGGGCGTGGTAGTCACGCGGATGCGTGCCGGTCGGCGGCACCGAAATGGCCGAGAGCGTGGCCGCGCCGCGATAGGACGCCATCGACATGGCGCGCGCATCCAGCATCAGCGCCAGGGCCCAGCGAACGCGCTTGTCCTGGAACTTGGGATTCTGGTGGTTGAAGATCGCCATCACCAGGGTCGGATCGGGATGGGCATAGGGGAAGCCCGGGAACCAGCCCTGGATCTGCGGGTCCTGCTGCACCACCGAGAACGTGCCTTCCGGCGTCAGGTCGTGCACCATGTCCAGATTGCCGTTGCGGATCTCGATCAGGCGATTGTCGGTGGAAATATTGTTCCGGTAGATGATGTAGCGCGGCTTGGGCTCGGCAATCATGCCCATGGCCGTACGCTGCCAGTCCTCGCGCTTCTCCCAGATATACCAGGTGCCGTTCGGATCGAACGAATGCAGCGTATACGGCCCGATGGAAACTGGCGGGTTGGCGTCGTAGCTGAGAATGTCCTCGACATTCTCATAGACATGCTTGGGCATGATCCAGGCCGCAGTCCAGCGCACCGAGAACAGCGCGTGGAAGCGGGAATTGGGGTTCTTGAGCTTGAAGTGGACCGTATAGGGGTCTGGAGCCGTGACTTCGGCCACCTGGGCCGAAAACGCGCCATTATAGGGCGTGCCGGGCGTTGCCGCCTGCTTTTCGACCGTGAACACCACGTCATCGGCGGTGAATTCGACGCCGTCGCTCCAGTAGATGCCCTTCTTGAGCTTCACGGTCATCTCCGTGAAGTCGTCATTGTACTGCCAGACATCGTCGGCCAGCGAATTGTAGACCGCGTTCTCGCTGGCGCCCTCGATGCCGGCATCCGGGTCGATGAACCACAGCGTGTCCGTGGTCAGGTTGTGCAGGCCGTTGCTGGTCCCGTTGCCGGCGCCCACCGCCCACAGATTGAACCAGGCCGGGTTGCGGATGATGCCTTCGGGGTTGTGAACGATGACCGTTTCATTGCGCGGGAACTGGGTCAGGTCCGGTGCCGAGCCTCCGGCATCCTGCGCCATGGCCAGGCCCTTGCCGGCCACCATGAGTGCGCCGACAGCCGTCGAGCCGATCAGGAAATTGCGTCTATCCATCGATGTCCTCCCTATGCGGGATGCCTTGTGGCATCCCCTTTCGCAGGGCTCCTCGACCCTGAGATAAGTCATACTTAACTGAGGGTTTTAGGCTGTCAATGTGTTTTGTGATGTAAATCCAGAACTATGATACAAAATACAGTGAGGCGCGCCACTTCCGGGGCGCGCCTCGCATTCATGACCCGTTCATCCAGCGGGTCCTGGACCCGGGCCGGAGCCCGGTGGGTCAGATTTTGACCCGCACCATCTGGTAGGAATAAGGCGGCAGCACCACCGACAGCCTGTCTCCATCGACCTTGGCACCCGAGCCCTTTTTCGGGGCCACCTCGTCCTGGTTCCGCGCCGTGTTGACGGCCTTGAGGTCGGGGTGGGTCATGACCTGGTGGTCAATAACCGTCGCGTTTTCAAAGCCTTGCAGGCTGACTTCGGTCTCGATGCTTTCGCTGGTGTGGCGATTGACGAGGAAGAAGCTCAGCGTCCCGTCCTCTTCATTGTGCACACCCGAGACGTCGACAAAGGCCGTATCCTTGGCGTGCGTCGTCTCGTATCCCGGCGAGTTCGTCACCAGTTGCAGCGCCGTGCCGCGGCCAAAAACCGAAGCAAAATAATAGGGATAGTAGATTGTCTGGGCCCAGGCCGGCCCGCCCTTTTCGGTCATGATCGGCGCGATCACATTCACCAGCTGGGCGATACAGGCGATCTTCACCACATCCGAGCGGCGGATGAAGGTGTTGAGGATCAACCCCACCATCAGCACATCTTCGAAATTGTAGATGTCTTCAAGCAAGCCCGGCGCATGCGGCCAGCCGCCATTGCCGTCCAGGATCTCGCGATCCTTCTTGTTGGAATGGTACCAGACATTCCATTCGTCGAAGGAAATATAGATGTCCTTCTTCGACTTCTTCTTCGCCTTCACCTGCTTGATCGTCGCGGCGACGGTCTCGATATAGCGGTCCAGCTTGGCGCTCAGGCCAAGGTAATTGGGCGTATTGTCGTCGCGGTTGGCGAAATACATGTGCAGGCTGATATGGTCGACATGCTCATAGGTATGCTCGAGCACGATGCGCTCCCAGTCGGGAAAGCTCGGCATGTCCATATGCGATGAACCGCAGACGATCAGCTCCAGCGACTTGTCGAACATGCGCATGGCCCGGGCGGTGTTGGCGGCCAACTTGCCATACTCGTCGGCATCCTTGTGGCCGACCTGCCAGGGACCGTCCATCTCGTTGCCGAGACACCACATTTTAACGTTCCACGGCTCCTTGCGCCCGTTCTTGATGCGCAGGTCGCTCCAGTATGAGCCGCCGGGATGATTGACATATTCGAGGAAGTTGCGGGCATCGTCGACGCCGCGGGACCCCAGATTGACCGCCAGCATCATCTCGGTGCCGACCGTGGCGCACCAGTCCGCGAACTCGTGAACGCCGACGGCATTGCTTTCCGAGGTATGCCAGGCCAGATCCAGACGCGTCGGACGCTGCTCGCGCGGGCCGATGCCGTCTTCCCAATTGTACGCAGAAACGAAATTGCCGCCGGGATAGCGCACGACCGGCACGTTGAGCTTCTTGACCAGATCGACCACGTCGCCGCGCATGCCATCCTTGTCGGCCGTCGGGTGGTCGGGTTCGTAGATCCCTTCATAGACAGCGCGGCCCAGATGCTCGAGAAAAGCCCCATAGACACGGTCATCGATTTTGGCGATCGTGTAGTCCTTGTTGGCAATGACGGACGCCTTCACCGGCTCCTCCCACTAATTCCGTTTTTCTGATTTGTATCAGTGATTGTGTTTTAGCCTCGCGCCGAGAGTGGCGCAAGGCCAAAAATATGACTATTTGCGTGAGGGCAGGGGCGAGCGCCGGCCGGCGTGATCGCCTCCGGTTGCGAGATGGACGGTCCCGAGGCGCGTGCGTCTCAGTAAAACTAAGTAATAGAGACGTCGCCGCCTCGGGACACCGGTTTTTCGTAGAGGACTCCGGCCCCCATTGAACGCTCGTCGCAGGGTGACCGCTTCCTGGACGCGCAACTGGAGCGACCCAGCTACGCCCGGCTCCTCCCGCAAAAGTTCGCTGCAGTCCGTCCGCGCGGGAGTGATGGGGGCATTATGAGTGAGGTTCTGGACCCGGGGATAAATTAGGGTGCCGTCTGCAGGCGCAGGATGATGTCCTGGTCGTAATTGCCGAAGCCGCGCCCGAATATGTTGATCCCGCCGGGACGCTTGGCGTCGGGCTTCACCGCGATCCGCAGGCGGATCGAATGATGGTTGCCAAGATCCAGATCGTGCAGGGATACCGGGGAGATCTTCATCCCGTCCACATAGGTGCCGTCCAGCGTGACGCGCCAGCTTTTCAGCTTGCCATACTGGCTGCCCTTGAGCTTCCACCAATCGGGCGTATAGACCCCGCGTTTGTCGCCAAAGTCGCCGGTGGAGAGCCACGTGCCGATCTCGGTGCCGTTGACCGAGAGCGTAATGTCGCTGGGCCAGTCCGCAGAAGTCCCGGGCACTTCCGAGCTCAGCTCCATCACGAATTCCATGGATTCGATGGTGTTCTGCGCCAGCTTGGCATTGTTGGGAAACTGGTACTCGAGGAACCCGCGCGTGAACCAGATCAGTCCCGCCTTCATCCGGTCCGGATCGAGGAAGGTGTCGGGGACGTCGAGCAGGCCGATAATGCCTTCGGTCGAGCAGAGCCCGCATGGCGCCGAGACTTCGCAGCTGGTATAGAGCCCAAGCGGCATCGAGACTTCGATCGTATTGGCGCGCAGCGGCTTGATGTCATCCTTGAACATCACCAGCACTTCATCGAAGGTGGAATGGCAGATCTTCTGGTTGCCCTTGCGCGCCTTCTGCGTTTCGGTGCGGATCAGGCCCGCCCCCTCCAGAATTTGCAGGTTTGTCGACACTGTGGACTGGGGCAGACCCAGTTTCTCGGCAATATCATTGCCGTTGAGTGCACCTTCCATGTGCAGCAGCTTCAGCATCTTCACCCGGATCGGCGAAGCAAGTCCCTTGAGAACATCGATATTCTCTTCGGGATCAATGACCAGAAAATTGCGGCTCATGGTGTCTGCTGTATCGATTTCGACGCGTTCCAGACAATTGTCTATCATGAATTCGGAACCAATCAACCCGGAGCCACGGATCGCTGGATTTGATTCAGGAATCGCGATGGCTTTGAATACGACTAAGGCATAGCTTCCCACGCGCTGCCGGACCTGTTCTTGAGGAGTTTTGCCGCGTGGGGACGCGGCCCGGCGCGTCGCGATGCGGCGCACCAGAACATGGGAGAGATCGATGTCCGACGACAAGGCCGCCAGCCTTCGCGAAGCCGCGCTGCATTTCCACGAGTTCCCGCGGCCCGGCAAGCTGGAAGTCACGCCGATCAAGCCACTGGCCAATACGCGGGACTTGTCGCTGGCCTATTCCCCGGGCGTGGCGACGCCCTGCGAGGAGATCGCGGCCAATCCGCTCGACGCCTATCGCTACACCTCCAAGGGCAATCTGGTCGCGGTGATTTCCAACGGCACGGCGGTCCTCGGCCTGGGCAATATTGGCGCGCTGGCGTCCAAGCCGGTGATGGAAGGCAAGGCAGTCCTGTTCAAGAAGTTTGCGGGCATCGACTCGATCGATATCGAGGTCAACGAACAGGATCCCAAGCGCTTCATCGAGATCGTCGCGCCGCTGGAGCCGACCTTTGGTGGCATAAACCTCGAGGACATTAAGGCGCCCGAATGCTTCGAGATCGAGGAAGCCCTGCGCGAGCGCATGAACATTCCGGTCTTTCATGACGACCAGCACGGCACGGCGATCATCGTCGCGGCGGCGGTGATCAACGCCATGCGGCTGGTCAAGAAGGACATCGGCCAGGTCAAGATCGTCACGTCGGGGGCAGGGGCCGCGGCCATTGCCTGCATGAACATGCTGATCGCCGTCGGGGCAAGAAGGGAAAACATCTGGATCGCCGATTCCAAGGGCTTGGTGACCAAGAAGCGGGACAATTCGGTTGACCGCTGGCGCGGCGCTTTTGCCCAGGACAGTGACGAGACCGAGCTTGGCGCCGTCATGGCGGGAGCGGATATCTTTGTGGGTCTGTCCAAGGCCGGGGCTCTGAAGCCCGAGATGATGAAGGATATGGCGCCAAACCCGCTGATCCTGGCGCTCAGCAATCCCGTGCCCGAGATCATGCCGGAGCTGGCGAAAGAGGCGCGTCCCGATGCGCTGGTCTGTACCGGCCGCTCGGACTACCCCAACCAGGTCAACAACGTCCTCTGCTTCCCCTTCCTGTTCCGCGGCGCCCTGGACTGCGGCGCCACCATCATCAATGAGGAGATAAAGGCGGCTGCGGCCCACGCCATCGCCAGACTCGCTCATGAACCGGGTCTCGAAGCCACGGCCCATGGCGTGCCGGCGATCTTTGGTCCCGATTATCTGATCCCCAATCCCTTCGACCAGCGGCTGATCCTCAGGATTGCGCCGGCCGTGGCCAAGGCGGCCATGGAGTCGGGCGTCGCTACGCGGCCGATTGCCGATTTCGATGCCTATCGCGACACGCTGCGGCGCTTCGTTTTCCGCTCCGGCATGGTGATGAAGCCGATGATCGAGCGGGCGCAGGCCGCTGGCAAGCGCATCGCCTTTGCCGATGGCGAGGATGAGCGCGTGCTGCGCGCGGCCCAGGTCATCCTCGAGGACGGCATCGGCAAGCCGATCCTCATTGGCCGACCCTCGGTCATCGAGAACCGGCTGGAGCGCTTCGGCCTGCCCATCCGGCCCGGCACGGATTTCGAGGTCATCAACCCCGAAGACGATCCGCGCTATCGCGACTATGTCGCCGATTTCCACGCCCTGGTGGGCCGCAAGGGCGTCACGCCGGATACGGCCCGCACCATTGTGCGTACCAATACCACGGTGATCGGCGCGCTGGCCGTGCGGCGCGGCGAGGCCGATGCGTTGATCTGCGGACTGCAGGGGCGCTTCATCAAGCATGCCCGCGACATCCATTCGGTGATTGGCGTGGCGCCGGGTGCGCAGCAGCTTTCGGCGCTTTCCATGCTCATCCTCAACCGCGGCGTGTTTTTCCTCGCCGATACCTACGCCAATATCGACCCCAGTGAAGATGAGCTGGTCTCGATTGCCCTGCAGGCGCGCGATCACCTCAAGCGCTTCAACATCGAGGCCAAGGCGGCGTTGCTGAGCTATTCGAACTTCGGCTCCCGCGACGGCGACAGCAGCGAGAAAATGCGGGCCGTCTATGACCGGCTCAAGGTCGAGGCCCCGGACCTGGTGGTCGAGGGCGAAATGCAGGGCGATCTGGCGGTCAATGCCGAACTGCGCGAACGCTACATCCCGGACTCAGTGCTCAAGGGCGAGGCCAACCTCCTGATCTTCCCCAATCTCGAAGCGGCCAATCTCTCCATGACCCTGCTCAAGGAACTCAACAATGGGCTGCACATCGGGCCGATCCTGATGGGCACGGCCCAGCCGGCTCACATCCTGGCACCCACCGTTACCAGCCGCGGCATTGTCAATATGGCCGCCATCGCGGCCACGGAAGCGGCGGGATAGGCACTACCCGCCATTCGACGAAGCTCTCGTGGCCTTCTCACCTCCAGCCGCGCCACCGGCGCGTCGAGCCCTTCGGGACGGCTTGAAGTTCGTCGGTCCCGCGTGTTGTCGGTGAGGACGGGCAGAGTATGAGGGTGGATTTGGCGCGGGGATAAGTCTTGTCGAGGCCGCAATCAGGTCTTTGGCGTTTCCAGGGCTGGTCACCGGCAAGCGCTCTTCGCTAAGGTCGGCGACGGCCTCGCAGGAGAAATGGCCGCAAGAGGAGAAAAGCCCATGAGTTTCCGCGCTTTGCTGACCGAGAAGGCAGACGACGGGTCCATATCGTCGTCGGTTCAGGCACTGGACGACGCGCGCCTGCCCGAAGGCGATGTCACGGTGGACATCGAATGGGCCGGGCTCAACTACAAGGACGGTCTGTGCCTGACCGGGCAGGGCGGACTGGTGCGAAACTATCCCCACGTGGCCGGGATCGACTTTGCGGGCAAGGTGCGTGACAGCCAGGACTATCGCTATCGCGTCGGGGATGCGGTGGTGCTGACGGGCTGGCGGGTCGGCGAGACGCATTGGGGCGGTTATGCCGAGCGGGCTCGGGTGAAGGCTGACTGGCTGGTGCCCCTGCCGGGTACGCTGACCACGCGCGACGCCATGGTCATCGGAACGGCAGGCCTCACCGCCATGCTGGCCATCAACAGGCTCGAGGCCGAGGGCATCACGCCTGCGAGCGGCGAGATACTGGTGACCGGCGCCGCCGGTGGCGTTGGGTCTATCGCCGTGGCCCTGCTCAAGCGCCTGGGCTACACCGTCGCGGCACTCTCCGGGCGGCCCGAGCATGCCGACATGCTGACCGCCCTCGGCGCTGCCAGCGTCGTCGACCGCGCCGAATTCCTGGGCCAACCCGACAAGCCGCTCGAAAGCGCGCGTTTCGCTGCGGCAATCGATAGCGCCGGCGGCGACGTGCTGGGCAAGCTGCTGCGCCAGATCGCTTATGGCGGCGTCGTGGCGAGCCTCGGCAATGCCGGCGGTATCGGCCTCAACACCAATGTCCTGCCCTTCATTCTGCGCGGCGTGACACTGGCCGGTATCGACAGCGTCATGCAGCCCTTCGATGCCCGCATGGCGGCCTGGTCACGGCTGGCCGGCCTGTTCGACTTCAACGCCTATGCGGAAAATGTCGCGGAGATTGGCCTCGAGGGATTGCCCGAAAAGGCGGAACAGATCCTGCGCGGCCAGGTCAGGGGCAGGGTGCTGGTCAGACCGGCGGGTTAGATAGGGGCTGGTCGCTGTCCCCCTCGATGAGTTCGAGCGGCACGACGCGGCGCACGACACCCAAAGGATAGTGCTCGGCATAGCCGGGCATGGTTGCCAGCAGGGATTCCGCCAGTTCGATGCCCAGGTCGCGCAGCGAAAGATAGAAACAGGTCAGCTTGGGGTTGAGATACTGCGAATTGGTGCTGTGACGGCCGATGATGGCAAAGTCCGCGCCCGGCCGTATGCCGCAATCGTAGAGCCCGCGATAGAGCCCCACCGTCAGCATTTCATTGGTGAGAATGAAGCCGGTTGGCCGTCGATCGGGCGGCATGGCCGCGATGCGTTCGCCGATCTCGTGCCCACCGCGGTCGTTGGGGAAGGAACGGAAGATCAAGTCCGGGTCGAAGGCGATGCCATGTCGCTCCAGCGCCTCGCGATAGCTGTCGATGAAGACGAACCCCAGATTGGTGTCATCGATCGGGGCGAACGCGCCGATCCGCCGGTGCCCCTTGGCTACCAGGCGATCAACGCCCGTCCGCGCCATGCCCTCGAAATCAAGGTCGAGCCAGGGGTGGCCGACGTCGGTCAGGCTGCGCCCCAATGCGATGAAGGGAATTTTGCGCTCGGCCAGATAGTCGATCCGGTGATCGTGCCGCTTGGTCGCGGAGATGATGAGCGCATCGACAAAGCCCCGCGCCACCACACGCTGCAGATAGGCATCGGGATCTTCCTCGGACGAGCATAGCAGGACGACGAGGTCGAGCTGGTGGCGCGCCAGCACCGCCTGCACGCCATCGAAGACACTCATGAAGAATACGTCGCCCTCGCCAGTGATCTGCGAGCCGGACTGCATCATGAAGCCAACCACACCGGTTGTGCCTTTGCGCAAGGACCGGCCGGCCTGGTTGGGCACATAGCCCATGGCCGCGGCAGCCTCCATCACACGCTTCCGAGTCTCCTCACTGACGTCGGGCTTGCCGTTGAGCGCGCGGGAAACCGTGCCGATGGACACATTGAGTGCCTCTGCCAAACGCCTGATACCAGTCATATTTTCAGACTTTCCCCCAAGTGCGGCCCGTCGCATTCGAAAACGTTTACGAAAACCTATTGACACAGGCGCCGTCCCGATAATAGCGTCGTAAACGTTTACGGGACAGCGTTCTGTGATGCCGCACAAGATGGCAAGGACGCGTGAATGTCCATAGGGAGGACGACGTGGTGTTTCAGGCGGTGCTCGTCGGTTGCGGCGGCATGTCCAAGGGCTGGCTGTCGGCCATTGCCGACCATCCCCTGCTCAAGGGCAGGGTGAAGGTTGTCGGCCTGGTGGACCTCGATCGCGCCACGGCAGCGGCGCGCGCCACCGAGTTCGGGCTCGGCGATATCGTCATCGGTACAGATCTCGATGCCGTGCTGGCCCAGACCAGGCCGGACCTGCTGTTCGACGTCGTGGTGCCGGCTGCCCGTGCCAGTGTGGTCGAGACCGGCCTCCGCCATGGCTGCCACGTGCTCAGCGAGAAACCGATGGCGGCCAGCATCGCGGAGGGCCGGGCGATGATTGCGCGTGCCAAGGCCGCGGGCCGCGTGCATGCGGTGGTGCAGAACCGGCGCTTCATCGCCGGCGTACGCCGGCTGCGTCGGCTGATCGAGAGCGGCGCGCTTGGCGAATTGACCAGCCTCAATTGCGATTTCTTCATCGGTGCTCATTTCGGCGGGTTCCGCGAAGAGATGGACAATGTCCTGCTGCTCGACATGGCCATCCACACGCTGGACGCGGCACGCTTCATGTCCGGCAAGACACCGCGCGCCGTCTATTGCCTCGAAACCAATCCGCCGGGCTCCTGGTATCGGCATGGCGCCGCGGCCAACGCCATTTTCGAGTTCGACGACAATGTGGTGTTCAACTATCGCGGTTCCTGGGCGGCCGAAGGCGCCAATACCAGCTGGGAAAGCGCCTGGCGCATCATTGGCACCAAGGGCACCGTGATCTGGGATGGTGCCGACCATTTCGAGGCCCGCGTCGTGACCGGCGACACCGGCTTTTTCCGCGATCTCGCGGACATCGACGTTCCCCCACCGAATGATGAGAACCAGACGCATGGCCATGCCAGCGTGTTGGCCGAATTCCTCGACGCCATCGAAGCCGGGCGGGCCCCGGAAACCGATGGCGCCGACAATATCAAGAGCCTCGCCATGGTCTTTGCCGCCATCGAAAGCGCCAAGGCCGGCCAGCGCATCCCCATTTTTACCTGAAGGACCATTTCGTGAGCGATCCCGCCAAATCCATTCGTATCGGCACCATGATCAGCGCATCGGCCGGCAAGGCCGCCGAGCGTATCGGCGAGATCGCCGATCTGGGGTTTGAAAGCTTCGAGCCCTTCTTCTGGCAGACCACTAACGGGCAGGATCTCGCCGAACTGGGCAAGCGCTGCAAGGACGCCATTGGCGACCGCGACATCACCATTTCCACCATCGGCATGTTTGGTAACCCGCTCGAAGACCAGGAGATGGACCGCCAGACCCTGCAAGGCTGGAAGGACTGCATCGACAACGCCCACCATTTCGGCGCTACCTGCGTCGCCGGCTTCACCGGCCGCATCCGTAACAAGCCGCTGACCGATAGCCTGCCGCGGTACAAGGAGGTGTGGTCGGACCTTGCCAAACGCGCCGCCGACAAGGGCATTCGCATCGCCTTTGAGAACTGCGCCATGGATGGCAACTGGCAGACCGGCGACTGGAACATCGCCCACAATCCCGATGCCTGGGAGCTGATGTTCAACGAGACGCCGGATGACAATATCGGGCTCGAATGGGAGCCCTGCCACCAGATGGTCTATCTCATCGACCCGCTGCCGCAGATCCGCAAATGGGCGCCGAAAATCTTTCATGTGCATGGCAAGGACGCGACCATCCGCTGGGACGTGATCCGCGAGCACGGCATTTTTGGCAAGCATCCCTTCGTGTTCATGCGCACGCCCGGCTTCGGCGACAGCAACTGGACCGACATCATTTCCGAGCTGCGCCTGGCCGGCTGGTCGGGCTCCATCGACATCGAAGGCTGGCACGACCCGGTCTATCGCGACGCGCTGGAAATGACGGGGCAGGTCCGCGCGCTCAATCATCTGAAAGACGCGCGTGGTGGCGACTACGTCGACAACCGCGAGTGACGAAATTTCCCGCCGCGCAGCGAGGAGAGTGCGGGGCGGGGATATGAACGGCGGGCGGAGGGCCCGTCATCAATGGGAGGAGAGAACCATGACTATCCGTTTCGGCCTGGTGGGGGCGATTGCCCTTGCAACCACATCGATGCTGACGCTGGGTGCCGCGCTGGCCCAGGATGAAGTGACCATCACCATCTGGTCGCTGGACGACGCCAACCAGCCGGCGCTGAACCTGGCGCGAGAATTTGACGAGCGCGAGCCCGGCATCAAGGTGGAATACCGCGAGATCCAGTTCGACGACGTTGTGTCCGAGGCCATGCGCGCCTTTGCTACCGGCCAGGCGCCCGACATCATCGCCGTCGACAATCCCGAGCACGCCCTGTTTGCAGCGCGCGGCGCCTTCCTCGACATCACCGACAGGATCGCCAATTCCGAGGTGATCGACCCGGCCAACTACTTCCCCGGCCCGCTCAACTCGGTAGCCTGGGACGGCAAGCTCTATGGTGTCCCCAAGGCCACCAACACCATCGCGCTCTATTACAACAAGGATCTCTACGCCAAGGCCGGTATCACCGAGCCGCCCAAAACCTGGGACGAACTGGTGGAAGTCTCGCGCAAGCTGAATGATCCTGCCAACAACATCTATGGCCTGGCCTTCTCGGCCAAGGCGAACGAAGAAGGCACCTTCCAGTTCCTGCCCTGGGCCCAGATGGGCGGCGGCGGCTATGACAATATCAATGCCCCCGGCGCGGTGAAGGCGCTCGAAATCTGGAAGACCATTCTGGACGAAAAGCTGGCCTCGCCCGATACGCTGACCCGTGGCCAGTGGGATTCCACCGGCACCTTCAATTCGGGCAATGCGGCCCAGGTCATCTCCGGCCCGTGGGAACTTAACCGCATGCTCGAAGAAGCCAAGTTCGACTGGGGCGTCGCGCTCCTGCCCACCGAAACCGAGGGCGGCACGCGCTCCTCGGCCATGGGCGACTTCAACTGGGCGATCTTTGCCTCGACCCAGCACCCTGACGAAGCTTTCAAGGCCTTGGAATATTTCGCCAGCCAGGACGATCGCCTGTTCCCCGAATTCGGCCAGCTTCCGGCCCGCTCGGATATCGGACTGCCGGAGACCGGCGTCGCCCTGAAGGATGCCGCGCTCAAAGTCTTCCTTGAGCAGCTCCAATATGCCCAGGCGCGTGGCCCGCATCCGGAATGGCCCAAGATTTCCAAAGCCATTCAGGACGCCATCCAGCAGGCCCTGACCGGCCAGACCGAGCCGCAGGCCGCGCTCGACCAGGCCGCCGCAACCATCGGCGGCATCCTGGGCAACTGATCCCTCCCGACGACTGGCTGCCCGGGCAACCGGGCAGCACTTTCTCATTGTTCCAGGGGAGGGTGCGTTGACCCGCCTGCTTTCCAGCCTGCGCGACGGCAAGGGCTTCGACATCGTGCTGGTCGCGGTGCCGTTGCTGTTCCTCCTTGCGCTCTCCGGCCTGCCGCTGATCTACAACGTGGTGATGAGTTTTCAGGAGGTTGACATGTTCAGCCTCGGGACGTTCGCCCGCCCATGGGTGGGTCTGAAGAACTACATCGCCGTGTTCAGCGCGCCCGAAACCTGGCCGATCATGCGCAACACCGCCGTATTCGTGGTCTGCTCGATTGCCGGGCAGTTTCTCCTCGGTTTCGGGCTGGCGCTGTTCTTCACGCAGAAATTCCCCGGGGCATCCTATATCCGCGGCCTG
This sequence comes from Devosia salina, assembly GCF_019504385.1. NCBI lineage: Bacteria > Pseudomonadati > Pseudomonadota > Alphaproteobacteria > Hyphomicrobiales > Devosiaceae > Devosia > Devosia salina. The sequence goes on from NZ_CP080590.1 coordinate 1,186,141, forward strand.
TTCCTGGCCTCCTGGGTGATGCCGGGCCTGGTAGTGGGCGCCATCTGGAACTGGATCCTTGCCGGCGATTTCGGCGTCCTCAACTATGTGCTCAAAGCCCTCGGCATCATCTCGGAGAACATCTTCTGGCGCTCGGACACCAACTGGTCGCTCTGGGCCGTGATTATCGCCAATATCTGGCTCGGCACCGCCTTCAACATGATCCTGTTGGCCGTGGGCCTGGCCGGCATACCGCGCGATCTCTATGAAGCTGCCGAACTGGACGGCGCCACTTCCTGGCAGCGCTTCTGGACCATGACGCTGCCGATGATGCGCTCGACAATCGGCGCGGTTATCTCTCTGGGGCTGATCTTCACCCTGCAGCAGTTCGACCTCTTCGCCGCCATCACCTCCGGCGGGCCGGCGAATTCCTCCAATGTCGCCCAGTACTGGGCCTGGGAGCAGTCGTTCCGGCAGTATGACTTCGCCAAGGGCTCGACCATTTCCGTGGTCATGATCGCCGTCGTGATGATCGCCTCGATCATTTATGTGCGCTCGACCCGTCACGAGGTGCGCGGATGACCCAGATCTGGATGCAACGCCTGCTGCTGCTGGTCGCCCTGGCCCTGGCGGCGCTCTATCTCTTCCCGCTCTACTGGATGTATGTCACCAGCCTCAAGACAGGTTCGGAGATCTTTGCCACCCCGCCCGGCCTCGTGCCCGCCAATCCCCAATGGGGCGTATTCTCCTATGTCTGGGAACTGCGCGGCATGGGGCGCTTTCTCTGGAATTCGACCATAATCGCCTTCGGCACCATGGCGCTGACCGCCATTCTGGGCACCGGCTGCGCCTATGTGCTGGCGCGTTATCGCAATATCTGGATCGACGTGGCGCTGTTCCTGGTGCTGATGCTGCAGGTGCTGCCGGCATCGCTGATGATCACCCCGATCTTCGTCGGCTTTGCGCAACTTGGCCTGCTCAACCATCCGCAGCTTGCAGTGGTCCTGGCCATCACCGCCAAGTCCATGCCGTTCTTCGTGGTCCTGGTGCGGGCGAGTTTCATGAGCGTTCCCGCCGAACTCGAGGAGGCAGCCCTTGTGGACGGCAATTCACGGGCCGGGGCCTTCTGGTCCATCGTGCTGCCGCTGGCCCGCAACGGTATCCTGGTCTCGGCCATCCTGATCTTCATGCAGGCCTTTGGCGAGTTCGTTTATTCCAAGTCGATGATTCCTGCCGTCGAACTGCAGCCCGCATCGGTGGGGCTCAACGCCTTCATGGGTCCCAACACCACCGAATGGAACAACATCATGGCCTACGCCACGATCTATGTGACGCCCATTCTGGCCGCCTTCGTCATCCTGCAGCGCCGCATCGTCGCCGGCCTAACCTCGGGAGCCCTCAAATGAGTGCCCAACCGCAGATCGAACTCATCGGCATCGACAAGCACTATGGCAGCTTCCACGCCCTCAAGAACATCGACCTGACCATCCCCAAGGGCCAGTTCGTGGCCTTGGTCGGACCCTCGGGCTGTGGCAAGTCCACCCTGCTGCGTTCCTTGGCGGGGCTGGAAAGCATCACCGGCGGCACCATGAAGATTGCCGGCGACGTGATGAATGGCGTGCCGCCGCGAAAGCGCGACGTCGCCATGGTGTTCCAGTCCTATGCGCTCTATCCGCATATGACTGTCGAGCAGAACCTGACCTATTCGCTGCGCCTGAAACGCGTGTCCCGCGAAGAGATGAAGCGGGCCACCGAAGAGGTGGCCAAGACCATCGGCCTGTCGCAATTGCTGCATCGCTACCCCCGTGAACTCTCGGGGGGCCAGCGCCAGCGCGTGGCCATGGGGCGCGCCATCATCCGCCATCCCAAGGCCTTCCTGTTCGACGAGCCGCTGAGCAATCTCGACGCCGCCCTGCGCGTTCATATGCGCAAGGAAATCCGCGCCCTGCACGACCGGCTCGGCGCCACCTCGGTCTATGTGACGCACGACCAGATAGAGGCCATGACCATGGCCGACCACGTGGTGGTCATGCGCGATGGCGTGATCGAACAGCAGGGCAGCCCGCTCGAACTCTATGATAGCCCGGCCACCCGCTTCGTCGCCGGCTTCATCGGCTCGCCGGCCATGAACTTCGTGAACGGCAGGATTGGCGCGGACGGGCAGAGCGTTGCACTCGATCTCCCCGGCACAAGGCCAATTCCCCTTGGCCGCGCGGCGGAGGCCGGCCGCAAGGTGCTGGTGGGCCTGCGCCCTGAGCATCTGGTGGCCTGCAATCCTCTCGAGGCGCCGCTGACCCTGCCGGTGGCGGTTGTCGAATCCACCGGTTCGCTGACCTATGTGACGACGTCGGGCGCGGCGGAAATGACCGTCGTCGTCACCGGCCGCAGCGACCTGCGGGCGGGCGATCAGATCGCCCTCACCATCGCGCCCGATCGCGTACATCTGTTCGACGGCGAGACGGGCAGGGCCGTCTGAGGCCGCCTTGGCGAGCGCTCAGGCGATCTGCGCCAGTTCCTTGGTGTCGGCGCCGAACAGGGCGGCGATCAGATCGGCCTGGGTGACCATGCCCCTGAGAGTGCCGTCATCCGCGGCGACCGGCAGATGATGGTGGCCGGTATCGAGCATCAGCTTGATCACCAGCGCGATCGGCATCGCTTCGGAGACGGTTGCAACCTGGGTGGTCATCACGTCACGGACCCGGCCGCGCAAGGGCCGGTCGGAATTGGACATGGAGCGCAGGCGCCAGCCCAGCCCCGATGAGGCATGTGCGGGTCCCCATTCCGCCTTCTCGAGCAGGTCCGTCTGGGTCAGGATGCCGGCCACATGCCCGGCCATGTCGGCCACGGGCAGGGCCTTGACCCCATTGGCACGCATGGTGCGCAGGGCAACGCGCAGCGACGTCCCGGGTTGTACACTAATGACCTCGCGGGTCATGACCATGCCGGCCGTAATGCCGCCCGAGCGACGCGCAAACGCCAGGAGGGCCGCGCGCTCCAGCATCTGTTCGAGATCGACCGGATCCACGCTGACCACTTCGTCCCGCTCCTCGATGGCGAGCTTGAGGTCCTCGACCGAAATGCCAAGGCTTACTTTTGGCGCAAAGGGGATCACCTTGGCTTCTGCAGCCGGGGCAGGGGCCGGCCGGTGCGGATAGTCCTTGCCGGTCAGGCGGTTGAAGGCCATGGCGGCGAGCAGCAGCAGCAGCGAATTGATCGCGACCGGCCAGGCGACGAATCCATAGCCGAGCCCGGTGATGGCCGGCCCGCCAATGACGGCGGTGAGGGCCACGGCGCCGCTCGGCGGATGCAGGCATTTGAACGAAAGCATCAGCCCGATGCTGATCGACACCGCAAGGGCCGCTGCCACCGGGGTCGGCCCGAGCCATTGCGCGGCCGTGACCCCCACCACCGCTGCGATGCAATTGCCAGCCAGTATCGACCAGGGTTGCGCCAGCGGGCTGGAGGGAACGGCAAACAGCAACACGGCCGACGCGCCGATCGGGGCCATCAGCAGGGGCAGTTCCGGACCTTGTCCCAGTGCCAGTGCAGTGACGCCGGCGGTGATCAGGATACCGAGAAAGGCGCCCAGGGTCGCGCGAAGCCGCTCGAGGGGGCTTACGGTGACCATGTTGGGCAGGAAGCGGACAAGGAAATTCATGGCGCTCCCCGTAGCATCGGGCGTCCATCGGCTCAAAGCGCAGGAATGCGTTCTTGCCCGCCATTGCGCAAAAAATTGCTTCGTTTCGAGGCGGTTATGCACAGGGGGGAGAAGCGCAGCTGGCGGGATGCTCGGGGGCGGTATCGTTTTCGGCCGCAGCGACCCCGCGGCGACGCCGTCAAGCCTATTGACTTGTATGGAAGCAATTGTGATCTTGTCGCCAATCTGAGCGGGGACAACCTCTCAGGAACGGCCGGAGACACGTCATGGGCCCAAGGGCCCAGCCAGGGTATGTGGTAAAGCGTGAGCTACGCGGTACGTCTGCTGTCTGACCGATACTAACCAACGGACAGCTGCTCGTATCGACCTTCTGAGTTGCCCGCAAAACGATTGCAACCGTGCGGTCGCGGTTGGCGGGACGATCCTTCCCAGCAGCACCGCGCTTGTGACAGCGACCCCGATTGGGGGGCGTAGCGGGAGGATGGGATGGAGACCGGATCCGGTGCGGCCTGCACCGAACTCGAACGTTATCTGTTCGACCTCAATGGATATCTCGTCATCCCCGACGCGCTGTCGCCTCAGCAGGTGGCGGCCTGCAACGCCACGCTCGACCAGCATCAGGATTTCGTCGGCGACGGGTGGGACGGCCATCTGCGCCTCTACAACAATCCCGACCGGCAGGAAGGTCTGGTCCTGCAGCAGGTCTACGAGGCCGGCCCCGTCTGGGAAGAGATGATCGATCACCCGTCATGGTTCGCCAAGGCGGTGCACTTCATCGGCTCGGACGATCCCGAAAACTTCGACGGCCATCATGGCCCCGCCTTCATCGATGAATGCTTCGCCTCGGTCCGTGGCCCGGGTCAGGCCCTGCGCCTGCATTCGGGCGGCCATGTCGGCACCATCCGCACGCAATACCGCTTCCATGCGGGCAAATTCCACTGCGGCCAGGTCAATGTGCTGGTGGCGCTCAACGATATCGGCCCCGGTGACGGCGCCACCATGGTCATTCCCGGCAGCCACAAATCCAATCTGCGCCACCCGCAGACGGTCGCCGTGGACAAGCGCGAAGAGCAATCCTCGGTCGATGGCATTGCCGGCGCGGTGGAGGTGCATCTGAAGGCCGGCGACGCGCTCATGTTCGTCGATGCCATCATGCATGGCTCGGCGCGGCGCACCAATCCGGGCCAGCGGCGCATGACAGTTTATCGCTACGGCCCCAGCTGGGGGTATTTCCGGCACGACATGATCCCGAGTGCTGCGCTTCTGGCGCGGCTGACGCCCGAGCGGCGGCGGATCGTCATGCCGCACAAGGCCCCGATTGCCGCAAATGGCTAGGCGACGATAGGGCGAAGAATTTGCTGGCCCGTACTGCGAGGTACGTAAGTCAGTGGAGCAATGGCGATGCCGGTCGAGGACCCGGCACCGCTCAACGAGGGAATGCTCAAGGGAGGAACAACGATGAGCAAACTGACAAGAAGAACATTTCTGGGGGCGTCGGGCTCGGTGCTGGCCCTGGCGGCCATCGGCCGTCCGGCTTTCGCTCAGAGCACGGAAATCCGTCACTTCTGGTGGGGCAATCCCGAGCGCGATAAGCGCACCTTTGCGGTGATCGACATCTTCAACCAGAAGAATCCCGACATTCACGTCACCGGCGAAACTCTTGGTTTTGCAGACTATTTCACCAAGCTGACGACCCAGATCGCCGGTGGCAACATGCCCGACGTGATCCAGCAGGGCTATGGCGTGCTGTTCGAATACATCGCCAATGGCGCCATTGTTCCGCTCGACGACTATGTCGGCAAGAGCCTCGACATTTCCAAGATGGACCAGAGCGCCATCGATGCGGGCACCGTCGATGGCAAGTTCTATGCCCTCTCCATCGGCGCCAATAGCCACATGGCTATGTTCAATACGCGCCTGTTCGAGGAAGCCGGGATTGTCCCGGGCGAAACCTTCGACCCCTATGGCTATACCTATGACGAACTGGCCGAGTTTGCCGCCGCCATCAAGCAAGCCACTGGCGTTCCGGGCACCGACGACAACACCGCCGACTATCAGAACTTCTCGGATTTCGTGGTGCAGAAGGGGGCCATGCTGTTCAATGAGGACGGTTCCTATGGCCCCACCCAGGAAATCGTCGAGGAATACTGGTCGACCTGGGAGAAAATCCGCAATGCCGGCGGCACCCCGCCGGGACCGGAAAGCGCCAGCCTGGCTGGCGTTTCCGACCTGGCGCAGATGGGCGTCGTCACCGGCAAGACGGCCATGACCTATCTCTGGTCCAACCAGTTGGTCGGTGTTCAGAGCCTGATGCAGGACAAGCTGGGCGCCGCCATGTATCCGAACACCCCCGACATGGTGCCCGGCTCCATCGTTCAGCCCAGCCAGTTCGTCTGCCTCACTCGCGACAGCGCCAATCCCGAGGCGGCGACGGCCTATATGAGCGCCTTCGTCAACGATCTCGACATGACGGCGGTGCTGGGTCTGGAACGCGGTATCCCGAGCCAGAGCGAGGTGCGTGAGGCGCTCCAGCCAAAGCTGACCGAAGTCGAAGCTCTCTCGGTCGAATTTTTCGACAAGATCCAGGGCAAGACCGCCGTGCTGCCGCCGCCGCCCCCCAGCGGCTCCAATGAGGTCGAGCAGACCTTCGAACGGCTGGCGGTCAACGTGTTGCTCGGCGAGCGCTCGATCCCGGAGGTCGCATCCGACTTCCTCAATCAGGCCCGCGCAATCCTGGCACGCGCATAGGCCTGCTGACCCGGTCCGCCGCCCTCTCTCCCGTGGGGCGGCGGATATTCTCCCCGGGACGAGGCGGCACCTGTCATTGGTCACGACAGGTGCTGCATCCCGGCCTATCTTGCCCTGACGGGTTGGTTTTCGACTGGAGCCGCGCGTGCAAAAATTCTTCCGCCGCAATCTTGCAGGCTACGCCTTTCTCTCGCCCTGGCTAATCGGCTTCTTCCTGCTGGCGATCGGGCCGATCCTGGCCTCGCTCTATCTCAGCTTCACCAAGTACAACGTCGTGCGCCCGCCCCAATGGATCGGCCTCGACAATTACGCCTACATGGTCCAGTTCGATCAGCGCTTCTGGAAGGCGCTGCAGGTCACATTCCAGTTCGTGGTCATATCAGTGCCGCTGAAACTGATCTTCGCGCTCGGCGTCGCCATGGCGCTCGACAAGGGCATTCGTGCCATCGGCTGGTATCGGGCGCTGTTCTACCTGCCATCCATTCTCGGCGGCTCCATCGCCGTGGCCATTCTCTGGCGCCAGCTCTTCAACTATGACGGGGTGATCAATTCCATCCTGCGCCTGTTTGGTGGCGACGGACCCTATTGGCTGGCCGACCCCAAATTCTCGCTCTGGACACTCATCGTGCTCGCCATCTGGCAGTTCGGTTCACCCATGCTGATCTTTCTCGCGGGGTTGCGCGCCATTCCCCAGGAGCTTTACGAAGCCGCCGAAATCGACGCGGCGGGGCCGGTGAAGAAGTTTTTCGCCATCACCGTGCCGCTGCTGGCCCCGGTGATATTCTTCAACCTCGTTCTGCAGATGATCGAGGCCTTCAAGAGCTTTTCGGGTGCCTTCATCATCTCCGGTGGTTCGGGCGCGCCGCTCGATAGCCTCCTGTTCTTCACCGTCTATCTCTACAACGAGGCCTTCAGCTTCCTGCGCATGGGCTATGCCTCGGCGCTGGCATGGGTGCTGTTGCTGATCATCGCCGCCTTCACCGCCATCGCCTTCTGGACCTCAAAATACTGGGTCCACTACGAGAACGAGAGGGGCTGATGATGCTTCAAATGACCTTTGAACTATCGGCTCCGTTGCATCCCTCCCCCTTGAGGGGAGGGACCGAGGGTGGGGGTGTCGGAGCATTGGCGATCAACCCGCCTTGCACTCGCGGAAACGCCGACACCCCCCACCCCATCCCTCCCCCTCAAGGGGGGAGGGAGCAGCACCGCGCTGGGGGAGAGACAAGATGACCACCACCACCATGCCCGGCCAGTCCACCGCCGAAATCGCCCATGCCTATCGTCAGGAGAAGGCCAGGCGGGCGCGACGCTTGGCCATTCTCAAGCATGTCTTCCTGATCCTGACCTCGCTGGTCATGGTCTATCCGCTGCTCTGGATGCTGGCGGCCTCGCTCAAGCCGGATAACCAGATTTTCGGCGATCTGGGCCTTTGGCCCAGCGAGTTCCACTGGGAGAACTATTCAAAGGGCTGGAACGCCCTGCCGGTGAGCTTCACCACCTTTTTCTGGAATTCCACCGTCGTCACCGTGCTCTCGGTGGTCGGCAATGTGGTTTCGTGTTCCTTCGCGGCCTATGCCTTCGCGCGGCTGGAATTTTCCGGCAAGACCATCTGGTTCGCGCTGATGATGATGACTTTGATGATCCCCTATCACGTGGTGCTCATCCCTCAGTACATCCTGTTTCTCAATCTGGGCTGGGTGGACAGCTACCTGCCGCTGATCGTGCCGAAATTCCTGGCCGGCGACGCCTTCTTCATCTTCCTGATGATCCAGTTCTTCCGCCAATTGCCGCGCGAACTGGACGAGGCAGCGATGATCGACGGGTGCTCGCCGTTCAAGATCTATTGGGCCATCATCATGCCGTTGAGCCTGCCCGCCATGGCGACCGCAGCGATCTTCTCCTTCATCTGGACCTGGGAGGATTTCCTGGGGCCGCTGGTCTATCTCAATGACATGAAGGACTACACCGTGCCCCTGGCGCTGCGCAGCTTCATCAGCACCGACGGCGTCAGCCAGTATGGGCCGATGTTCGCCATGTCGATCCTCTCTATCCTGCCCATCCTCCTGTTCTTCCTCGTCTTCCAGCGGCTCATCATCCGCGGAATCGCGATGAGCGGGTTGAAATGAGCGGACGTCCGCAGTTTTTCACCTCTCCCTGTGGGGGAGAGGTCGGCGCGCAGCGCCGGGTGAGGGGGCCTTTGTCACGGCGCTTGCCAAAAGGCCCCCTCACCCCAACCCTCTCCCCCAGAGGGAGAGGGGGCCTTTCGTGCTCCAAACAACACTTTTCCTGGCCGAGGTAGACATGGCATCTGTTACCCTTTCCGAAGTTCGCAAGGCCTATGCCGGTTTCGAAGTCGTTCACGGCATCGACCTCGAGGTCCAGTCCGGCGAATTCCTCGTGCTGGTCGGCCCCTCGGGCTGCGGCAAGTCCACGCTGCTCCGTATGATTGCGGGTCTCGAAGAGATCACCGACGGCACGATTTCCATCGGGGATCGCGTGGTCAACGACCTGCCGGCCAGCCAGCGCAACCTGTCCATGGTGTTCCAATCCTACGCGCTTTATCCGCATATGAGTGTGCGCAAGAACCTGGCCTTCGGCCTCTCAAACCTGCGCATGCCCAAGGACGAGATTGCCCGCCGTGTCGCCGATGCCGCCCGCATCCTGCAGATCGAGGAATTGCTCGAACGCAAGCCACGCCAGCTCTCGGGCGGACAGAAGCAGCGCGTCGCCATCGGCCGCGCCATCGTCCGCGAGCCGCAACTGTTCCTGTTTGATGAGCCCCTGTCCAACCTCGATGCCGAGCTGCGTGTGCAGATGCGCGTCGAACTGGCCGGCCTCTACAACCGGCTGGGTACGACCATGATCTATGTGACGCATGACCAGACCGAGGCCATGACCATGGCCACGCGCATCGCCGTTCTCAACAAAGGCAATCTCGAACAGGTCGGCACGCCCTTCGAGCTCTACAACAATCCGCGCAACCTCTTCGTCGCCAGTTTCATCGGCTCACCCAAGATGAACCTGCTCAAGGGCACGACCTCGGGGCAGGGGATCGAGCTTGCCGGCATCGGCACTCTGGCAACCCCGCTCAACACGACCGGCGGCGTGACCGTCGGCATCCGCCCCGAGCATCTGACGATCGACACGCAAGGCGACATTGCCGTCGAGGGCACCATCACCCTCGTCGAATATCTGGGCAGCGAACTCTTCGTCTATGTCGCGCTGCCCAGTGGCCAGACGCTGATGGCCCAGGCGCCCGGGAATGCGCAGCACAAGCGTGGCGACACGGTCTCTCTTGGCCTGAAGGCCGCTGACGCGCATTTCTTCAACGCCGAGGGCCTGCGCATCGAGGCGTCGACGTGATCCCTCCACTGCTTGAGCAATTGCGGGCGACCGATGTCGCCGAAAAAGTCGGCCCGCTCGCCAAGCCCGCCGACGCCACCCTGCTGGCCGAGTGGCAGCGCTCCGGCGTGCGCTTCGTCTCCAGCGCCGACCGGCTGACTGAGCGCTACTATGACGCCGTGCGCGAGCTTTTCGACTGCATCGCACCGGCAGCGGACGAGACGCCGATCCTTCACGAGGGGGGCATCTATCACGGCTGCTGGCTGGAAAGCACCGGCACCATCAATGCCGAGCTGCTGAGCCGCTTCCTGCCCTCGATCACCACGGCGACCTATTCGGCCTTCGCCCGCTTCCAGCGCGAGGATGGCCTTTTCCCCTACAAGGTCACCCCACAGGGGCCGGCCTTCAACCAGATCCAGCTGGTGACCCCGCTGGCGCGCTCGGTCTGGAACCACTTCCGGCTCAACAGGCTGGACGATGACTGGCTGAGCCAGATGTTCGGCGCCATGTCGCGTTACGACGCCTGGCTCGCACGCTATCGCAACACGTTGGGCACCGGCGCCGTCGAGGCCTTTTCGACCTATGACACCGGCCACGATCTGTCGTCGCGCTTCTGGCATGTGCCCGATAGCCCCTTTGGCAATGACCCCACGCGCTATGATCTGGACAACCCGATCCTGCCCTTCATCGCCCCGGATCTGACGGCGAATGTCGCCTGCCAGCGCGACTATCTCGGCGCAATTGCCGACCATCTGGGCGGCGACGCCAATGCCTGGCGGCTCAAGGCCGGAGCAAGTCGTGCCGCGCTCTATGCGCAGTGCTACGATCCCGAAGATGGCTTCTTCTACGACCGCGACCGCCATGGCCGCGTCGTCCGCATCCAGTCCGACAACCTTCTGCGGGTGCTGGCCTGCGAGATCGGAGATGCGGACAACTTTGCCAAAGCACTCGAGCGATACCTGCTCAACACACGGAAATTCTTTGCCAAATTCCCCGTGACTTCGATGGCGCTCGACGATCCCCGCTTCGACCCCAATTTCGGCCAGAACAGTTGGAACGGGCCGACGAACGTCCTCAGTCTCATCCGCGCGCCCCACGCGTTCGAGCACCATGGACGTCATGTGGAACTGAGCTGGATCCTGCAGCCGACCCTGTCTGCCCTCTTTGCCACCGACCGGTTTCCGCAGACGCTTAACCCCTATACAGGCGCGGCCGGCTTCACCGAAAAGTACTCCCCCTCCATCCTGTGCCTGCTCGACTTCATCGAGCGCCTCTCCGGCATCCTGCCGCGGCCGGAGGGGGCATTGTGGTTCACCGGATTATTGCCGAAGCCTGCAACGCACCGATACGAAGCTTGGGAAACCGCCTATGGACGCCGGGTCGATGGGGTGGAATTCGAGCTCGTCAATACGCAGGAGGGCAGCGAGATCTGGTGCGACGGCGGACTGCTCGGCCGCTTTCCGGCCGGCATTCGCGTCGTAACCGACCGCTCCGGCGCTCTTCTCGAAATCGTCGGCCTCACCAGCCGCACGGTGACGGGACGCCTGGAGTGGGACGGCAAATCCATCCCCGTCTCCATCGCCCCGAATGAACGCCGGCGATTCGACGCTGGCACATGTGTCTCCACCAGCGCACCGGGATTGGTCTTGCCGAGTTTCGGATAAACCTTGCTCACGCTGCAATCACCGCGCCGCCCTCGGGCATGACCCGAGGGCCAGTCGACGCCCGTACAACTCATGGAGCCCGCTGCAACTGGTCCTCTGGACAGGCGGGGGACGGCATTGTGGGCATTCTTGCACCGCGTGAAGCCCAGCACAGGAACCTTGCCCACGCCCATCCGAAAGGCGTAGCCTCCGTGACAGGACAGTGACAGGGAGCGGGCCTAAGCTCCCGGATACGGACGCAACGACGTTCGCAATTGTTCTAGGGAGGATCTATGAACAAGCTGCTTCTCGCGGCGCTGGTGTCCAGCGCCATTGCCATTCCCGCTTATGCGGCCGATTACACCATCATGGCGCCGGCTTCGCCCGGTGGTGGCTGGGACCAGACGGCCCGCTCCATGCAGCAGGCCCTGACCGAGGAAGGCATTTCGGGCAATGTGCAGGTGACCAACGTCCCCGGTGCCGGTGGCACTATCGGACTTGCCCAGTTTGCCACCCAGGAAAACGGCAACCCCAACGCTCTGATCGTGGGCGGCTACGTGATGGTCGGCGCTATCCTGACCAACATGTCGCCCGTCACGCTTGAGAACGTCACCCCGATCGCCCGCCTGATCGGTGAATCGGACGTGATCGTGGTGCCCGCCAATTCCGAACTCCAGACCATGGATGACCTGGTGGCCAAGCTCAAGGCCGATCCGGGCGCCGTTGCCTGGGCCGGTGGTTCGGCCGGTGGCGTCGACCACATTGCGGCTGGTCTCATCGCCAAGGCCGTTGGTGTTGATCCGACCCAGGTCAACTACATCGCCTATTCGGGCGGTGGCGAGGCCCTCGCGGCCGTGCTTGGCGGCCAGGTTACCGTCGGTATCTCGGGATATGGCGAATTCGAATCGCAGATCGCTGCCGGCGAGCTGCGTGCCCTGGCCGTGACCGGCGCCGATGAAGTCGACGGCATTCCGACTCTCAAGGAATCCAATGTCGACGTGAATGTGGAGAACTGGCGTATGGTCGCCGCGGCTCCCGGCATCACCGATGAACAGAAGGCCGCGATCACGGCCGACATCGAAAAGATGGCGTCGTCCGACACCTGGAAGTCGATCATGGAAACCAATGGCTGGCAGGACATGTACATGTCCGGCGCCGATTTCGATGCCCAGCTTGCCAAGGATATCGAATCGACCACCGCCGTTCTCAAAGACATCGGCCTGGTGCAATGAGTTCCGGCACCAACCTTCAGCGCCGCCCCGATGGGGCGGCGCTTGTCATTGCCGTGATCCTGCTGGCCATCTCCCTCGTCATTTTCTGGCAGACCAGCACCATGCGCCTGCCGCCGCTGCAGGCGCGGGTCGGGCCCCAGGTCTTCCCCTATGGCATTGCGGCCGGGCTGTTCCTTCTCTCCATCGGCACCGCCATTTCCGCCTGGCGCGGAAATTTCCCCGCCCGCACCCGGGATAATTACGGGCCCGTCCTTTGGGTCATTGCCGGTTTGCTGGGACAGATCACGCTGGTCTCCTGGGCCGGGTTTTCCATCGGCACCGGCGTATTGGTGGCCTGCACCACCAAGGCCTTCGGGCGCGGTCCGCTGTGGTTCACCTTCCTGTGCGGCACGGCTTTCGCCTTCGTCATCTGGTTCATCTTCGCTCGCGGACTGCAGCTTTCGCTGCCCACCGGCCCGCTTGAGCGCCTCATTCCCTGATCGGGTAGCACGACCATGGACACATTCGGCCTTCTCGCCAACGGCCTCGCGGCCGCGCTGCAATGGCAGAACCTCATCTATGCCTTTATCGGCGTGACCCTGGGCACCGCCGTGGGCGTTCTGCCCGGCATCGGCCCGGCGCTCACCGTGGCGCTGTTGCTGCCCGTTACCTACCGCCTCGACCCTGCCGGCTCGCTGATCATGTTCGCCGGCATCTATTATGGCGGCATGTATGGCGGCTCGACGACCTCCATCCTGCTCAATACGCCAGGCGAAAGTGCCTCTATCGTCACCGCACTCGAGGGCAACAAGATGGCGCGCAAGGGCAGGGGTGGTCCAGCCCTTGCCACGGCGGCCATCGGCTCCTTTGTAGCAGGCCTGATCGCCACGCTGGCCCTGGCCTTTGTCGCCCCCTGGGTGGTCCGCATCGCCATCGCCTTCGGTCCGGCCGATTATTTTGCGCTGATGGTCCTGGCCTTCGTGACCGTTTCGGCCGCCTTTGGCGACAGTCCGCTGCGCGGCATCACCGCGCTGTTCATCGGGCTGGGCCTGGGGGTCATCGGCATCGACCTGCAGACCGGCCAGGCGCGCCTTTCCTTCGGCGTTCCCGATCTTCTCGATGGGATCGAGGTGACCACCCTGGCGGTGGCGCTATTTGCCATCGGCGAGACCCTTGCCATCGCGGCCACCGCCGCCAACGTCAAGGACGAGATCATCGCGGTCAAGGGTTCGATCTGGATGACCGTGCAGGACTGGAAGCGCTCCTGGCCCGCCTGGCTGCGCGGCGGACTCATCGGTTTCCCGATCGGCGCAATGCCCGCCGGCGGCGCCGAGATCGGCACCTTCTTCTCCTATGCCGCCGAGCGCCGTCTCTCCAAGCATCCCGAGGAATTCGGCGAGGGCGCCATCGAGGGCGTGGCCGGACCGGAGGCCGCCAACAATGCCTCCGCCGCCGGTACCCTGGTGCCGCTGCTGACACTGGGCCTGCCGACCTCAGCAACCGCCGCCATCATGCTGGCCGGTTTCCAGCAGTTCGGCCTGCAGCCCGGCCCCCTGCTGTTCACCAGCAATGCGCCGCTGGTCTGGGCGCTGATTGCCAGCCTGCTCGTCGCCAATTTCATGCTTCTGGTGCTCAACCTGCCGCTGATCGGTCTCTGGGTTAAGCTCCTCACCATTCCCAAGCCCTGGCTCTATGCGGGCATCTTGCTCTTTGCCACGCTCGGCACGCTTGGGGCCAATGGCGCCATGTCGGGGACCCTGGGGCCGATCCACTTTTCGTTCGAGCTGATGATGCTGCTGGGCTTCGGCATATTGGGCTATGTCCTGCGCCGCTTCGGCTATCCCATCGCGCCGGTTGTGATCGGCCTCATTCTCGGGCCGCTGGCCGAGCAGCAATTGCGCCGCGCGCTGGCGATCAGCCAGGGCGACCCGATGATCCTGGTGCATTCGCCGCTGGCCATCGGCCTTTACCTGGTTGCGGCCGCCGCCGTGCTGATCCCGCTCTATCTGCGCATGCGCGGCAAGGGCGAGGTCCTGAGCCAGCTCGCGGCGGACGAGGACTAGCCAGAACACTTCGATCTCTCCGCGGCCTGAACGCGGCCGCGGAGAGACGCCCGGGTTGGATCAGCGGGAAACCAGCCCCAGTGGCCGTGACGGCGGCACTGGATCGACCGGGCCGCCGCCACCGCCGGATAGCGACTGCGGCGCCTCGTCCCGGCCCTCAAAGGCCGAATTGATATCCTGGCAGAAATCCGTGGTGTTCTCGGGGTCAGTCAGCTTGCACTCGGCCTTGTAGTTGCCGCGCGTATCGCATTCGAGTTCGTCCTGCCCATTGGGCAATGAATACTCGAAGCAGATAATGTCGTCGTCATCCGCAATGGCAGCACTGGGTGCCATCGGGATCATGGCGAGCAGGGCGCCGAGGGTCAGGGCGACAGCGCTCATGGCGCGGAGTTCGATGGTATTCATGGTCGGTCTCCTCATCAGCGGGTTGGGGTAACCCGGCTTGTTTTCGATGACCGCCTTATTCGCCATGATGCTTGAACCCGGGATGAGATTGGCTTTCACCTCGCGTTCAGGCGCGCGCGAAAAATGCGAAAAGCCCGACTGCCAGGGAGGAGCCTGGCAGTCGGGCTTTGTCATATCGGCCTGTGGCGTGGGGCTTCCGGAGGGAGGGCCTGAGCCCCATTGCCTGCCTATGCTCAACGCCGGGAAGAGCGGAGCTTAGAGCTTGCCGATGTTGCGGAACGCGACCGGGTCGATACCCAGGGTGTCCAGGTGCTTGGCCTTGGGCGCCCGTCCCGCTTCAACCGCCGCCGACACAGCAGCAGCGCTGCCGAACACGGTGGCAAAAGTGTCGAGGGTCGCAAAGAACTTGTTCTTGCGCGGGGTGCTCATTTTCCAATCCTTCCTGTCCGACCCGGATGATCCCGGTCGTTTCCATGCCCAATAGATGGACCTCGTCCTGCCGGATCGGTAGGGGTCGATTGTTCACCCCAGCCATGCATTGAGGGAAAATCTTCTCCTGACGTCACCGGGCCATGCCGAGCGGCGAAGTCAGGGGCCGTGACTTAGGGCTTAGGGGAGACGATTTCCTGCCAGGTGTCGAGGAAGCGTTGCCGCCGCAATCTGTCCAGCGCCACGAGAAGGCCCGGACCGAGCGGAATGGGCTGGATGACGCCGCGTCCGCGTGCCGCGATCGCTTCGCTGGTCCATGCGCCCGAACCATTCGGCACCACCGAACCGAGGGCGGTCGGGCCCGAGGCAATGGCCTGCCCAGCCGGCGACAGGGCAAAATCCACGAAGGCCTTTGCCAGCTCGGCATTGGGTGCGTCGCGCGGGATCAGCATGGAGCGGGTCAGCACCAGCACATAGTCGTCGGGCACCACGATCTCTATCGGCGCTCCCTCGGCCTGCCGGGCAAAGGCATAGGAGCCGAGCACATTATAGCCCAGCGCCAGCGTGCCATCGGCCACGCCGTTGAGAATGGCCGGGCTGGAGCCCGAGAATTGCGCATTGACCCGGCCAAAGGCGCTGGCCAGGCGCCAGAAGGTGGATGAGATCGTCTGGTCCTGCGCGGCCAGAAGGTAGCCGACGCCGGAAACCCCAATGTCATAGGTTGCGATCCTGCCGCGGAAGCGCTCGGTCTGGGTTTCGAGCAGTTCCGCCAGTGTCAGGTGCGTGCGAGGCACTTCGTCGTCGGCGATCAGGTCGCGATTATAAATGATGACGGCCGGCTCGAAGGTGAAGCCGAACACTTCACTGCGCCAATGTGCCCAGTCGGGAAGCCCGGAAAGCCAGGGGCTGTCATAGGCCAGGGCATGTCCGTCATTGGCCAGCTTGAGCTGCAGGTCAGAGGCCGAACTGATCAGCAGGTCCGGCGCCCGGTCGAGCGTGCCGGCCAGGAACCCTTCATAGAGCGGCAAGGAGTCGGTCTCTTCGTAGATCACGCTCACATCCGGTCGCTGGGCCTGAAAGCCCGCGACAAAATAGGCAAAGAGCGGCGTGTCGGTCGTACCCAGAATGGTCAGCGTGGTCTGGCTCGACCCATCGGGAGCCGGGTAAGTGGTCGTGGCCGCCTCTGCAGGTGCGGGCGATCCCCAGAGGGCAGCCACCACGACCAGCGCACCCATAACCGGCAAGACGCCCGAGCCGCCGGCGCCGGCCGAGCGGCGGAGCAGTGGCAGGGCGATGGACACGACGAGGCCGCCGCCGGATCGGTCGAGAAGGGTCAGTGTGCCCCGATGCGCCGCGGCCACGCGCGCGACAATGGACAGGCCCAGCCCCGACCCCACCTTGCCATTGCTGGCCCTGCCGCGCTTGAACCGTTCCAGCACGCTCGCCTTCTCGCTCTCCTCGATGCCCGGCCCCCTGTCGCTGACCTCCACCACCAGATATCCCATCTCGATGCGACCGGCGATATCGACAGACGCCTCCGAATAGACCAGCGCATTGTCCACCACATTGCGCATCATCTCGCGCAGCGCCACGCGGTCTCCCCGCAACTGGGCTACCGCGGCGTCCGCGGCCAGGTCGATCACCAGGCGGCGCGCCTGCTCGGGATCCAGCCTCTGCCGCACGTCCTCGATCACCGCCGCCAGCGTCGTGGTTTCAATTTCCTGGTTCTCCATCCGATGAGAGATGGTGGCTTCCATCAGCAACTGGCTGACCAGCTGGCTGGCCTGCACCGCACCGGTATGGATGCGCCCGACGCGCCGCCGCAGGGCGTCCGGGTCCTGCTCGTCCATCGCCACTTCCGCCTGGGCACGCAAAGAGGCGAGGGGGGTTCGCACCTCGTGCGCGGCCTCGGCCACCAGTCCGCTCACCCGCTCCATGGCCTTTTGCAGCCGTCCCATGAAGCCGTTGAGCGCTGAAACCAGGTGGTCGACTTCCTCCGGCACCGGCACGGTGATTGGGGAGAGATCATCGGGCGCCCGCGCCCGCAATTCGTGTTCCAGTTCGGTCAGTGGCGCGAACATGCGCGAAATGCCAAACCAGACCAGACCCACTGCCAGCAAGGTGAGGGCAATAACCGGCAACACGGCGTTGGAGAGGATTTCGTTGGACAGCGCCTCGCGCTGGTTCTGGGTCTCGGCGACATGGATGGTGACCCAGCCGGTATCGCTGGGGGTCGAAATCAGCCTGCCGACGCTGGCCACGCGCACTGTCTCGCCGCGATAGCGCATGTCGACAAAGCTCGGCTCGGCTGAAACGGTCTCGCCCACCTGCGCCGCCAGGTCTTCATAGCCGGTCACGGTGCGCGCATCCGGGTCTTCCACGGCGTAGAACACCCGGTCACGGCCCGAAAACATGGCGAAGGCGGCAAAGGGGATTTCCACTACCACAGCGTCATTCTCGACCTGTACGGCGCCGGCAATGGTCAGGGCGGAAGCGGCGAGCAGCCTGTCGAAGGCGCGGTCGGAGGCGCGCTCGGCATAGTCGCGGATGAAGATGATCAGCACCACGGCAGCGAGCATGAGCAGCGCCACCGCCAGCGCAAAGATACGGCGCCGCAAGGAAAAGCGTTTGGCGGTCAATTGGGGAGCAACGCTGGATGGGGATTACGCATCGATCACCCGCATCATGTAGCCGACGCCGCGAATGGTGCCGATCTCGACATTGGCGTTCTCGAGCTTCTTGCGCAGGCGAGAAATGTGCAGCTCGAGCGCGTTGACCGAAACGGATTCGTCGAAATTGAACAGCTGGTTCATCAGCCGCTCCTTGGCGACCACCTTGCCGGCATGCGCGACCAGGATTTCCAGCAGCCGGAATTCGCGCCGCCCCAGCTCCAGCGCCTTGCCATCGACGGCGGCATTGAGCCCGGCCAGGTCCAGTTCCAGATTGCCCACGCCCACCGTGCTGGACGCCTGGCCTCCGGTGCGGCGCAACAGGGCGCGCAGCCGCGCTTCGAGTTCGCGCAGGTCGAAGGGCTTGACCAGATAGTCGTCCGCGCCCAGGTCGAGCAGGCTCACTTTGTCGTCGATTTCCGAGCGCGCAGTGATCACCAGGATCGGCGCGTTGAACTTGCGCTTGCGCAGTTCGGCAATCAAGCTGATGCCGTCGCGATGCGGCAGCATGAGATCGAGCGCCACGGCGTCGAAGGGTTCCGCCTCGGCCGTCGGCACCACATCGTCGCCGTCGCGCACCCACTCCACCGAATGGCCGGCCGAGCGCAGGCGCTTTTCGATCGCCTCGCCCAGATCCTCATTGTCCTCCACCAGCAATATGCGCATGCGTCCTCCTCGCCCGGAGACACTAGTGCATTGTCGGGACAATGGGGAATTGGATTTAGGGCCAATGAACAGGCCGGCGGCAGGCCGCCCTAATATTTGAGGGACAGGTTGCGCAGCGCGCTCAATGCCTGAAGGCGCCAGCCCTTGATCTGCTCGAAAAGCCCGAGAACCGAAAAGGAGGGCGGATCGACATAATTGGCCAGCATGGCCTCGGCCAGGCGCTTGCCCTCGCGCACGATGCGGCGCTCTTCCAGATCCTGTCCGCCATTGGGTACCCGCATGGCCGCCTCCTCGTGGTTGACGAAACCTTAACGGGCAGGGGCGGCCTTGTCTGCCTTATCGTGAAGAAATGGTTTACGCCTGGGTCGGGCCGCAGCCGCAGGTCAGATGCGTAAACTTGTCGATACCGCGTTCAGGCGGCGGCAATGGCCGCAGGTTAGCCTGCTCTCATGCCACAGCCGCCCTCCCGCAGTCCCGCCAGGTCCCCGCTCCTCCTCGAACGTCGTATCGCGCCGCGCCGCAATACATACATCCAGGCCACCATCGCCATGGGGTTCGCAAGCGTGCCCTGCATCGTTCGCAATGTCTCCGACACCGGCGCCAAGCTGGAAGTCGCGCGGGTCGGCGGTATTCCCGATCGCTTTGACCTGATCGTGCCCGGTCACCGTCCGCAGCCCTGCCGCGTCGTCTGGCGCGCGCTCAAGGAACTGGGCGTCGAATACCAGGCGCAGCCGCACCAGCCGGCGGACAATGCCAACGGATAGTCCGGTTTTCGGACCTAGCGGGCAGGGATGTTCGCCGGACGAATAGAGCGCTTCTGCGCTGCGATGCGGAACGGCGCGTTGACCGCGCCATAGCCGGCATAGGCGCCCTTGCGCTGCACGATCTCGAAAAAGAAGCCTTCGCCGAAATTGGGCGTGTAGAGCTGGAAGAATTCGCCGCCCGCGTCCCGGTCATAGAGGATATTGAGTTCTGCCAATTGCGCGATGGTCTCGGACGCGAGGCCCAGCCGTGCGGCGAGGTCGTCATAGTAGTTGCGCGAAATCTGCAGCGGCTCCAGGCCATTGGCCTTGAGGGCGCGCGCGCTGGCAAAGATGTCGCCACTCGAAAAGGCAATATGCTGCACGCTCGAGCCAAAGGTCTCGGCGATGAAATGCCCCGCCAGCGTCCGGTGGCTTTCCGCCCCGTTGAGCGTCAGTCGCAGCGAGCCATCGTCATTCTCGATTACCTGGCTGCGCACCAGGCCCGAGGGGTCCACCACATCGACCATCGGTCCTTTGTCGACCAGGAAGATCGAGCGGTAGAACAATATCCAGGTCAGCATTTCCTCGTAATTCATCGTTTGGGCGATGTGGTCGAAGCCCACAAGGCCGGCACCTCCCGCCCCGGCGGCCGGGGCCGCCTCGAACTCAACATCCCAAACGCGGGCCAGGTCGGAATGATCGTCGAGGAAATAAATGACGCCGCCGCCAACGCCGCGCACGGCCGGAATGGACAGTTCGCCCGGGGCCACGCGTTGCGCAAAGGGCTGCGCGTCGAGCGCCTGGGCGCGGGCCAATGTCGCCTGCGCGTCCTCCACCAGCAGGCCCATGGCATAGGCCGAAGTGCCATGGGTCAGATAGGCGGCATGGGCCAGCCCCTCGCGCTCGGTATTGATGACTATGTTAATATCGCCCTGGCTGAAGCGCTCGACGCTCTTGCTGCGGTGCCGGCCGGTCCGCGCAAAACCGAGCTGGCCCAGCATGGAGCGCAGGGTTTCCGCCTCGCTCTCATCGGCGGTGAACTCGACGAAACTTACGCCCTTCACCGACACGCGCCGGGGCAGGGCAGGCAGGGTCGGGGCAATGGCCGGCTCGGCCTCGCGCACCTGGTCCATCAGGAAGGTCAGCGAGCGATGGCCATCGAGCGCAATGGTGCGCGGTGAACCGGCGCGGAACTGGTCGTTGAAGATTTCGAGCGACAGCGGCCCCGTATAGCCCGTCGCCGCGACCGCCCGGGCAAAATCCACCACCGGCAAATCACCTTCGCCCGGCATATTGCGGAAATGCCGGCTCCAGTAGAGCAGGTCCATGTCCAGCGCCGGTGCATCGGCCAGTTGCACGATGAAGATCTTGTCGCCCGGAATGGATCGAATCGTGTCCGGATCGATACGGCGCGACAGGCTGTGGAAGCTGTCCAGGATCAGCCCGACATTGGGGTGATCCGCCCGCCGCACGACTTCCCAGGCGTCGCGATGGTCATTCACGTGCCGCCCCCAGGCCAGCGCTTCATAGCCCACCTTCGACCCACGCTTTGCGGCGCGCTCGCCCAGCTCCCGAAAATCGGCCGCCGCGCGGTCGATGCCACCCATTGCGGCCGGCGCCACGCTGGAACAGACAAGCATCAGCGGTGCCCCAAGGGCCTGCATCAGGTCGAACTTTCGTTCCGCCCGATCGAAAGCCTGACGGCGCTGCGGCTCAGGCAGGCCCTCGAAATCGCGGAATGGCTGGAACAGCGTGATGTCGAGACCGAGATCCTCGGCCATGAGCCGCACCTCGGCCGGGCTGCGGTCAAAGGCCAGGAAATCATTCTCGAAAATTTCCACCCCATCGAACCCAGCCGCTGCAATGGCCTCGAGCTTCTCGCGCAGGTCGCCGCTGATCGACACCGTGGCAATGGACGTTTTCATGGTGCTTGCCCAGTACGAACTAACTAGTTCGTACAATAACGAGAGGAGGGGGTGTGGTCAATGCGGGTTGGGAACAGGGGGCATGGGGGCGATGGGGAGGGGAGGCAAAACGGAGGAGGCAAGACGGAAGCGCTTGCAGCCTTCCATCGGTCTTACGGAAGCGGAGCCTGCCTCTCGCCGCTGGTGCCCTGGCGCTGGCCGGCTCGACATCTTCGACCCGGTGTCCGAGCCATGGCGACAGCCGCGCAACGGCGAGCGGGCAGGCGCGCGCGGAACATTCGCGCCCCGGGCGGTGGCGCTATTCCGTCAGCGCCTCGGCCTTGACCACGTAGCGCAGCACCATCTCGACCGTATTGCGCTTGAGCCGTTCCTGCATGTCTGCTGCCCCGAAATCGCGGGCAAAGAGCCGCGAAAAAGTGGCCCGGTTGGAGACATTGAAAAAGCACAGCGCGCTGATCTGCCAGTGGATTTCGAGCGGATCGAGGCCCGGCCGGAACAGGCCTTCGGCCAGCCCGCGCTCATAGAGGTCCCTGATCTGGGCGATGGCCGTGACGTTGAGGTCGCCGATCACGCTGGAACGCTCGAGATATTGGCCGTGATGGATGTTCTCGATCATCACCATGCGGATGAAATCCTCGTGCTGGTGGTGATGCACGAAGGTAAATTCCACCAGCCGCTTCAGCCCCTCGATCGGGGTCAGCCCGGCTATGTCCAGTTCCGCTTCGCCCTCGCGTACCTGCGCGTAGGCGCTCTCCAATGCGCTGAGATAGAGCCCGTCCTTGTCGCCGAAATAGTAGTAGATCATGCGCTTGGACGAGCGCGTCTTGGCCGCGATCTCGTCGATGCGCGCGCCCGAAAGGCCGTTGAGCGCGAACTCCTGGCTCGCCACCTCGATGATGTTCTGCCGCGTCCCCTCCGGGTCCTGCTGCCGGCCCGGCGCCTTGCGCGCAGCTTTCCGCACTTCAGACCCGCTTTCGGACATGGCAATATCGCCTTTCTCGCTCACATCGGCGCCCACACAACGAACCGGTTCGTTCAATGCGCAAGGCGTGTCGCTCTTGTAGCGGCGACCGCAACGCGAAAACAAGGGCGGTTCGGCTACCAAGCCGGCACATGCGCCCCAAATGCCATGCGCCATCGGCGTCGGATCGAAGCGCGGACGGCAGCCCATGACGCGCCAACGCCGTATCGCACCACCCGATCGGGCGGTGAGCTCACTGTTTAAGAAACTGCAAGAGAGTTTGGCTGGGGAACCTGGATTCGAACCAAGATCGACGGAGTCAGAGTCCGCTGTTCTACCATTGAACTATTCCCCAGCAGGTGCCTGCTGGCTGTGCGGCGCGGGCCGGTGAGGGCTGCGAAGCGCGGCGCGGGGTCTCATTAGACAAAGCGCAGGCAGATTGCAAGCGTCTGGCACGGAGCGTCGCCAGGAAATGTGGATAGCCACATTTCCGGTTCGGTGGCGCGACCCGGAATGGACCGACGTCGCAAGGCAATGTGGAAAGCCGCACTTCCAGTTCGGCGGCGTGCGGGCGCCGGCGGTGGGACTGTGGCTGGGTGGCCATGCCATCCAATGCATTGCGCTTCTTGCCCCCTTGCTCTACCGTCGATCCCGACAACGCAACATGATGTGCGTTCGGGCGCGACCGGCCTTCCGGTCCTTGCGACCGCGCACAAAGGAGCCTTTCGTGACCGATTCTGTTCGGTCCGCCGCTGCCTCGGCCCTTGTGGACGAGGCAGGGTCCGGTGCACCTTCCGGTTCCCTCCGGAAGGAGCGGGGCGGTACGCCGCCCGCTCAGGCCCCGGATCAGCGGACGCATATCGCCCCCCATCCACGCCGCAATCGCGGCCCGCTCTACGCGGCGCTCGACCTGGGCACCAATAATTGCCGCCTGCTGATTGCCCGCCCGCATGATCGCGGCTTCCGCGTGCTCGATGGCTTCACCCGCATTGTCCGGCTGGGGGAGGGCGTTTCGGTCACCGGACGGCTCGGCGACGCGGCCATGGAGCGCACCATGGAAGCGCTGCGCCAGTGCCGCAACAAGCTGCGCGACCACCAGCCCACCCGCATGCGGCTGATCGCCACCGAGGCCTGCAGGGCCGCCGAGAATGGTCCCGCTTTTCTCGACAGGGTGAAGAACGAAATCGGGCTGGACCTCGAAATCGTTGACAGGCGCACCGAGGCCGAACTGGCCGTGACCGGCTGCGCCGACTTGATCGATGGCGAGGCTCAGGGCGCGCTGATGTTCGACATCGGCGGGGGCTCCTCCGAGCTGGCCTGGCTCGATTTCCGCGGCGGCCGGCCGCGGGCGCAGGGCCGCATGTCGGCCTCGATTCGCTCCTGGCAGTCGCTGCCGGTGGGCGTGGTCTCGATCGCCGAGAAATTTGGCGGCGTCGATGTGACCCCGGCGGTCTTCGAGGAGATGGTGGCTTTCGTCGCGTCGCATCTGCGCCAGTTCCGCGGTCGCGAAAAGCTCAGGCAGATGATCGGCACCCACCCGGTGCATCTGATTGGCACCTCCGGCACGGTGACGACGCTGGCGGGCCTGCATCTGGGGCTCGAGCGCTATGAGCGGCAGAAGGTCGACGGGTTGTGGATGCGCCGCGACCAGGTGGACGAGACCATGCGGGCGCTGCTCGGCATGCCGTTCGAAAGGCGTGTTGCCCATCCCTGCATCGGCAAGGACCGCGCCGACCTGGTGCTGCCCGGCTGCGCCATTTTCGAAGCCATTCGCCGCGAATGGCCGACCGATCGCGTGCGCGTCGCCGATCGCGGTCTGCGCGAGGGCATCCTGATTTCATTGATGGACGCCGACCGGACGCAAAAGCGCCCCAACCGCTACCCGAGGAGACAGGCCAATGGCCAATAACAAGGCTCTGGGCACCGGCGGCCGCAAGTCCGACAAGGACCTCAAGATCCGCGTGAAGACGGCCAAGGGTCGCAAGGTCGCCTCGACCAAATGGCTCGAGCGCCAGCTCAACGACCCCTATGTGGCGCGCGCCCGCGCCGAAGGCTATCGGTCGCGCGCCGCCTTCAAGATCAAGGAAATGGACGAAAAGCAGCGCTTCTTCAAGAAGGGCATGCGCGTCGTCGATCTGGGCGCCGCACCAGGCGGCTGGTCGCAGGTGGCGGCCAAGGCGGTCGGCTCGACCGTCGAAAACCCGCTGGTGGTGGGCATCGACTATCTCGACATGGACCCCATCCCGGGGGTCATCCTGTTCAAGAAGGACTTCACCGAGGACGACGCGCCTGCGCTGCTGATCGAGGCGCTGGGCGGCCATAAGGCCGATGTGGTGATGAGCGACATGGCCTGGCCGACCACCGGCCACCGCGCCACCGACCATTTGCGCATCGTCCACCTCATCGAGATCGCCGCCGAGTTCGCCATCCAGGTGCTGGCGCCGGGCGGGTCCTTCGTGGCCAAGGTGTTCCAGGGCGGCACCGAGCATGAGCTGCTGCACATGCTCAAGCGCCATTTCACCAGCACGTTCCACATCAAACCCCCATCGAGCCGCAAGGATTCGGCCGAGGCCTATCTCGTCGCCAAGGGGTTCAAAGCTTCGCAGCCGATCCGCGAAGCGGATGAATAGCAGAGCCTAGATTTCGGCGTGCATTGCCCACCCCACCCTCAGTCCCTCCCCATCAAGGGGAGGGAGGCGCAGGTCCGGGGTGCAGGTGTTCATCGTCTCCCTCCCCTTGTGGGGAGGGATCAAGGGTGGGGGTTCGGCACCTTCAACGGCGCTGCGCATCAATGATGCCCTGCCACCCCCTCAATGCACGTGCGGCCCGCCGATCAGCTGGTGGCCGGCATTGCGTGGCAGCCTGAGGAACAGGGCGGTCGCAATGAACCCAACCGCCGCCACCACGTAGAAGGCGATGTGGAAATCGGCCAGCGCCAGCTCGCCGCCGCCGCGGAGCCGATGGGCGAGTTCCAGCGTGCCGCCACCCAGCGCCACGCCCATGGCGAACATCAGCTGGCCCCAGACCTGGCTCATCACATTGGCCTGGCCGGCATCCTTGTCCTCGATATCGGCAAAGGTGAAGGCGTTCGAGCCGGTCCAGAAGGTGGATTGCCAGAACCCGGTGAAGACCAGGATGGCCAGCATCAGCGGCACCGGGGTACTGGCGTCGTAAAAGCCCATCACCAATATGCCGGCCGCGCCGATGGCGGTAGAGATCACCAGCGGATATTTGAAACCCCAATGGGCAAACATCCAGTTGGCCACGAACTTGGCTGCCAAAGCGCCGATGGCGCCGGCAAAGGTCACCATGCCGCTTTCGAACGGCGTCAGCCCGAAGGACAGCTGCAGCATCAGCGGGAACAGGAATGGCGTTGCGCCCTGGCCCAGTCGGAAGAAAGTGCCGGCCACGATGGTGATGCGGAAATTGCGCACGCTGAGCAGCCTGAGGTCGAGCAGCGGATATTCGGTAGCAAGGGCGTGACGGGTGTAGAAGACTCCCAGCACCATGCCGATGGCAGCGGCGACCACGCCGATGATCGGAGGCAGGGCGGGCAGGCTGATCACCGAGCAGCCAAAGGCGAAGAGTGCAAAGGCCAGCCCTGCCAGCACGAAGCCCTTGCCATCGATATTGCGCGGGCGGTTGCGCTGTTCATTGGGCAGCGCAAAGCTCACCAGCGCAATGCCGAGCAGGCCGATCGGCACATTGATGATGAAGATCCAGTGCCAGGAGAAATAGGTGGTGAGGAAGCCGCCAAAGGGCGGGCCGACGATCGGGCCGATAAGGGCAGGGATGGTCAGCCAGGCCATGGCGTCAACAAGTTGATGGCGCGGCGTCATCCGCACCAGCACCAACCGCGCCACCGGCCCCATCATGGCGCCGCCCATGCCCTGGACGAAGCGCGCGCCGACGAATTGCGCCAGTGAACCGGAAAAAGCACAGGCGATGGAGCCGATCATGAACACCAGCATGGCCACGCGGAACACGCGCCGCGCCCCGAAGCGGTCGGCCATCCAGCTCGAGATGGGAATGAAGATGGCCAATGCCACCAGATAGGCGGTCAGGGCCAGCTTCAGGGAGATGGGATCGGTCCCGATATCGGCCGCGATGGCCGCAAGCGAGGTGGCAATGACCGTGGAGTCCATGTTTTCCATGAACAATGCGGTGGCCAGGATCAGGGGTGTTGCGCGCGACAATCTGGTTTTGGGCCCAGGGGGCCGCTTACTCCTTGGCGATGGCCCTATGGCCGGAAACATTGCTGCCCGCATCGGCCGGCAGCCTGAAATAGATGAGGCCCGCCAGCGCGCTGAGCCCGCCGACAGTGAAAAACGCGATCTGAAAATTGAGTAGCGTCAGATGTCCGCCACTGAAGGCGCTGGTGAGTTCGAGAATGGCGCCGGCCACGGCCACGCCGAAAGCCACCGACAATTGCTGGCCCACGGCCACGATGGCGGTTGCTTGGCTGGCCTCTTCGTCGGAAATGTCCGCATAGCCGATGGCGTTGGTGCCGGTGAAGAAGATGGAGCGCAGCACGCCGCCCGCCAGCAGCACCGCCATCATCACGGTCACCGGCGTTTCGGCCGTGAACAGGCCCTGCGCCGCGATCAGAATGCCGCCAAAGATCGCCGCGAGCCCGAGCACGCGCGGAAAGCCGAACCGTGCAAATACCCGCTCGGCGATGAACTTGCTCATGATCGCGCCAATCGCCGAAATGAAGGTGATGGCGCCAGACTGGAATGGATTGAGGCCGAAGGCCAGCTGCAGCATCAGCGGCAGCAGGAATGGCATGGCGCCCACTCCGATGCGGAAGAACGAGCCGCCGGTGATCGAGGAGCGGAAGAGGCGATGGCGGAACAGTTTCGGATCGAGCAGCGGATAAGGGGTCTTGCGGGCATGCAGCAGGTAGAACAGCGCCGCAGTCACCCCGATGGCCAGCGTCATGTAGCCATAGATGATCGGCAGCGCCGGCAGGCTGATGACCGATAGACCGAACACCGTGCCCGAAAACGCCACCGCCGCGATGAAGAAGCCGACCAGATCGACCGGCCGTGGCGTCCGCTCGTCGGGCACGTTGAGATAGATGCTGGAAAGAATGATCCCGGCAATGCCGATGGGGATGTTGATCCAGAAGATCCAGTGCCAGGAGAGATAGGTGGTGAGGAACCCGCCGATCAGCGGTCCTGTCACCGGGGCGATGAGCGCCGGGATGGTCAGCCAGGCCATGGCCGCCACCAATTCGTTGCGCGGCGTGGTGCGCACCAGCAGCAGGCGCCCCACGGGCGTCATCATCGACGAACCGATGCCCTGGAAGAATCGCGAGCCCACGAAAGTCTCGAGCGAAAATGCGAAGGAGCAGGCCAGGGAGCCGAGCATGAACACGAAGATCGCCAGGCGGAAGATGTTCTTGGCCCCGAACCGGTCCGCCATCCAGCCGCTGATCGGTATGAAGATGGCCAGCGCCACGAAATAGGCCGTCAGCGCCAGTTTCAGCGCGATCGGCTCGGTGCCGATGTCGTGGGCAATAGCCGGCAGCGATGTGGCGATGACAGTCGAGTCCATCTGTTCCATGAACAGGGCGACCGCCAGAATGAGCGGAGTGACGCGGAGCAAGGCAGAAAACCGGATGGGTCGGAGAAGCCGCGAATGCGGCCGCTCCACTATGGGCCGCTCTGCGCAGTCCGCCTAGCCCCAAACGCACAAATCTCTGGCCGAACACGATTTCCTTGAGGTCTCGGCAGCATGGACAGACGCGGGCAAATGCGTCACCCATGGACGTGACGAAATCCCACGCGGTGGCTCCAGCGCCCATGTCCCTGCCAGGCCCGGTTCTTCTCTTGCGCCTTGGCGGCGCCGTGCTCGCCTCTATGGTATTCGGCCTCGTCGCCGCCATGGCTTTCCAGCCCTGGAGCTTCTGGGTGGCGGTGAGCCTGGGCTTCCTGTTCGGGACGGCTTTCATGGTCGGCACCGGTTACCGCATCCTGATCGCGGTGGCGCGCAACCGGGTCGAGCCGTCACCCGTCTCCTGGTCCGGCGCAACGGCGGCGACGGCGCTCTTCGCGCTTCTGCTGGGCGGCGCTGCCGCCTGGCAATCGCTCGAGGTGAGTTATGTCTGGCTGGCCTTCGGCCTAGGCATCAACTGCGCCTACCTGCCCATCAAGACCGCTTGCCTGAAGGTCGGCTGTTGCCGGGCCGTGCGCCCCTTCGTGCTCAAGGACCTGCGCCTCGGTGAAATCGTGCTGTCCATTGCGGTGATCAGTTTGGCCATCGCGCTGTCGCTGGCGGGACTGCAACGCCTGGGTGCCGGTGTCGTCATCGGCGGACACCTCGCCATTCGATTGCTCTCGCGCCACCTGCGCGGGCGCTGGTCGTGGGGCTGGCCGCCATTCACCCAGCCGGGGGCCGAACTGGCACCTTTGGCCGTCCTGATTTTGGTGGTCCCTCTCACCTGATCCGTTTGAACCACCCCGGAGCGGCGCTAAGCTATGATCGTGAAACGATTCGGCATCTCAACATGGATTTGAGAAGCAAGGCCGGATCATCGGGGCAATATTGCATGTTTGGTAATGGTGAGAAGACGTCGCGCTGGGTCGTTCTGGGCGCGTGCGCAGCGGCAGCTGCATCGGGTGGCTGCACCACGACGTCGACCGACGTAGGGGGAGTCATCAATGACTACCTCAAATGGCAGCAGACGAAGGCCTGCCTCGATTCACAGACGAACTTGTGGCGCAATGTCGCCCAGGGCGAAACGCCGGGCATCACTTGCGAAAAGCCATCATATCCCCACTCGCTCTCAGAGAGCGGATCAGCGCCCGTGATCGTCGATCATGGCGGCGGTTATACCCCGCCAGTGTGATTATCGCGGGCTGGTATTAGCCTCCGCCTTTGAACGGGCCGGAAATTTGCGCCTGAGATAGACCAGTGCTGCCGGATGGGCCAGGCATTGTGCCGGCCACCTCACCAGCTCGGCATTAGCCCCTTGCAGACCTTGGCCTCTGCCTTGTGGAGCAGGAACACCTTGTCGTCGAGACCGGGCAGCAGCTCGAAAGTTTCGGCCCCTTCGCCGCCGCCGCATTCGGTTTCGACCCGCATATAGCCATAGGCATCAAGATCGGCGCGGAGATTGCCGGCTTCGTCCAGGCTCAGTTCCATGCCGCCGCCGTCGCAGTCCACGCCGCACCGGACAACCCGTCATAAACCCAGCAGCCGCCGCCGGTCTCGCCCTTGCGGCCATCGCGCAGCGCCACGTCGACGCCGAAATAGTGCAGCCCCTCGTCCTCCTGATCGTATTTGAGAAAGCTCATGGCCAGGGTCATCGCCGTCACCTGCTGGTCGGGATGTGCGGCCAGATGATCGGGGGAATAGATGCGCTGCCAGCAGGCAACGGCACCATCCTCTGCGGGCACGAAGTCGGTCAGCTCGGCGGCCAGGGCCGGCAGGCAAGAGATGGCAAGAAGGGCCGTCACCAGATATAGCCGCTGCATGTCACCCTCTCTCATTCACGCCCGGGCATAATGCCGTGTTCCGGGCACTAGGCAAAGTGTCCCTTGGGTGCTATTGACCCTCGCCAACCTGAACCCGCGAACTCCTCTCCGCCGGTTCATATTCCAACAGCTCTGGTTTTATCAGAAGGCAGGAAGGGTCTGGCCTTGGCGAAGATTATTACTACCATCACCGGCGATGCGGCACTGACCTTCGACGACGTGCTGCTGCAGCCGGCGCGTTCCGACATCCTGCCCACCGAAACCGACATCTCGACCTATGTCACCAAGGACATAGCGCTCAAGCTGCCGATCCTGTCCTCGGCCATGGATACCGTCACCGAAGCCAATATGGCCATCGCCATGGCCCAGGCCGGCGGGCTCGGCGTCATCCACAAGAACCTCACCGCCGAGCAGCAGGCCGAACAGGTTCGCATGGTCAAGTCGTTCGAGAGCGGCATGGTCGTCAATCCGATCACCATCGGTCCCGACGCCACCCTTTCCGACGCGCTGGCCCTGATGGATCGCAGCCGCATCTCGGGCATTCCGGTGGTCGAGAATGGCGGTCGTGGTGGTCGCGCCATCGGCAAGCTGGTGGGCATTCTCACCAATCGCGACGTGCGCTTCGCCTCCAATCCCAACCAGCCCATTTCCGAGCTGATGACGCATGAAAACCTCATCACCGTGCG
This sequence comes from Devosia salina, assembly GCF_019504385.1. NCBI lineage: Bacteria > Pseudomonadati > Pseudomonadota > Alphaproteobacteria > Hyphomicrobiales > Devosiaceae > Devosia > Devosia salina. The sequence continues at coordinate 1,216,753 of NZ_CP080590.1, forward strand.
CGAGGGGGTTTCCAAGGAAGAGGCCAAGGTGCTGCTGCACCGCAACCGCATCGAAAAGCTGCTGGTGGTGGACGAGGACTATCGCTGCATCGGCCTGATCACCGTCAAGGACATCGAAAAGGCCCAGCTCCACCCCAATGCCGTCAAGGACGAGCAGGGGCGCCTGCGCGTCGCCGCCGCCTCCACGGTGGGTGATGGTGGCTTCGAGCGCTCGCTGCAACTGATCGATGCTGGCGTCGACCTTCTGGTGATCGACACTGCTCACGGCCATTCGGTGCGCGTCGCCGAGGCCGTGGAACGCGTCAAGCGCGAGAGCAATTCCACCCGCATCGTCGCCGGCAATGTGGCCACCGCCGAAGCCACCCGCGCACTGATCGACGCGGGCGCCGACGCCGTCAAGGTTGGTATCGGTCCGGGCTCGATCTGCACCACCCGCATCGTTGCCGGTGTCGGCGTTCCGCAACTGGCCGCCGTCATGGGTTGCGCCGAAGAGGCGAGCAAGTCCGGTGTGCCGGTCATCGCCGATGGCGGCATCAAGTTCTCGGGCGATATGGCCAAGGCCCTGGCCGGCGGCGCCTCCTGCGTCATGGTCGGCTCGCTCCTGGCCGGTACCGACGAAGCACCGGGCGAGGTCTTCCTCTACCAGGGCCGCTCCTACAAGTCCTATCGCGGCATGGGGTCGGTAGGCGCCATGGGCGCCGGCTCGGCCGACCGCTACTTCCAGCAGGACGTGCGCGACCAGATGAAACTGGTGCCCGAAGGTATCGAGGGCCAGGTGCCCTACAAAGGTCCCGTCAATGCCGTGCTGCACCAGCTCGCTGGCGGCCTCCGTGCCTCCATGGGCTATACCGGCGCCCACACCCTCAAGGACTTCCGCGAGAACTCGGTCTTCGTCAAGATTTCCGGCGCCGCGCTCAGCGAGAGCCATGTCCACGACGTGACCATCACCCGCGAAGCCCCCAATTATCGCAGCGGGCGCTGATCTGAACACGCTCACTGCGCCATCCTCCCCCGCTCGCGGGGGAGGAGAACCGCCTCGGGGCGGTGGAGGGGGAGCCACAAGCTGTGCGCAACGTGCTGTCTAGGCACAATTCGGCGCAGGCGGCACCCCTCTCCACCATGCCAGGCATGGTCCCCCTCTCCCGCAAGCGGGAGAGGAAAGGTTGGGGCCAAAACTGGTTCAATTCCAGTCCGTTACTGCTTCAACCCGAATCTTTGCCGGAGCTTGAACAATGCCCCTTCTCGACAAGCTGCTGGTCCTCGCCATGGCCGCGCAGGTCTTCCTGGCGCTCGGCCTGGTCTTCTGGCTCGGCTTCGAACGCGTACCGCGCGTCACCCGCGGCGAGATCCGGGTGGCCGACATCGCTGTAGACCGCAGTGCCTATCCACTCAAGGCGCGACTGCTCTCCAACAGCTTCGACAACCAGTTCCAGCTGCCGGTCCTGTTCTATGTCGGCAGTCTGGTCGTCCTGCATTTCGGTCTGGTCGACGCTGTCGTTGTCAGTCTCGCCTGGCTCTTCGTGGTCCTGCGCATTGCTCACGCGGCCATTCACGTCACCACCAATCGCGTCTATCGCCGCTTTGCCTTCTACACCGCTGGGCTTGCCGTGCTGATGCTGTTCTGGCTATGGCTCACCCTTCGCATCCTGTTGCAAAGCTGAGCAGACATGGCCCTGATCTCCCGCATCGACACGATCTTTGTTCCCGCCGCCGACACCGAGGCCGCGGCGCATTGGTACGCTCGCATGTTTGGCTTTGAAGAGATTTTCCGCTCCGCCGGGCATATCGGCATGCGGATCGTCGGCGCCGGTCGCACCAGTACGGCACTCACGCTGATCCCGGTCGACAAGATGCCGGACCAGACCTATGTGGCCTTCAATTTCTTTGCGCCCGATCCCCAGGCCCTGCATACGGCCCTGACCGATGATGGCCGCGAGGTGACCGCGATCAACGCTAATGGCGCCATGAGCTGGTTCGACTTCGTCGACATCGCCGGCAATCGCGTCAATGTCTGCCATTTCCCGGAAAGCTGATCCATGCGCCTCCCCGGCCGTCTCGCCGCCGCCATCGAAGTCCTGACCGATGTGGAGACGCGCAAGCGTCCCGTGTCGGAAGCGCTCAAGGCCTGGGGCCTTAACAATCGCTTCGCCGGGGCAGGGGACCGCGCCGCCATCGGCAATCTGGTTTACGATGCCCTGCGTCGTCGCGCCTCCCACGCCTTTGCCATGGGCAGCGACAGCCCGCGTGCCCTGATCCTGGCCGTCGCCATGCGGGATTGGGGCGAGATGCCCGAGACGCTGAACGCCGCCTTTGCCGATGATGCTCACGCGCCCGATGCTCTCAGCGCTGAAGAAGCGGCCGGCGCCACTACTGACATGTCCGGCGCTCCTGCGGCCGTTCGGGCCGATTTTCCCGAATGGCTGGCGCCCTCCCTCGAACGGGGTCTTGGCGCGGACTGGGTGGCAGAGGGTCATACCATGGCCGGGAGGCCCTCGCTCGATCTGCGCGCCAATGCCCTCAAGGCCTCGCCCGAAAAGGTCATGAAATCGCTGGCGCGCTTCTCGCCCCAGCCAACCACCATCGCCCCCTTCGGCATCACCATGCCGGCGGGGCCCCGCGACGCCCGGACCCCCAATGTCACCACTGACGAGGGCTACCAAAAGGGTTGGTTCGAGGTGCAGGACCAGGGCAGCCAGATCGTCGCGGCGCTGGCCGGCGCGCGTGAGGGCGAACAGGTGCTCGATCTTTGTGCCGGGGCAGGGGGCAAGACCCTGGCCCTCGCCGCCACCATGGGCAACAAGGGCCAGATCTTCGCCTACGATGCCGACCGCTCGCGCCTCGCGCCGATCTACGAGCGCCTCAAGCGCAATGCCGTGCGCAATGCCCAGGTCCGCGCGCCCCAGCCGGGTGCTCTCGATGATCTCGTCGGAAAAATGGACCGCGTTGTCGTCGACGCGCCCTGCACCGGCACCGGCACCTGGCGCCGTCGTCCCGATACCAAGTGGAAGCTGACGCCCGAACTTCTCGCCCAGCGCCAGTCCGAGCAGGCGGCGCTGCTGGTCGAGGCGGCGCGCTATCTCAAGCCCGGTGGGACGCTGGTCTATATCACCTGCTCCATCCTGCCCGAGGAGAACGACGACCAAGTGGCCGCCTTTCTCGCCGCTTATCCCGGCTTTGAAACCATGGACATGGCCAAGGCCTGGCGCAGTGCCCTCATCACTGACTTGCCCCAGGGCCTAGCCACCCCGGGCGGTGGCATTTGCCTCACGCCCCATCGCACCAATACGGACGGATTCTACTGCCACCTGCTGCGCAACAAGGGCTGATGGGCTCCGGCCTCGCATCGCCCTTCGGGGCGAGGGCCGTCGGTTGCGCTGACGAAGCCCATTGAACCACCCGCCGGTTTACCTCGTTCTCTCTACAGTAACCTCTACGGGAGAGCGCCATGCACACCGCCACGACCGACTACCGAACGCCTCAGTCCTGGATCACCCTCGCCGTCTTTCTTGTGCTTGTGATCGGTGTCGGCGGGTTGATCGGTACCCAGTCGGTGCCCGGCGCCTGGTACGAATCCCTGACCAAGCCCCCGCTCAATCCCCCCAACTGGGTATTCGGCCCGGTATGGTTTGCACTCTATGTGATGATCGCAGTGGCCGGCTGGCGCGTCTGGGTAGCGGCACCACAGTCGAGCGCCATGAAGTTCTGGGGCGCGCAGATGCTGCTCAACTGGGCCTGGTCCCCAGTCTGGTTCCTCGCCCAGCAACCCTGGCTGGCCTTCGTCATCCTGGTGGCCATGTGGCTGGCCATCGTCGGCTTCATCCTCGCTTCCCGCAGGCATGATAGGCTTGCCCCATGGTTGTTCGCTCCCTACCTGGCCTGGGTCAGTTTTGCCGGATACCTGAACCTCTCCATCGCCCTGCTAAACTAGCGCTTTCGGGCCGTGCATGGCTCGCGTGGCAGGTGCATGGCTTGATCGGTAACGCCATGCTTGCGGAATCTGGTTGGCGAGGCTAAAGGCTCGCCATGCAGCACCCAGACACCGCCACCCGCAACGATACCATCCTGATCGTCGACTTCGGCTCGCAGGTTACGCAGCTGATCGCCCGGCGCATTCGCGAGACCGGTGTCTATTGCGAAATCCATCCCTTCCAGTCGGCTGGCGCCGCCATGGCAGAGCTCAAGCCCAAGGGTGTGGTTCTATCGGGCAGCCCCGCGTCGACCCTGGATGAAAACGCCCCCACAATCGATCCCGCCATTCTCGATGCAGGCGTGCCGATCCTCGGCATCTGCTACGGTCAGCAGGCGCTCTGCATGGCCCTGGGCGGCAAGGTCGAGGCCGGCCACCACCGTGAGTTCGGCCGCGCCGAAGTCGTGGTGCACAAGACGAATGCCCTCTCCGAAGGTGTTTGGGACCTTGGCACCAGCCACCAGGTCTGGATGAGCCATGGCGACCGCGTCGTCGCGCTGCCCGAAGGCTTTGAGGTCGTCGGCACATCGGCCAATGCACCCTTTGCCATGATCGCCAACGAGGCGCGCCGCATCTGGGCCGTGCAGTTCCACCCCGAAGTCGTGCACACCCCCGATGGGGCGAAGCTCTACGCCAATTTCGTGCACCACATCTGCGGCATTGCCAGCAACTGGACCATGTCTGCCTACCGGCAGAAGATGATCGAAAAGATCCGCGAGCAGGTCGGCACCGGCAAGGTCATTTGCGGCCTCTCCGGCGGTGTCGATTCATCGGTGGCTGCGGTGCTCATTCACGAGGCCATTGGCGACCAGCTCACCTGCATCTATGTCGACCACGGCCTGATGCGGTTGAACGAGAGCGAACAGGTCGTCACCATGTTCCGCGACCAGTTCAATATCCCGCTGGTTCATGTGGACGCAGAAGACCTTTTTGTCGGGGAACTCGAAGGCCAGTCCGACCCCGAGACCAAGCGCAAGATCATCGGCCGCCTCTTCATCGAGGTCTTCGAAGCTGAAGCCAAGAAGCTTGGTGGCGCCGACTTCCTGGCCCAGGGCACGCTTTATCCGGACGTGATCGAATCCGTGTCCTTCACCGGCGGCCCTTCGGTCACCATCAAGTCGCACCACAATGTGGGCGGCCTGCCCGAGCGCATGAACATGAAGCTCGTCGAGCCGCTGCGCGAACTGTTCAAGGACGAAGTGCGCGCGCTGGGCCGCGAACTGGGTATCCCGGAAAGCTTCATCGGTCGCCATCCCTTCCCGGGGCCGGGCCTCGCCATCCGCTGCCCCGGCGGCATTACCCGCGAAAAGCTGGATATCCTGCGTCAGGCCGATGCCGTCTATCTCGACGAGATCCGCAAATCCGGCCAGTACGACAAGATCTGGCAGGCCTTTGCCGTGCTGCTGCCGGTCCAGACCGTGGGGGTCATGGGCGATGGCCGCACCTACGAATTCGTCTGCGCCCTGCGCGCCGTCACCTCGGTCGATGGCATGACCGCCGATTTCTACCAGTTCGACATGAACTTCCTTGGGCGTACGGCCACCCGCATCATCAACGAAGTCCGCGGCATCAACCGCGTGGTGTATGACGTGACGTCCAAGCCGCCCGGCACGATTGAGTGGGAGTAGCCACCGGCGGCGCCACGCGCCGCAAAATCAGTCCGGCGGACTGATTTTAGGTGGCTACGCCCGGAGAGCTATGCTCGCAGGGCTCAGGTCCTTAACGGGCACAATCGAATTCCACCCGGCTCGCCTCGGCGAGCCGGTTTGCATTCCCGGGGCCGCATGATAATGCTCCCCCTCAAATTCTTTCGACGCTAGGCCTTCCATGTCCAACGAGAACATCTTCAACGAAATCGACGAGGAACTGCGCTCCGATCGCATGCGGGCGCTGTGGCGTCGGTTTGCCCCCTTCGTCATTGGCGGCGCCATCGCCATCGTGGCGCTGGTGGCCGTCAATGAAGGCTGGGCCTGGTACACGTCCAGCCAGTCTGCAGCGGCTTCGGAAAAGCTCTATTCCGCCCTGGATGCGGCCGGTGCGGGCAATCTGGACGATGCGCAGGCCCAGCTCGATGCCCTGGCCGCCGAAGGCTCGGGTGGCTATCCGGTGCTGGCCGAGTTCCGCAAGGCCGCACTCCTTGAGGAGGAGGGCGACACTGCCGGCGCCGTCGCCGCCTATGATGGGCTGGCCAACAGTCAGTCCAATCCACGGTTGCGCGAACTGGCGCTGCTGCTGGCCGCCAATATTCTGGTCGATACCGGCACTCTGAGCGATGTGGAGGCGCGTGTCGCGACGCTGGCCACCGATGATGGTCACATGCGCCGCGTCGCCCGGGAATTGCTGGGCCTGGCCCAGTACAAGGCTGGCGACTACGCCGCTGCCCAGGCCAGTTTTGAAGCTGTCATCAACGATCCGCTCGCGCAGTCGGCGGTGCGCAACCGTATGGCCTATTATCTGGCGCAAATGCTCTCGGCAGGGACTGTCGCTCCCGAAGAGCCGGCCGAAGCTGCGGCGGAAGCCATCGATGCGATTGTGCAGGGCGATGCTCCGGCCGACGTCGCGGCTGAGCCCGCCGCTGAACCCGCCGCCGAATAACCGGCCGGCCGAGAGGATACCGCCATGACGGTCACACTTGCCATTGTCGGCCGTCCCAATGTCGGCAAGTCGACTCTTTTCAATCGCCTCGTTGGCCGCAAGATTGCCCTGGTGGACGATACCCCCGGCGTCACGCGTGATCGTCGCGAGGCCGAGGGCCGCATCGCCGATCTCACCTTCAAGGTGCTCGACACCGCCGGGTATGAGGACGTCAAGGACGGCAGCCTCGAAGACCGCATGCGCCAGCAGACCGAACTGGCCATTCGCGAAGCTGATGTCATCCTGTTCATGATCGACGCCCGCGCCGGCGTCGTGCCGCTCGATCAGCGTTTTGCCCAAGTCCTGCGCAAGGCCGGCAAGCAGGTGCATCTGGTCGGCAACAAGGCCGAGAGCAGCTCGGCCGAAGCGGGCCTCGTTGAGGCCTTCAAGCTCGGCTTTGGCGAACCCATACCGCTGTCGGCAGAGCATGGGCTGGGCCTCTCCGAACTCTATTCGATCGTCTCGGCCGCCATCGACAAGGCCGAAGAGAAGAAGGCAGCCGAAGCCGCCGAGGGGAGGGACCCGGCAGCAGACCTCGACATCATGCCCGAGGTCGATGTCGACATCACACCCGACATGCTCGAGGGCGAGGGTGAAGACGCCACCCTGCGCTGGAACCCCCGCCGCTACCTCAACGTCGCCATTGTCGGTCGCCCCAATGCCGGCAAGTCGACACTGGTGAACCGCATGGTCGGGGAAGACCGCGTGCTGGTCGGCCCCGAGGCGGGCATCACGCGCGACAGCATCCTCGTGCCCTGGGAATGGGAAGGCCGCACCATCAATCTCGTGGATACCGCCGGTATCCGTCGCCGCTCCCGCGTCACCCAGAAGCTTGAAAAGCTGGCCGTTGGCGACAGCCTGCGCTCCATCCAATATGCCGAAGTCGTCGTGCTGATGCTCGACGCCACCATTCCCTTCGAGAAGCAGGATCTGGCGCTGGCAGACCTCGTCGAACGCGAGGGCCGTGCCATGGTCATCGCGCTCAACAAATGGGACCTGATCGAGGACAAGAACAAGACGCTGTCCGAACTGCGCGAGGCCTGCGAGCGACTCTTGCCGCAATTGCGCGGCGTGCCGCTGGTGACCCTTTCCGGCCTCACCGGCAAGAACATCGATCGGTTGATGGACGCCATATTCGAGATCGAACGCAGTTGGAACGCCCACGTCTCTACCTCGCGTCTCAATCGCTGGCTCGCTGGCATGACCGAGAGTCATCCGCCGCCGGCTGTGTCGGGTCGCCGTCTCAAGCTGCGCTACATGACCCAGGCCAAAACCCGGCCGCCCAGCTTCATCGTCTTCGCCTCGCGGCCCGATGCCGTGCCTGCGTCCTATCAGCGTTATCTGGTCAATGGCCTGCGCGAAGCATTCGATATCAAGGGCACGCCCATCCGCATGTGGCTTCGCGGTGGCAAGAACCCTTACGCGGACAAGAAGTAGGGTCCGCCTGGGAGGCGCTCTGTCCGCCCATCGGCCTATTCACTTGTCGCCCGCTTGCCCTATAGTGCGCACGTCGTAACACCCCGCCATTGGTCGCGGCGTGCCATTTTCGCAGTTTGTTGCTTACAGAAATCATCATCGTCGTCGTTCTTATCCTCGTGAACGGCGCCCTGGCCATGTCCGAACTGGCCGTAGTTTCCTCCCGTTCCGCCCGTCTCAAGGTCATGGCCGACCAGGGTAATCAGGGCGCGGCCACGGCAATCAAGCTGGCTGAAGATCCGGGCAAGTTTCTGTCCTCTGTACAGATCGGCATCACTCTGGTCGGCATCCTGTCTGGTGCCTTCTCCGGCGCCACGCTCGGTCTGCGCCTCACCGCATGGCTCGAAGCGCTCGGCATGCCTGACAACATCGCCGATGTCGCCGGCGTCGGCGTGGTTGTTGTGTTGATCACCTATGGCTCGCTGATCCTGGGGGAACTCGTGCCCAAGCAGGTTGCCCTGCGCAATCCCGAAGCCGTTGCCGCCCGCGTCGCCCAGCCCATGGCCATTCTGGCCCTGGTCGGCACCCCTATTGTCTGGCTTCTCGACATCTCGGGCAAACTGGTGCTGCGACTGCTGGGGCAGTCCGGCGCCTCCGAGGATTCCGTGACGGAAGAGGAAGTGCGTACCATCATTGCCGAGGCCACCACCGCTGGCATTCTGGAGCACGAGGAGCACTCCATGATCTCGGGCGTGATGCGCCTTGCGGACCGATCTGCGCGCGGCATCATGACCCCCAGGCTCGATGTGGTGACGATCGACCTTGAGGACACCTATGAGGAAAGCCTCAAGACCATGCTCGAGACCACCCACACCAAGGTGCTGGTCCAGGAAGGGGACGCTGATTCCATCATCGGCGTCCTGGCCCTGTCTGACCTGCTGCCAACACTGGCCGCTGGCCGGCAGCCGGATTTGAGGAGCCTGGTTCGACCAATGCCCGTGGTCATGGAACATGCCGACGCCCTCGACGTGGTCGAAACCATGCGTGAGGCGCGGGCCCAGATGGCCCTGGTGGTCGATGAGTACGGACATTTCGAGGGCATTATCACCTATGGCGATGTGCTCGAGGTAATCACCGGCGTCTACAACGAGGAGCCGGGTGACGAGCCTGCCCTGACGCAGCGCAAGGATGGTTCATGGCTGGTGGCCGGGTGGATGCCCATCCACGACTTCAGTGACCGCTTCAAGGTGGATGTTCCCAGGGACGCTCGCTACGAAACCCTGGCCGGGTTCGTTCTCTCTCAGGTCAATCACATGCCGGTGGCCGGTGAGAGCTTCGAAAGCGACGGCTGGCGTTTCGAGGTTGTGGACCTGGACGGGCACCGCATCGACAAGGTTCTGGTAACGCCGCTTTCGGGCTAAAGCGTCATCCCGAACCAGACGACACCCGGCTCTTCGCGCTGCGGCGCAAATCCGCTGCGTGTCCAGAAGGCGATGCCGCCTGTATTGCTGGCGCTGGCGCCAAGGTGGATGCCGGTTACGCCACTCGCCCTGGCCTTGTCGATCCACAGAGCGAGGAGGCGCGTGCCGACGCGCTGTCCGCGGAGGCGCGGCAGGAGGTTCATATGGATATGGGCTGGAAAGCTGGCGACGAGATCAGCCGGCGAGTGGGCGGGTCGCAATATCGAGGCAACACGGCCGCGGTCGGCCTCGGTCAGGTCCTGCGCATCGGCATAACGTGACCGCAGGGCTGGCCACCAATCGCGTTCCAGGCGCGCGGCGAAGGCGTCGGTGTCATGGGTGCCAACGACATAGCCCGCCACGCCCTGCTCATCCTCGGCCACAAACACGTTGTGCGGCTCAAGCACGCCGTAAGGCGCCGCATAGATGTGACCCACCAATTGCGGGTCATTGTGCAGCGGTGTTGCATCGGCGCCCGCATCCCCTGTTTCGAGGCAGATGCGATAGAGCGCATCAAGGTCTTCGGGGGAATAGGGGCGCAGGTTGAGCACGGTCAGATGTTTTCGAAGGCGCCGGTGCCGACGTCGAACAGGCGGCCGTTCTCGGTGAGAGCCGGGCTCAGCATGTCGATCAGAAGCGGTACGATTTCGGCCGGCATGGGCAGCGTGTTGGGGTCCTCGCCCGGCATGGCCTTGGCGCGCATGGCGGTGCGGACGATGCCCGGATAGAACACGTTGGCGCGGACCTTGGTCGTGGCGACTTCGCCCGCATAGGATTTCACCAGCGCGTCGAGTGCCGCCTTGCTGGCAGCATACAGCCCCCAGAAGGGACGCGCCGAGCGCGCCGCACCGGAGGACACAAAGACCGCGCGCCCAGCGTCCGACTGGCGCAACAGCAGGTCGAGCGAACGCAGCAGGCGGTAGTTGGCGGTGACGTTGACAGCAAGCACCTTGTCGAAATCGTCTGGCTTGATATGCGCCACCGGGCTCAGCACGCCCAGTTGCCCGGCATTGGCAACCAGACCATCCAGGCGTCCCCAGCGCTCGAAGATCGCCGCGCCCAGCCGGTCGATGGCATCGCCGTCCCGCAGGTCAAGCGGTACGAGTGTGGTCGAACCGCCATCGGCCTGGATGGCGTCGTCGAGCTCTTCCAGCCCACCCACCGTGCGGGCCACGGCGATGACGTGGGCGCCGCGCCGCGCCGCCTCGATGCCAGCGGCATAGCCGATGCCGCGCGACGCGCCGGTAATCAGGACGACCTTGCCGGCCAGCTCTTTGGTATCAGTCATTAACCCGCTTCCTTGAGCAGCGAAATCTGCTTGGGATCGCTCATGGTGCGGCCATGCAGATCGGTCAACTGCGTCGGATAGTCGCCAGTGAAATAGTGGTCGGTGAACTGCGGCGCCTTGGGATTGCGCTTCTCGCCGCCCACGGCCTGGTAGAGCCCGTCGATCGACAGGAACGCCAGAGAATCCGCGCCGATATAGCGGCACATTGCGTCGAGGTCGCCATACTGGTTGGCCAGCAACTTGTCCGGATCGGGCGTGTCGATGCCGTAATAATCCGAATGGAAGATCATCGGGCTGGCGACGCGGATATGCACCTCGGTGGCGCCGGCGTCGCGGATCATCTGGATGATCTTGACCGAGGTGGTGCCGCGCACGATGGAGTCGTCGACCAGCACCACGCGCTTGCCGGCGATTTCGGCACGATTGGCCGAATGCTTGAGGCGCACGCCGAAGGCGCGGATCTGCTGGGTCGGCTCGATAAAGGTGCGGCCCACATAGTGGTTGCGGATGATCCCCAGCTCGAACGGAATGCCGCTCTGCTGGGCAAAGCCGATCGCCGCAGGGGTGCCGCCATCGGGGACCGGCACGACCACGTCGGCGTCGACCGGAGATTCCTTGGCCAGGTTGATGCCCATGTTCTTGCGCGCCGTATAGACGCTGCGACCCGACACCATGCTGTCCGGGCGGGCGAAATAGACGTACTCAAACAGGCAGGGCCGCTCCGGCACGGGGCGGGCGGGCTTGCGCTCCTCAATGCTGATCGAGCCATCGGGCTGCATTTCGCAAATGATGACCTCGCCATTCTCGACGTCGCGCACATATTTGGCGCCGACAATGTCGAGGGCACAGGTCTCCGAGCAGAAGATGGGCTTGCCATCGAGTTCGCCCATGACCAGCGGGCGAATGCCGACCGGATCGCGCGCCGCAATCAGCTTGGTGCGGGTCATGGCCAGCATGGCGTAGCCACCCTCCATCTGCCGGATTGCATCGATGAAGCGATCGGTGCTGGAGGAATGGCGCGAACGGGCGATCAGATGCAGCACCACCTCGCTGTCGGAGGTCGATTGGCAGATGGCGCCCGTGGCAATGATCTGGCGGCGCAGCGTCAGGCCATTGGTGAAATTGCCATTGTGGGCAATGGCAATACCGCCCACTTCCAGTTCGGCGAACAGGGGCTGCACATTGCGCAGCGCGACTTCGCCGGTGGTGGAATAGCGGGTGTGGCCGATGGCGATGTTGCCGGGAAGCTTCGCCAGCACGGCGGGGTCGGTATAGTGGTCCCCGACCAGGCCCATATGCTTTTCCTGGTGGAACTGACGCCCGTCAAAGCTGACGATACCCGCTGCCTCCTGGCCGCGATGCTGCAGGGCGTGCAGGCCGAGCGCCGTCAGCGTGGACGCGTCGCCATGCCCCAAAATGCCAAACACGCCGCACTCCTCGTGCAGCGTGTCTCCATTGAGATCGAAATCGTCATCGTTCCAATGGGTCACCGGGCTCTCCATGCGAAAAACGCTTCGCTTGCCAATAGCGCAATTCGGGGTCGGCCACCAATGACAAGTGCACGCGGCCGGTATGAGGCGGGTGCGCTGCTGCCCGCCTCAAAAAGGGTCAGGCTGCCGGATCGACCACCGGATCGGTTGGATCGACCGTGCCATCGATACTGGGGTCGGCTTCGCCGCCCTCAAGCGGGGTCGCCGGGGCCTGCGGATCCTCGGTCAGGTTGGTGCCACCACCGCGCAGGATATCGGTCGCCCACTCTTCCATCCCTTCGGGCAGCATGGAAACCAGCGTGTTGCCCATGTTGCGCAGATAGGGCAGTGACTGGGCGTTCGACGCCCATTCAGGCAGATTGTTCGGCATCAGCCAAAGACCGAAGATGGTCACCACCACGGCAATCAGCACGCCGCGCAAAACGCCAAACACGAAGCCCAGCGTGCGGTCGATCGGCCCGATACGGCTGTCCACCACGAAGTCTGCAATGCGCATCGTGAGCAGGTGCAGCACGATCAGCGACACGATGAAGCTCACCAGCACCGTGGCGATATTGGCCACGATTTCCTCGGCAATGTACTGCTGCGCTATGTCTGCGTGGAAGAAGTACATGTAAACGGCAATAGCGGCCGAACCGGCCCAGGTTGCCAGGGACAGAACTTCGCGGGTCAGGCCTCGCGCAGTGGCCAGGATTGCCGAGATCAGCACCAGCACACCCACAGCAACGTCGAACGCAGTCAGCATATGATTTCGCCTGTTTCCTTGCCGCCCCGGCTTATTGGCATGGGACCGGAACGTGGCGACCACTCCCGGACAGTTCAGCATGCCCAACAAAAGCTAGAGCGCTCGGCCACCGGCCGGATAGCGCTCTTGCCGGACCTTTAGCGACTTTGATGCGCCCTGCCAAGCCTAGCCTTTGCATGCTCGACCGATCTCCCCGGAAACACTTTGTTTACCAGCCCTCCGGCTCCGGCTCGGGCATTGGGCGCTTGCCCTGGGCCGCGATACGGCTGACCATGTCGCTCAATTGCGCATATTCCGTGACCTCAAGCCCCGAGGCGCGGTCGGCCTTGCCCAACTTGCCGGTCACCACGGAACCGAAGCCCAGTTTCTCGGCCTCGCGCAGGCGCAGCGCACCATGCACCACCGGGCGTACGCCGCCGGCCAGCGAAATCTCGCCGAAATAGACCGCGTCGGCAGGCAGGGCCGCTCCGGTCAGCGAGGAGATCAGCGCCGCTGCCACCGCCAGATCGGCTGCCGGCTCGTTGATTTTCAGCCCGCCGGCGACGTTGAGATAGATGTCATTGGCGCCGATACGCACCCCGCAGCGCGTCTCAAGCACCGCAAGAACCATGGAGAGGCGCGAACTGTCCCAGCCCACCACGGCCCGGCGCGGCGTGCCGAGCGGGGAGGGTGCCACCAGCGCCTGGATTTCGATGAGCAGCGGGCGCGTGCCTTCCATGCCGGCAAACACTGCCGAGCCGGCCGCGTCCTTGTCGCGCTGGTCGAGAAAGAGCGCGGAGGGATTGGCGACCTGCTCAAGCCCCCGCTCGGTCATGGCAAAGACGCCGATCTCGTCGGTGGCGCCATAGCGGTTCTTCACCCCGCGCAGGATGCGGAAGGTGTGGCTGGAGTCGCCCTCGAAATAGAGAACGGCGTCGACCATGTGCTCGACCACGCGCGGCCCGGCAATCTGCCCGTCCTTGGTGACGTGACCGACCAGCACCACGGCGGCGCCGCTCTTCTTGGCCAGCCGGGTCAGCGCCTGGGCCGAGGTGCGCACCTGCGTGACGGTGCCCGGGGCGCTGTCCACGCGGTCGGTCCACAGGGTCTGGATGGAATCGATGATGACGAGGTCCGGCGGCGGGCCATTCTCCAGGGTCGCGAGAATGATCTCGACATTGGTTTCAGCGGCCAGCAGGACACCGGCCTCGCCCAGCCCGAGACGTTGCGCACGCAGACGCACCTGCGCCACCGCCTCTTCACCCGAGACATAGATGACGCGCTTGCCCCGCGCCGCCAGCGCCGCCGCCGATTGCAGGAGCAGTGTCGACTTGCCGATGCCCGGGTCGCCGCCCACCAGCAGGGCCGATCCCTTGACGAAGCCACCCCCGGTCACGCGGTCCAGTTCGGCGATGCCGGTGACGACGCGCGCGGCACTCTCGGTCTCCCCCGAAAGCGGCACAAGATTGGCAGGGCGGCCATTGGATTTGGCGGCCTTCGGGCCGGCACCAACACCGGAATCCACCAGTTCTTCGACTATGGTGTTCCATTCGCCGCAGGCATCGCACCGCCCCTGCCATCGGCTCGAAACGGCGCCGCACGACTGGCAGATGAATTGGGATCGGTTCTTGGCCACTTATGCTTTCTCCCGCGCCGTGGCCCGTTCGGCCAGCTTGCGTGTGGTGTTCCAGTTGCGGGCCGTGTTGAGGCCGCACAGCCTGTCGATCTTGCGGATGAGCTTGCCCGATTGCGCCACGTCCTGTGAGAAATCCACCATCAGGTGGTCCGCCACGATATGGATAGCCTCCGGGCCATCGTGCTCCTTGATCAAGCCAAAGTCCGGCTTGGCCGCAGCAAAGAAATAGACGCCGGTTTCCGCCGGCCGGTTCTGCGCTGCATCGGCAATCGGGTCCGCCTTGACCAGCCGCCGCAATTGCGCCGGCGTCCGGACAATGGCCGCAACATTCTCGCCCAACCCGAAATGGCGCAGGACCGGCTCCATCGCCTTGCGCGCGGCCGCCGCCGTCCCCTCGAAGCCGGCAATCATGTTGCCGGTGTTGACCAGTGTTTCGGGCGCCACGAATCCAGCTCGTTCGGCGGCCTCCCGCCATTGCGCCATGCTCATCAGCCGGTGTGTCGCCGGGCCGATGGCGCGCAGCAGGATGACGTAGAGGGGAGGAGAGCTGGGCAAGTCGAATCCGGACGTTGAGTGGGCGCGAGGCTAGCAGTCAACTCGGGGGTGAGGCAAGAACGAAATGAGAACACCTTGGGTGAACGCCAGCGACCGCCCGGCCTCGCGGCTTGCGGTTGCACGGTGAAAGGCGGCTTTCGCATCCGACCGATTGCGAGGAAGCGTGCCCATGGCGCCAAGCGCTTAGGGCCGATGAGCAGGCGGCTGCGCACGGGTTGACGCTACTCCGGCAGCCGGCCGTCACCGACATAGTTGCGCGTGTAGCGGCCCTTGAGGCTGGTGAGGATTTCGTAGCCGATGGTGCCGGCGGCATCGGCCTGGTCGTCAACGCCAATATGGGCGCCAAGCACTTCGGCGCCTTCCCCGGGCATGGGCAAGTCGGAGCCCAGTTCGGTGACGTCCACCACGGTCAGGTCCATGGAAATCCGGCCGATCACCGGGCACAGCTTGCCGCGGATGAAGACCTTGCCGCCGGGCCGCTGATTGGTGCCCGACAGGGAGCGGAAGAAACCGTCCGCATAGCCATAGCCCAGGATCGCCAGCCGCGAATTGCGGTTGAGCGTATAGGCGGCGCCATAGCCCACGGTTTCGCCGGTGCGGCCCTCGGCCACCTGCAGGATGGGCACATGCAATGTCACCACGGGCTGCATGGGGTTCTTGCGGCCATTGACGGCACGGCCGCCATAGAGCGCGATGCCCGGGCGCACCATCTGGAAATGATAGTCACGTCCCGTCATCAGCCCAGCCGAGTTCGCCAGGGAGGCGGGAATGCCCGGGAACTGCGACATGACCGAGCCGAACAGGGCCAGCTGCGTGCGGTTCTTCTCGTGGTTGGGCGTGTCGGCGCAGGCGAGGTGGCTCATCACCATCTGTGGCGCATAGCCGAGCGCCTCGATCCGCTCGCGGACCAGGCCCGCCTCGTTGAGCCGGAAGCCGATGCGATTGATGCCGGTATCGAAATGGAAGGCCGCCGGGTAGGCCTCGTTGCGTTCGACGCACTTTGCCAGCCACTCCTCCAGCATCGACATGGAGGAGAGCACGGGCATGAGGTTCTGGCGGATGTAGAGATTGGCCGCACCCGGATAGAGCCCGTAGAGGATGAAGACGTGCGCGTCGGGCAGGGCGGCCCGCACCGCCATGCCTTCATCGGGCGTCGCCACGAAGAAGAAGCGCGCGCCGGCCGCGTGCAGCGCCTTCGAAGCCGCATCTATGCCAATGCCATAGGCGTCGGCCTTGACCACCGCAGCCGTCAATGCGCCGGCGCTCACCTTGTCCAGGGCTCGCCAGTTCCGGGCCAGGGCCCCCAGATCGATGCTCAGTTGGCCCCCAAGGCCCGAAGTCAGCGCCATGCCTATTCCATGCGTTCAGGCAGGTAGTCTGCCCGGGCAAGGTTACCAAAGCGGGTAAATTGAGCCTCGAAGCTCAACTGCACCGTGCCGGTGGGACCGTGACGCTGCTTGGCGATGATGACTTCCGCCTTGCCGTGCACCTTCTCCATTTCCCCCTGCCAGGTCAGATGCTCCGGCGTGCCCTCTTTGGGTTCCTTGTTCTTGAGATAGTATTCTTCGCGATAGACGAACAGAACCACGTCCGCGTCCTGCTCGATAGAACCTGATTCGCGCAGGTCGGCCAGTTGCGGATGCTTGTCGTCGCGCGCTTCCACCTGACGGGAGAGCTGGGAAAGCGCGATGATCGGCACTTCCAGTTCCTTGGCCAGCGCCTTGAGCGTGGTGGTGATCTCGGTCAGCTCCTGCACGCGATTCTGGCTCGACGCCTTCGACGAGCCAGAGAGCAACTGCAGATAGTCGACGATGAGGAGGTCGAGCCCCTTTTGTCGCTTCAGGCGCCGGGCGCGGGCGGCAAGCTGGGCCACCGAAATGCCGCCGGTATCGTCGATATAGAGCGGCACCTTGCTCATCATGTTGCTGACATCGACCAGCTTGGCAAACTGGTTGTCGTGGATGCGGCCGCGCCGGATGTCGGAGGAGGAAATCTCCGCCTGCTCCGCCAGAATACGCGTGGCGAGCTGTTCCGAACTCATTTCCAGGCTGAAAAAGCCGACAATGCCGCCATTGACGGTCTTGGAATGGCCGTCGGGAGTGACATCGCCCCGCCAGGCCTTGGCGACATTATAGGCGATGTTGGTGACGAGCGAGGTCTTGCCCATGGCAGGGCGGCCGGCGAGAATGATCAGGTCGGAACGCTGCAACCCGCCCATCTGCCGGTCGAGATCGTGCAGGTCCGTGGCCACGCCCGAAAGCCCGCCATCGCGCTGGAAGGCTTCGCCGGCCATCTGGATAGAGGCATTGAGTGCGGCGCCAAAGGCCTGGAAGCCGCCGTCATAACGGCCCTTTTCCGCCAGTTGGAACAGCTCGCCCTCGACCTTTTCGATCTGCTTGACCGGCGTCATCTCGACATCGCCGTCATAGGCGACCGAGACCATTTCCTCGCCCACCATGATCAGGTTGCGCCGGATAGCGAGGTCATAAATGGCCTGGCCATAATCAGCGGCGTTGAGCACCGTCGTCGCCTCCGCCGCCAGGCGCGAGAGGTACTGCATCATGGTGACATCGGGCAGCAGCTGGTCGGGCAGGTGGGTCTTGAGCGTTGCCGGTTCCGCCGCCTTGCCGGCGCGGATGATCTTGCCGGCCAGCTCATAGATCTCCCTGTGGATGGGCTCGTAGAAGTGCTCCGGCAGCAGGAAATCGGCGACGCGATAGAAGGCGTCATTGTTGATCAGGATGGCGCCCAGCAGCGCCTGCTCCACCTCCACATTGTGCGGGGCGACGCGAAAGGACTTGTCTTCGGCGGGGTGAAGGCGTGCAATCTCGGCCATGACGGTTCCTGTGGGCGTTAACCTTTCTTAACCATGCGACTCGGGCTTGAGTCTTGGGCTAGCTGGAGCAGGGTTAATGTACTGGAAACGTTCCCTGTGAACACCGGGGACATCGTGAATTATGCGCGCCGCCCCTTGCCTGTGGCCGGGCCGCCGATTCGTCCGGCGTGATCCGGAAAAACAAAAGGCCGGGCACTGGGCCCGGCCTTTCGAAGGCAAACCTGAACGAAGATTACTCTTCGAAGCGGTCTTCGGCGGCGGCAGCGGCCTGACCGGCAGCGAAATCGCCATCCTCGTCAGTGTCGAACGTATGAACGGTGACGTCCTCGCCGGCAGCCTGGCGCTCGGCTTCGTCGGCCGAACGGGCAACGTTGACGGTGATCGAGACTTCGACTTCCGGGTGCAGGGCGAGCGACACCGAGTGCACGCCGACCGTCTTGATGGCTTCGGCCAGGTCGACCTGGTTGCGCTGCACGGTGAAACCTTCGACAGCCAGGGCTTCGACGATGTCGCGGGCGGCAACCGAACCATAGAGCTGGCCGGTTTCGCCGGCCTGGCGGATCATGGTCACGGTCGTGCCGTTGAGGCCTTCGGCGATGCCTGCAGCGGCATTGCGGCGCTCTTCGTTGCGCTGCTCAATGTGAGCACGCTCGTTTTCGAACCGCTTGCGGTTGGCTTCCGTGGCGCGCAGGGCCTTGCCCTGGGGCAGCAGGAAGTTGCGGGCAAAGCCGTCCTTGACGTTGACTTCGTCGCCGATGGTGCCGGTGCGGCCAACGCGCTCGAGCAGAATGACTTTCATATTTTTATTCCTTTGGCTGTCCCGCCTCTGGGGCGGTTAGGAGCCGCGAACCATTCGCGACCCCAACGTTTCACCTTGCGGTGAGGTGCCTCAAGAAGCCGTCGGGACGGATGAGATGGCGGTGGCTGCCGAGAACCGGAGCGGAGCGTACATCAGTACGTGAGCACCGGAAGCGCAGGCGGACGCCGCAAGATCGCCGTCCCGGCGAGCTTATTGAACGGCGTAGGGCATCAGGCCGATGAAGCGGGCGCGCTTGATGGCACGGGCCAGCTCACGCTGCTTCTTGGCCGAAACGGCGGTGATGCGGCTCGGCACGATCTTGCCGCGCTCCGACACGTAGCGCGAGAGCAGGCGCACGTCCTTGTAGTCGATCTTGGGCGCGCCCTCGCCCGAGAACGGGCAGGTCTTGCGACGACGCTGGAACGGGCGGCGGGCCTGGGAAGTGGTAAGGTCTTTGATAGCCATTTGGACTCGTTCCTTGTCTTAGAAGCGGCGCGGACGGCGTTCGCCGGAGAAGCCGCCACGATCACCACCGCGGCCGCCTTCGCGGTCGTCACGGTCGCGCTTCTGCATCATTGCCGACGGGCCTTCTTCCAACTCGTCCACGCGCACGGTCATGAAGCGCAGGATGTCTTCATTGATGCGCATCTGGCGCTCCATCTCGGCGACGGCAGCGGCCGGGGCTTCGATGTTGAGCAGGGTGTAGTGCGCCTTGCGGTTCTTGCGGATGCGGTAGGAGAGACCCTTGAGGCCCCAGTATTCGTTCTTGGTCACCTTGCCGCCACCCTGGCCGAGGACTTCGGTCAGTGCTGCGGTGAGTTCTTCGACCTGCTGCTGGGACACGTCCTGGCGAGCGAGGTAGATGTGTTCGTAAAGGGCCATTGATGCGCCTTCCTTTCGAGTTTGTCTCAGCAATGCCTGGCGCGGAGCCCCTTCGAAGCCGGAAAGGCGTCAAAGCAGTCTTGCAAAGAGCGGGAACACGGGAGGCCGGGTCCGGCGGACCCTGTCTTCGCCAAAGCGAAAACCCTCCGTTCAGCCCCCGGCCAAACGAATTGCTGGCGTGCCTATAGGGGAAACAGGGGGAGAAGGCAAGCGCCGTGGCCGCTGCGCCTTGACACCGCCACACACTCCCGGCAAAGCCCGCGGCAACTGGACAGCCCCCGTGCGGGTTGTCACATTGGTTTGCAAAGGGGGGACTCGTCATGTCCAGCACTGCATTCACCTTTCCCGGCCAGGGCAGCCAGGCCGTCGGCATGGGCAAGGATCTCGCCCACGAATATCCCGTGGCCCGCGCCGTCTTCCAGGAAGTCGACGAAGCTCTGGGCGAGCGCCTCTCGGCCACCATGTTCGAAGGTCCCGAGGACATTCTGCGCCTGACCGAGAACGCCCAGCCCGCGCTGATGGCCGTTTCCGTGGCCGTGGTGCGTGTGCTCGAGGCCAAGGGTGTCTCGCTCAAGGACCACGCCAAGTTTGTCGCCGGCCATTCGCTGGGCGAATATTCTGCCCTGTGCGCCGCCGGCACGTTCAGCCTTACCGATGCCGCGCGCCTCCTGCGCACGCGCGGCCAGGCAATGCAGAAAGCCGTGCCGGTCGGCCATGGCGCCATGGCGGCGCTGCTCGGCCTCGATCTCGACACTGCCAGGGCAGTGGCCGCGGAGGCCGGCCAAGGTGAAGTCTGCGATGTTGCCAATGACAACGCGCCCGGCCAGGTCGTGATTTCCGGGGGAACCGCCGCCGTCGAGCGCGCCGTCGAGATCGCCAAGGGCAAGGGCGCCAAGCGCGCCTTGCTGCTGCCGGTCAGCGCGCCGTTCCACTGCTCGCTGATGCAACCGGCCGCCGACGCTATGGCCGCAGCGCTTGCCGAAGTCGACATGAAGGCACCCGTGGTGCCCCTGGTCGCCAATGTGCTGGCCGCACCAATTACCGATCCCGATGAAATCCGCCAGCGGCTGGTCGAACAGGTCACCGGGGTCGTGCGCTGGACCGAAAGCGTCACCTGGCTCACCACCCAGGGTGGCGTCACCAATCTGGTGGAGCTGGGCACGGGCAAGGTGCTCACTGGCCTTGCCAAGCGCATTGCCACCGACGCAACGGCCCAGGCCATCGGCTCGCCGGCCGATATCGAAGCCTTCGTCGCGCAGCTCAACGCCTGAATCAAAGTCTGAAGCGCTTGAATCGCTTTCTCCTCGGAGGAGACCTAAATGTTTGATCTTTCTGGTAAACGCGCCCTCGTCACCGGCGCCAGCGGCGGCATCGGCCGCGAAATCGCCAAGGCGCTGGCCGCTGCAGGCGCGACGGTGGCGCTTTCGGGAACGCGGGTCGGCGCCCTCGAAGACACCGCCAAGGACATCGGCAAGGACTGCCCGATCCTGCCGGCAAATCTGAGCAAGCTCGAAGAGGTCGACAAGCTGGTGCCCAGCGCCGAGGCGGCCATGGGTGGTCTCGATATTCTGGTCAACAATGCCGGCATGACGCGTGACAATCTGTTCATGCGTATGAAGGATGAGGAATGGGACGAGGTGCTGGCCGTCAACCTGACAGCGGCTTTCCATCTCAACCGCGCGGTGCTGCGCGGGATGATGAAGCAGCGCTGGGGCCGCATCATCGGCATCTCCTCGGTGGTCGGCGTCATGGGCAATCCGGGGCAGGGCAATTATGCCGCCTCCAAGGCCGGGCTGATCGGCATGAACAAGGCGCTGGCCTATGAGGTCGCGAGCCGCAACATCACCGTGAACTCCATCGCGCCCGGCTTCATCGCCTCGGCCATGACCGACGAACTCAACGACAAGCAACGTGAGTCGATCCTCTCGACCGTCCCCGCGGGACGGCTCGGCACGGCCCAGGAAGTGGCGGCCTGCGCGGTTTTTCTCGCCAGCGACGGCGCCGCCTATATCACCGGCCATACGCTCAACGTGAACGGCGGCATGGCGATGATCTAGTGCTGGTTTTCAGGGCGAAAGCCTTGGAAACCGGGCCGAACGCGGCTGGCTATGGCGGAAGAAACGTGATACCTCGCGCCCCGGTCTCTTCTGCCGGCCTGCCTTGCGGGCGCCTGGAAGGCCGCTTACATTGCCCCTGTGCAAACCAACACTGCGCTTGATGATTTGGCTTTGCGCCAATAAGAAGCGAATTGAAACGTCGATTTCTAAAAAGGGAAGTCAAATATGAGCGATGTCGCTGATCGGGTCCGCAAGATCGTTGTGGAACACCTCAATGTGGATGCCGAGAAGGTCACCGAGAAGGCCAGCTTCATCGACGATCTGGGTGCTGACTCCCTGGATCAGGTCGAGCTGGTGATGGCTTTCGAGGAAGAATTCTCGGTCGAAATCCCCGATGACGCTGCCGAGTCGATCCAGACCTTCGGTGATGCGGTCGCCTTCCTGACCAAGGCCACCAGCTAAGACTGGGGGCTAGGCCGCTGACCATGGAATTGCGCCGAGTCGTCGTCACCGGACTGGGATTAGTCACGCCGCTTGGTTGCGGTGTTGAGCCGACCTGGGCCAACATCCTTGCCAGCAAGAGTGGCGCCAAGCGTATCGACGATTTCGAGATCGACGATATTGCCTGCCAGATCGCCCATCGTATTCCACTCGGGGACTATGCCGACGGCAAGTACAACCCCGACGAGTGGATGGAGGTCAAGGAGCAGCGCAAGGTCGATGCGTTCATCGTCTATGCCATGGCTGCGGCCACTCAGGCCATCCAGGATGCGGGCGTGGAACCCAAGACCCAGGAAGAGCAGGAACGCACTGGCGTCCTGATCGGCTCGGGAATTGGCGGCATTGGCGGCATCTACGATGCCTCCATTACGCTGCATGAAAAGGGGCCGCGCCGTATCAGCCCCTTCTTCATCCCCGGGCGCCTGATCAACCTGGCCTCGGGCCATGTCTCGATCCGCTTCGGCCTGAAGGGCCCCAACCACTCGGTGGTCACGGCCTGTTCGACCGGGGCCCATGCCATTGGCGACGCCGCGCGTCTCATCGCCCTGGGCGATGCCGACGTGATGGTTGCCGGCGGCACGGAAAGCTGCGTCAACCGCCTCTCGCTGGCCGGCTTCTCGGCCGCCCGCGCGCTCTCGACCGGCTTCAACGACAACCCCACCGCCGCCTCGCGGCCCTATGACAAGGACCGCGATGGTTTCGTCATGGGCGAGGGCGCCGGCATTGTCGTTCTCGAAGACTATGAGCGAGCCAAGGCCCGCGGCGCCAAGATCTATGGCGAAGTGATCGGCTATGGCCTCAGCGGCGACGCCTACCACATTACCGCCCCTTCGCCCGATGGCGATGGCGGTTTCCGCGCCATGAGCGCGGCAGTCAAGCGTGCCGGCATCTCTCCGGCCGATATCGACTACATCAACGCCCATGGCACCTCGACGCCGCTGGGCGACGAGATCGAGCTTGGCGCCGTGACCCGCGTTTTGGGCGATGCCGCACCCAAGGCAGTTATGAGCTCGACCAAGTCGGCTGTCGGCCATTTGCTCGGTGCTGCCGGTTCGGTGGAAGCGATCTTCTGCCTGCTGGCGATGCGCGACGGCGTTGCGCCGCCCACGCTCAACCTCGACAATCCTTCGGTCGAGACCGAGATCAATCTGGTGCCGCACACGCCCATCAAGAAGGAAATCAACGTGGCCCTGTCCAACAGCTTCGGTTTTGGCGGCACCAATGCCACGCTGGTGATGCGCAAGGTCAGCTGAGTTTTTGATGAAAATTGTAGGGGGCACATCGCACGGGATGCGGTGTGCCCCTTGTCTTTGCGCCGCGCCATCGCCAACAATGCCGGTGCCCCGCCACAGTTTGGCGCAAGAACAATGACATGAAGGCCGAAATCGCTTCGCGCGGATAGCCGGAACCTTTGTTCCGCATCGTCGAAGTGACAACAGGCCCAATTCGCGAGTGACAGGGAAGATGAACGACCGCAGGAACCGGCGCCGCCGCCGCTCGGGCAATGGCTTGATCGACGTCCTCAACGGCCTGCTGACCTTGCTGGTCATAGGCCTTGTAGTGGCCGGCGGCGGCTTCTTCTATGTTGCCTCGCAATATTACGGCGATGGCCCGACGCGCGAGGATCGCGTCTTCCGGGTCGAGTCCGGCAATACGCTTTCGACGACCGCAGCACGGCTCGAGGACCAGGGCTTCATCAGCAATGCCTTCATCTTCAGCCAGTTCGGCAGCCGCGTGGAAGACAGCGCCGTCGTCAAGGCCGGCGACTTCAATATCCCTGCCGGCGCCAGCATGTCGGAAATCCTCAAGGAACTGACCACGGGCAATCCGCTGCGCTATGCGGTGACCATTCCCGAGGGCTGGACGGTCTGGCAGGCGATACAGCGCATCAATGCCGATGACCGGCTGACCGGCTCCATCGACCAATTGCCGCCCGAAGGCTCGATCCTGCCCGGCAGCTATGACTACACGCCGGGGGACACGCGCCAATCCGTGCTCGACGACATGCAACTGGCAATGACCCAGGCCCTGGCCGAGGTATGGGAGACCCGCCAAGCCGACCTGCCGCTCGAATCCCCGGCAGAGCTGCTCATCCTGGCCTCGATCGTGGAGAAGGAAACCGGGATTGCCAGCGAGCGGCCGCAGATCGCCGCTGTCTTCGTCAATCGCCTGCGCGAAGGCATGCGCCTGCAGTCCGACCCGACCATCATCTATGGCATCACGCTGGGGCAATCGACGCTGGATCGCGGCATTCGTCGCTCCGAAATCGAGGGCAAGACACCATACAATACCTATCAGATTGATGGGCTGCCGCCGACGCCCATCGCCAATCCGGGCATCGAGGCGCTGCAGGCCGTCGCAAATCCCGACAGCCACGACTATCTCTATTTCGTGGCCAAGGGCGCGACCCCGCGCGAAGGGCATGTCTTTGCCGAGACTTATGCCGAGCACCAGGAGAATGTAGCGCGCTATCGCGAGATCGCAGCCGAGGCTGCTGCCCAGGCCGAAGCCGAGGCGGAGGCCGCGCGCCAGGCGCTGGAGGCCCAGGAGGCCGAGGCCGCCGCCGAAGGCGATACGCAGCAGTGAGTGCAGCGCTTTCCAGCATGACCGGTTTTGCCCGCGCCGAGCGGCAGGCCGGACCCTTGCGGGTGCGCATCGAACTGAAATCCGTCAATGGCCGCGGGCTAGACATGCGGCTGCGCTTGGCGCCGGGGCTGGACGCGGTTGAAATCCCGCTGCGCCAACTGCTCTCGAAGACCCTCAGCCGTGGCTCGATCAACCTCGTGGTGACGCTGGATCGCGGCGCTGGCAGCGGCGCCGTGCGCGTCAACCAGCAAGCGTTGGCGACGGTGATTGCCGCGCTTGAGGACCTGCGTCAGGTCGATGCGGCGCCGCCGCGCCTCGACGGCATATTGGCACTGCCCGGTGTGCTGGAACTCGATGAGGGGGCAGGGGCGACGGACGAGGACGAGCAAGCGGCCTTGATCCTCGACTGCGCTGCCGAGGCCATCGAGCGTCTCAAGGCTGCACGGCTGCAGGAAGGCGCGGAAATCGCCGCGGTCCTGCGCGGGCAGCTCGATTCCATCGCCTTGCTGGTCGACAAGGCCGAGACCCATCCCGCCCGGTCCCGCGCCGCCATCGAGATCCGCCTGCGCGCGCAGCTGGCCGCCCTGCGCGACGACCCCGGCTTGTCACAGGAGCGGCTGGCGCAGGAAGCGCTGCTGCTCGCCACCAAGGCCGATATCCAGGAAGAGCTGGACCGGCTGCGCGCCCATATCGCGGCTGCCCGCACCCTGATCGAGCAGGGCGGACCGGTCGGCCGTCGGCTCGACTTTCTCGCCCAGGAATTCAATCGCGAAGCCAATACGCTCTGCTCCAAGGCAAACGCAGTGGACCTCACCGCCATCGGTCTTGACCTCAAGGCGGTGATCGATCAACTACGCGAGCAGGTTCAGAACGTCGAATAGAGACAGGTCAAATGGAATTTCAGCGCCGCGGCGTCATGCTGGTGATTGCCTCCCCGTCAGGCGCAGGAAAATCCTCGATCTCCCGATCGCTGTTCGGCGCCGATCCCAATATCAAGCTCTCGGTTTCGGTGACCACGCGCGCCCGCCGCACCGACGAGGTGCATGGCAAACACTACTATTTCATCGACGTCGAGACCTTCAAGAAGATGCAGCGCGATGGCGAGCTGCTCGAATCGGCCGAGGTGCACGGCAATTTCTACGGTACCCCGCGTGCCCAGGTGGAAGAACAGCTCGCCCGTGGCGAGGACATCCTGTTCGACATCGACTACCAGGGCACGCTGCAGCTCTACGAGAAGTGCCGGGCCGACATGGTGACCGTGTTCATCCTGCCCCCATCGATCAAGGAGCTGCGGGCGCGCCTCGAACGTCGCGCCCAGGACAGCGTCGGCACCATCGAGAAGCGCCTCAAGAATGCGCGCGTCGAGATGGACCATTATGGCGAATACGACTACGTGATCGTCAACAACGACCTCGAGCACTCTGTGGACCGCGTCCGCACCATCCTTGCCTCGGCCCGCCTCAGGCGCGAGCGACAGGTGAATTTGGCCAGCTTCGTCAAGGACTTGCAGAGCCAGATCGATTCTCTTTGAGCAGTCCCGCAGGGCAAATCTCTCCAGTGGAGAGATTTGATGCGAAAAGGCCATGAGAGCTGCGCTCGAATGGCACGAGTGCTTGGCAAGGATTCTGTTGCGGTGGAAAGCCATTCATGAATCGCGTCGCCCCATGACCACTCCCGCCATCCGTCGCGGCACGCCGGCATTCCTCCGCGCCAACATCGCCTTTTTCCTCTCGGCCTTCTCGGTCTTTGCCTCGCTCTACTCGGTGCAGCCGCTACTGCCCATGTTTGCGCAATATTGGGTGCGCGATGCCGGCACGGCCTCGCTGGCCCTCTCGGCAACCACGGCCACCATGGCCGTCGCGCTAATCCCGGCCAGCATGCTGGCCGATCGGCTGGGGCGGCGCCGGCTGATCGTCGGCGCGCTGATCGTCACCGCGCTGCTGGGCATCCTGCTGCCTTTCACGCAGATCTGGTGGCAATTGATCACATTGCGCACGCTGATGGGTGTGTCGCTGGCCGGTATTCCCGCCGTGGCCATGGTCTACCTCTCAGAGGAGATGGACCCGGATGCGCTGGGCTTTTCCATGGGCCTCTATATCGGCGGCACCGCCATTGGCGGCATGGCAGGCCGCGTCATATCCGGCGTGCTCTCGGACTGGCTGGGCTGGCGCCTCGGCACAGGTATCCTGGCGGGACTGATCCTTCTCGCCGCCCTCGCCGTTGCCATCCTGCTGCCCAAGCCACGGCAGCTCGTGCGCGATCCGATTGGTCTTGCGGAGCTTTGGCGTCGCTGCCGGGCCAGCTTTGACGATGTTGCACTGCCCTGGCTGTTCGCCAGCGCTTTCCTGCTCATGGGCGGCTTCGTCACGCTCTACAATTATGCCGGCTTCCGGCTGGCCTTGCCGCCCTTTGCGCTGAGCCATTCGGCCATTGCCGCGATTTTCCTCGTCTATCTCCTGGGCAGCGCCAGCTCGACCTGGGCGGGCGGGCTGTCGCAGCGACTGGGTCGGCGCAAGGTGTTCTGGGCACTGGTGGCGTTGATGGGGGCCGGCATGGCCGTTACCATGATCGACGATACCCTCGTCATCATCCTCGGTCTCGCCATCTCCACCATGGGCTTCTTTGCCGCCCATGGTATCGCCAGCGCCTGGGTCACACGCCGCGCCCGCACCGGCAAGGCGCAGGCCTCGGCAATTTATCTCGTCGCCTACTATCTCGGCGCATCGATCCTGGGCACGCTCGGCGGTTATGCCTGGACGGCCTGGGGCTGGCCTGGTGTCATGCTGGTCAGCGGCGGCGCGGCGGCGTTGGCTTTGCTGGTGGCTGTGAGGCTGGTATTCGTGGCGCCCTTGCCGGTGCCAGAGAGCCCAGTGAAATCATCGATAGGGGCTTAGCGAGAGGCTACTCCGGCACCTTGGTTCCAAGTTCCCACTCGACCCGCCGGACGGCATTCGTCCAGAAGCGCTCGAACTGCTCGTTGGTTAGCTCGGTAAACGGGATGTCGGGCCCCGGATGTGGGTCGGGATGCTCAGGGACCATACTGCCGCCCAACTCCAGCATATCCCTGCTGCGCGCAATTCCCGTGTGGCCGTCGATCCAAATATCAATCACACGGGTAATTTTGCGATCGATGACTTCATGTATGGATAGGGCCGGATACCTCTCAAGCCAAGGGTCGACCTTGGGACCACGTCTAGTGGTCAGCCGATAGCCATTTATCATCACTGTTCCTCCAAGCGGCTAGCTCGACGGCACGATGGGGACTTACCGCAGCCCCGGCAGTGCCCGCGCCATGGCCAGGAACGCCTCGATCGGCAGTTCCTCGGCCCGTTCGTCGCCCTTAAGCCTGGCCGCCGCAAGCAGTTCCTCCACGGAAACACCCAGCGATTTCAGCGATTGCCGCACCATCTTGCGGCGTTGCCCGAAGGCGGCCTTGGTGACCTGTTCGACCAGTTTCACCGGTAGACCCTCCTCGACAGGCTTGGGCACGATATGCACCACGGCCGAGGTCACGCTGGGCGGCGGCACGAAGGCCTGCCGCGAGACATTGAAGGCGATGCGCGCATCGGTCCGCCAGCCGGCAAGGACGCCGAGGCGGCCATAGTGATTGTCGCCGGGCCTGGCGACGATGCGTTCGGCCACCTCGCGCTGGAACATCAGCGTCAGGCTCTCGAAAAAGGGCGGCCAGGGCTCCATGGTCAGCCAGCCGGTGAGAAGCTGGGTGCCGATATTATAGGGCAGATTGGCCACGATCCGGGTCGGACCGTCGGCCAGCAGGCGATAGTCCATCTCCATCGCGTCGCCGCCGATGACCGTGAGCCGGCCGGGATAGGCGTCGGAGATTTCGGCCAGTGCCGGCAGGGCCCGGGCGTCGCGTTCGATAGCGATGACCTCGCGGGCGCCTTCGGCAAGCAGGGCGCGCGTCAGACCGCCGGGGCCCGGCCCCACCTCGATGACGCGCACGCCCTCGAGCGACCCGCCGACACGGGCGATGCGGGCTGTCAGGTTGAGGTCGAGCAGAAAGTTCTGGCCCAACTCCTTCTTGGCACGCAGCCCATGGACATTGATGACCTCGCGCAGCGGCGGAAGATTGTCGATCTGGCTCATGGCTTTGGCGCCGTCATCTGGTCCGCCATGGCGATGGCCGCGGCGAAGCTGGAAGGGGAGGCCTTGCCGGTGCCGGCAAGGTCGAAGGCGGTGCCGTGATCGGGCGAAGTGCGCACGATAGGCAGGCCCAGGGTGACATTGACCCCGGAATCGAAGGCGACCGTCTTGATCGGGATCAGTGCCTGGTCGTGATACATGGCGAGCACGGCGTCGTATTGCCGCCAGTGCGGCGGATAGAACAGCGTATCGCCGGGCAGGGGACCCACGGCGTCGATCCCCTCGGCCACGGCATCGGCAATGGCCGGGCCAATGATCTCGACATCCTCGCGCCCGATGGTGCCGCCTTCGCCCGCATGCGGATTGAGCCCGGCCACCGCGATACGGGGCGCCGCGATGTGAAATCGCTGCCTGAGGTCATGCGCCATCACGCGCAGCGTATCGAGGATCAGCTTGCGGTTGATCAGCCCGGGCACGTCCTTGATGGGCACGTGAATGGTCAGCGGCACGGCTCGCAGGTCTTCATGGGCCAGCATCATGACCGGCAGGGGGGCTGTCCCGTCATGAGCGCAAAGTGCCGCCAGAAACTCGGTGTGGCCGGGATAGGAGAAACCTGCCTGGTAGAGCACACCTTTGTGGATCGGCGCCGTGACCACGGCGCGGCAGGTGCCATCCTGAACGGCGGTTACTGCTCGCTCGATGCTGTCTATCACCGCCTCTCCGGTGTCGCTGCTTGGCTCACCCGGCGTGTCCTCAATGGGGCCGCTTATCGGAAACACCGGCAGGGCGCGGGCAAAGGCCTTCATACCCTCATAGGGATCGGCCGGAATGACGTCGATATTCAGCCCCAGTCGCTGCGCCCTTGCCCTGAGAAAATCGACATGCCCGAACACCACGAAAGGCGGCAACTGGCGCTCGACGCGCTGCGCATAGAGCGCAAGCAATAGGTCCGGCCCGATGCCGGCCGGCTCTCCCATGGTCACCGCTAGAGGTGCTGGCATTCTGTCCCCCAAAGACAGAGCGGCCGCATGATGCTGCGACCGCTTCTTTCCGCCCGGCTCCGGGCCATGGTTCCGCGGTCGAGACCGCCCAGTCCTACTGGTAGATGATCTTGGCCTGGCTGCGCAGGCGTTCGAGATAGGCCTTGGTTTCCGCGGCCATGGCGTCGCCGCCGGCATCCTCGCGCAGTCCGCCCTTGACGAAGGTCAGGTCCTCGGCCTGCACTTTCTCGCAGACTGCCAGCATGGAAAGACCATTCTCCACCGCCCGCGGCTTGGTGATGCCGCCAACATTGAGCCCCGCCAGTTCCTTGGCGATCGGGTCAGGTATCTGAGTGGCGTGGCGGCGGCCGATATCGACAACGGCGACGTCGGTATAGGCCAGCGAGAGTTCGACCGCCGTGTCGCAGCCGGCAAAGCTGGAGCGGTAGCGATTGGCCTGGCCCGAGCGGCCACCGCCGCCGATAAACACCACTTCCTTGAGGATATAGTCGAACTTCTGGAAATCGGCGATCTGCTGGGCCGCCTGCTGGTCCAGCTCAAGCTCGGAGACCTGCACCTGCGGTGCCACGACGGCCTCGGTTACACCGTTCCACGCGATTGCAGCGCGCAGGCGATCCTGCAGGGTCGCAGAGCTGACGCCGCCCTGTTGCAGCATCTGCTGCAGCTTGTCGCGGCTGACATTGAGATTGCGGGCGATCTGCAGCAGGGCCTCGTCGACCTGCGCGTTGGACACGTTGATCCCGAGACGCTTGGCTTCCTGGATCTGGATCGCCTCGGTGATCAATTGCTCCAGCGCACCATTGCGGCCGGTATTATTGCCTTCCATGCGGAACAGGCGCAGGCGCTGGTCGACCTGCACGTCGCTGATCGGCTCCCCATTCACCGTCACCACGGTGGCGGCCATGGCCGGGACGGCCGGGATGAATGCCAGCGCGAGGCCGATGAACATCGCGCCCAAGGCGCGCCGGAGGTCTGAAAAGGTCATGGTTTGGTCCGCTTCTCGAGTAGCGCCTTCAATGCGGCGTTGTGGCCACGCTGTCAATTGGTCGATGAATACGGCCAAAATCCGAATGCGGGCCGCGCCCGGTTCAGGTCCAGCCATCCTCCTTGCGCAGCAGCACGCTGACCCCGATCACGATGGCGACAACGGCCGGCCCGACAGCCGCGAAGACGGGATCGACGACGCCCGTCGAGCCCGCCCGGTCCGCCATTTCGGTGATGATGAAGACGATGAAACCCAACACGACACCGTAGAGCACGGCGGGGCCGAACTGGGTCCTGCGATTGTAGCCGGCGGTGAAGGCAAAGGCGATCAACAGCGACCCGGTCAGCACCAGCGGCAGCGCCAGGAGCTTGATCAGCCGCATGGCGGTGGCCGAGCGGACCGAAGGATCGCTGATCCCCCGCTGCAGCAATCGCGCCAATTCGAAAAACGTCATGTCCTCGGTCGAGGCCAGCTTGAGGCTGATCTCGGCCGGGCGCGAGGTCGTCGGCACCAGAACATCGCGCAGTGTCCGGGCCGGCCCGTCCGGTACGCGCACTGTGGCTGTCGGAAAGCGCCATTGGCCCGCTTCGAGAATGGCCTCCGGGGCCTCCAGCCGAGGCAGGTCGCTTCCCTCGAGGTGGAACAGGGTGACATCGGCCAGCAAGGCGCCGCCCTGGGACATATTGCGCGCCATGAGTACGTAATGTGCGCCTTCGCCACGCTGCTCGAGCCAGATCTCGCCGGGCGGGGTCAATTGGGCCGTCTGGCCCGGCGGGGTGGGGGCAAGCTCGCGATTGATCTGGGTGCTGAGGGTCTCCGCCCCCAGGGCAATCAGAAAGCTGGCGGCGATCAGCACCAGGACGGGCGCCCGCAGCACCCGCCAGATCGAGATGCCGCTGGTCTTGATGACGGTCAGTTCGTGTCGCAGCTTGAGATCGACCAGGCCCAGGATGGCGCCCATGAGCACGGTCACCGGCAGGGTCTTGATGGTCCAGCGCACCGCGCTCATCGCGACCATCACAATGGCCATATGCAGCCCGCGTTGCTCGGCCACGAAATTGAAGCGCCAGGTGTCGAGCGACTCCACCAGCGCGATCAGCCCGTAGAAGATGAACACGGTCGCCGCAATGCGGCTCGAAAGCCGCGTCAGCACGACGATGTCGATACGATTGATCATGCCGCTGCCTCCGCAATCACCCGGCGAGGCCAGGTACGGACGGCCAGCACGGTCACGGCCAGGACGATGAGGATGATGGCGCCGGTGCCACTGCCCAGCGGACTATAGGCGCTGATGCCGCGTTCCCCGAAGGCGAGCACCATGACGATAGCCTCGAGCGGCAGCTTGAGACGCGTGCGGTTGCCGCTGGGAAATCCGGCAATCGCCACCACCAGCAGCACCAGGCCCAGCACCCGCAGCGCCTCGGCCGAACGATCGAGCAGACGCTGGACGATGGCAGGCTGCCAGCCCGTCTGGTTAAGGGCGCGGTCGATCAGGCTGAAGCTGTCCATCTCCGCGAGCTCGTCGACCTGCAGCGTCTGCTGCGCCAGGCTCTCCACGCTGACATTGTAGCTGGAGAAGCGAATTTCCGAGTAGCGACCGTCGGCCTCGGTATATTGCAGCGTCCCGTCGTTGAGCTCGAGCACATAGTCCTCGCCCACGCCCAGAACCTTGGCCGAGGCGGCTATATAGGTCCGCCGTGTTTCAGGATCGCGCCGATCGTCGGCGAAGAATTCGGTGATCACCCCGCCATCGGCGCGGCCGCCGATGAGCAGGATCACCCCGGGTGTGACCTGGGTGAAACGGCGCGGCTTGAGCGTCGAGCTGACCAGGTCCGCCGCGACTTCCGCCGAGAGCTGGTTGAGCTGGCGATTGGCCAGCGGCTCGATCACATGCGCCAGCAGCAGCACCGCAACGATGGCCACGGCGCTCGTGGCGGCCGTTGCCCGCCACAGCCCCGACATGCCGTTGCTGGTGTGGATGATGTGGAGCTCATGGCTGGTCTGGAGCGCCGTCAGCGCCCGCACCACGCCGATGCCGACGCAGATATAGAAGAAGGACAGGGCCAGCGGCGGCATGGTGTAGAGCGCCTGCAGGGCCAGCGTCCCGAAGCCTTGCCCCTTGACCGAGACGACGTCGAATGAGCGCAGGCAATTGACCAGCCAGAGCAGGAAACACACGATCCCAAACAGAATCATGGCATCGGTGGCAAACAGCCTCGTCAGGTAGCGCGTCAGGCGTCTCATGAGGATTGAACGTCAGTCCACCTTCTTGGCCACGGGAAACAGTCGGCGTTCAGATTGCGGCAGTTGGCGCCGGGGCACAACGCACCCTGACGCCGCCGCTCCACCTATGGCACGCGACTCGCTGGCGCAATCCTTGGGCCATCGATAGGATGATTTCATGGCTGAAGTCTTGTTCTATCATCTCGAAACCCGCCCGCTCGAGGCCGTCATGCCGCTCCTGCTCGAAAAGACGCTGGAGCGCGGCTGGCGCGCAGTGGTGGAGGTGGGCTCGCGCGAACGCGCTGAGGCACTCGATGCACATCTGTGGTCCTATCGCGACGACAGCTTCCTTGCCCACGGTCTTGCCGGGGAAGAGACCGACCCGCTCCAGCCCATCCTGATCACGACCGGCTCCGACAATGCCAATGGCGCCTCGGTGCGTTTTTTCGCCGATGGCGCGGTGCCGCAATCGGGCGAGGGCTATGTGCGCCTGGTCTACCTGTTTTCCGGCCACGACCCGGAGGCCGTGGCAGCGGCCCGCCAGGCCTGGAAGCTGCTGCGCGCCGACAATGACGTCACGTACTGGCAGCAGGAGGCCAATGGCCGCTGGGTGAAGAAGGCATGACGCCGGATCTCTCGACGCCCAGCCGCCACAAGCTGCACGAGGATATCTTTGCCATGCTCATCGGCACCATGCTGGTGTCGCTGGGCATTGCCTTTTATGCGCAGGTGCAACTGACCACCGGCAGCAGTGCCGGCCTGGCACTGCTGCTGCAATACATCACCGGCATTCCCTTCGGCTGGCTGTTCTTTGCCATCAACCTGCCGTTCTACGGCCTGGCATTTCTGCGCATGGGCTGGCCCTTCGCGGTCAAGACCATCGCCAGCGTGGCGCTGGTCTCCTATTTCACAAGCCAGATCCCGGGCTGGATCGGCATCGAGCAGATCCATCCCCTGTTTGCCGCCCTGGTCGGGGGCGGGCTGATGGGGCTCGGCATCCTGTCGCTGTTCCGGCACAAGGCCAGCGTGGGTGGCATCAACATCCTGGCGCTCTATCTCCAGGACAATTTCGGCATCCGCGCCGGCTATTTCCAGCTTGGCGTCGATGCGGTCATCCTCGTCATCGCCTTCTTCGTCCTGCCCTTCGATCGCGTGCTCTATTCGATCCTCGGGGCGCTGGTGCTCAACATGATCATTGCCCTGAACCACCGGCCCGGGCGCTATGTCGGCTTCAGTTAGCCGGCGCTGATGCAGGGAGCCGCGCCTCGGCCGCCTGCTGGCGCCTGGCCACGATGTCATCGGCGAACATGTGGAACGAGAGCGCTGCCAACTCGTAGCAAAGGTCGACCCGCGCATAGTCGGGGACATAATAGGCGTTGGGGTGGCCGCAGTTCCGGCCCACCAGCCCGACTTCACGGGGAATGTGGAAGGCATCGGCCAGCTGCGCGGCTGCCATATCGATCAAGCCTTCGTCCCTGAGCAGCGAGGCGTAAGGGGCTGTGTCCTCGTCCGGGTCGAGCCAGACGGCGTGCACCACGCTTTCCGCCTGACCTTCGGGGCGACGATGCGGCTCCAGGACCGCGTCCCAGCTCCGCTGCAGGCGATTGAATTCACCCGGGCAACGCTGGCGACGCGCCTCCGGCATGTTCAGTTTGTCGGCGATGGGCGTGTAGATTTCAGCATCTGCGCCAATCATCATGCACACCGAGTGATACGCCCGCTGCAGATCGAGGCTATGCTCGTCGGCCAGGCGATCGGCGCCCGGCATGCCGCCGCGCTCGTGCCCAAGCACCCAGCCATAGATGGCCGAATCCAGGGTCCGGAAGGCATCTTCGGAGTCGCCCCAGATCAGCAGCAGCGTCGAGAGCGAGTCCGCCGCGTCTTCTTCCCAGCCAAGCACCGGCAGGTCGAGTTCGTTGATCAGCAGGTGCCCCACCTCGTGATGCAGCACATAGGCGATATGGCGGAACATCAGTTCCAGGGCAATCTCGGCTTCTTCCGGCGAGATGTCGCCACGCAGTTCGGCCAGTTCATAGGCCTGGGGGTGCAACTCCTGCGCCGGGGCGGTGGAGGCAAGGAAAGGCAGGCACAAAAGCGCTATCAGCAAACGATACATGATGAGGCAATATCTTGTTCTCGAAATGAAAATTGCCGGCGGCGCAATTGCCGCCGACGCGATCAATTGGCGGTGTCGCCCCAGCCGGCGATGTCATAGACGTAGAGGTTGAACATCTCCGCAGCCAGTTCGTAGCAATAGGTCACTTCGCTGGCGGAAGGGTCGTAGAAGGCGTTGGCCTCGCCGCACTGGGTGGCGCGGAAGGTCACGGGGTTGGGCAGGGCATAGGTGCCCATGATCTCGGCCGCCGCCCGCTCGAGCAACTCGTCCTGCTTGAGGGCCTGGGCGAATTCCTCAAATTCTCCGGCATCGTCGTACACCACCTCGATCGGCGCGCTTTCGTTGCCATTGATTTCGAATGAGGCGAGCAGGGTGCCCCAGGACGCCATCGCCTGTTCATAGGTATAGGCGCAGTCCTCCTGTTGCTCGGGGGCCAGTTCATAGATGTCGGCGGTTTCCCCGAAATTATCAGGGTCCGCCCCCACCATCAGGCAGACCATGGCATAGGCGCGCTGGATATCCAGGCTATGCTCGTCATAATAGGAAAACTCGTCGACACCCGAGCCGGTCGAGTTGACGGCGTTGAAGTACCAGCCGTCCGAGGCGTCGATGAGCGCGTTGAAGGCGTAATCCTGGTCCTCGTCATTGAGCAGCCAGATGGTCGCCAGCGTGTCGACGGCGTCCTCTTCCTTGCCCAGCACGGGCAGGCCGAGTTCGCCAACCAGCATGTGCCCCACCTCATGATAGATGGTGAAGGCAGCATCGTGCATGGCAAAAGCCATGGCGTCGTCCAGGATCTGGTTCTCGTCATCCTGGCCCAGGGCCGCACCGGAGCCGATTGCCAGGCACAGCAAGCCGACGGCCGCTGCCGTGATTGTTCGCTTCATGAAATGTCCCCCATCCAGCGGCGCCTGCCGCCCAAACAACGTCGCCCCCCGACGTCTCCCTCAATCGCGGCTGCGCCGCGGCAGCTCGTCCACATAGAGCTGCATGAAGTCCGCCATCAGCTCATAGCAGAAGATAATCTCGGTTGTCGCGGGGTCATAGAAGGCATTGGATTCTCCGCACCGCCGCGCCGTGAATTTTACCCGACCATCCAGCCGATAGCCCCGGCGCAACTCCTCGGCGACGGTGTCGAAGATGGCGCTGCCGCGAAAAACCCTTTCCGCCAGCCGCAGCCGGTGACCGCCATCATGGTAGGTGACGTCCACGCGGCTCCCCGACCCCGCGGGAGAGAGGAGGCCGCCCAAGGTCCGGTCAACAAGCTCATAGTCGTAAAGGCAGGTGTGCTGCCGTTCGGCGGGAATGTTGTAGGCATTGGCGACGCGCCGGAAGGCCGCGCCATCGGCACCGACCATCAGGCAGACAATCTGCGTGGCCCGGTGCTGGTCGGGGCTGTAGCCCGAGGCATAGTCCTCGTCGCCGAAATAGTCGCCATAGCTCTTGCCGGTCAGCACCCAGCCGCGCGCGGCGTCTTCCAGCGTCTGGTTGGCCTCGGGCGTGTTCTTGTGCAGCAGCACCCAAGTGGCAAAATTGTCCGCAGCATCCTCTTCCTTGCCCAATACCGGCAGTTGCATCCGGTCGATCAGCAGATGGGCCACTTCGTGGTAGAGCGTGAACAGGCCATTGTTCACGGCAAAGCGCAGCGTATCGGCCCGTTCCTGCTTGGTGAGGCCAGACAGGTCCTGCCCCGCAGCGGGCAGGGCAGAGAGCGACAGGATCAAAGCAAGGATCAGGGCAGGCAGGCGGGTCATCTTGTGCCTCGCGGAGTTCACGCCCCGAGTGAAGAGGACCGCGTCGCGCCCGTCAACGACTTCATGCCGGTTTGGTGAAGCCGACAGGCTCCCATCCAGGCGCGGCCAGCTCAAAACCTTCGAAGCGGAAGCCGGGCGCCACCGTGCAACTCACCAAGGTCCACTCGCCCTGGCTCCGGGCGGATTGCCAGGCATGTGCCGGCACGATCGCCTGCGGGCGCTGCCCGGCGGCCAGGTCAACGCCCAGAATGCCGGTCTCAACGCCTCCGGAGGCCGCGATGCGGAGCTCCAGTGGCGCCCCGGCGTGCCAGTGCCAGATTTCCACGGCATCGACCCGGTGCCAATGCGACACCTGGCCGGCTTCGAGCAGGAAATAGATCGCCGTGGAGCGAGCCCGGCCGTCCGGGCCGGGCGCGCCCTCGAAAGTCTGCACATACCAGCCGCCTTCCGGATGCCGGACGAGGCCGAGTTCAGCGATGATCGCCGCGGCCTTCATGCGCGCTCTGCCTCTTCCAGCTCTGCCGAATGCTCCAGCCAGCTCTCTTCGAGCGCCTCCAGCTCGGCGCCGAAGCGGGCCTTGTCCTTGCCCAGCGCGATCAGGCGATCTGGCGGGCCGTCATAGACCTTGGGGTCAGCAAGCTGCGCCTCGATCTTGTCGATCTCGGTCCTGAGCCGTTTCATCTTGTTCTCGGCGTCGGCGATCTTCTTCTTGAGCGGAGCCAGTTCGGCCCGACGCGCGGCCGCCTCCTGTCGCGACTGCTTGCGGTCATTACCATTCGAGCCGCTCCCCGCCTTGCCGTCCTTGTTGGAGGTGATGTTGCGCTGGTAGCTGTCGAGGTCCTCGTCCAGCTCACGGATCGTGCCGTTTTCGGCGATCCAGAGCGTATCGCAGGTCGCTTCGATCAGGTGCCGGTCATGGGAGATGATCAGCACTGCGCCCTCATAGTCGTTGAGCGCATAGACCAGCGCATCACGGCTATCGATGTCGAGATGGTTGGTCGGTTCGTCGAGGATCATCATCGAGGGCCCCGAAAAGGTGATGAGCCCCATCAGCAGTCGCGCGCGCTCGCCACCCGAGAGGTTCTTCGCCTTGGTGTCCATGCGCGAGGTGGTCAGCCCCATCTGCGCCAGCCGGCTCCGGCGCTTGGTCTCGTTGTCGAGCGGCATCAATTCGGCCACATGCTCCAGCGGCGTCTGCTCGGGCTTGAGCTTGTCCATCTGGTGCTGCGCGAAATGGGCGATCTCGAGCTTCTTGTTGATCTTGAGATTGCCGTCGATGACCGGAATGTCCCCGGCCAGCAGCTTGGCAAAGGTCGACTTGCCGTTGCCGTTGACGCCGATCAGCGCGATGCGCGCATCCGGGTCGATGCGCTGGGTGACATTCCTGAGGATCACCTTGTCGCCATAGCCGGTCGACACCTTGTCCAGCGTGATCATGGGCGTCGGCAGCTCGGTCTTGGGCTGCTGGAACTGGAACGGCGCGGCATGCTCGTCAAACATCGCCTCGGGCGGGCGCAGCTTCTCGATCATCTTGACGCGCGCCTGCGCCTGCTTGGCCTTGGTCGCCTTGGCCTTGAAGCGGTCGACGAATTTCTGCAAGTGCGCGATCTGGTCCAGCGTCTTCTCGCGCTGCTTGTTGTTGAGCTCCATCTGCATGCGACGCGTCTCTTCGAACGTGTCGTAATTGCCCTTGTAGAAGGTCAGTTTGCGATGCTCGAGATGCACGATGGCATTGACCGCCTTGTTGAGGAGGTCGCGGTCGTGGCTGATGAGGAACACTGTGTAGGGATAGGTGGCCAGGTATTTCTCCAGCCACAAGGTCCCTTCGAGGTCGAGATAGTTGGTCGGTTCGTCCAGCAGCAACAGGTCGGGCTGGCTGAACAGCACCGCCGCCAGCGCCACGCGCATGCGCCAGCCGCCCGAGAGTTCCCGGGTCGGCGCATTCTGCCGGTCGTGTTCGAAGCCGAGGCCCTTGAGTATCGAGGATGCCCGCGCCTCGGCGCTATGGGCGTCGATATCGGCCAGCCGCATATGAATTTCGCCGATCCGGTGCGGGTCGGTCGCCGTCTCGGCTTCGGCCAGCAGCGCCGCGCGCTCCTTGTCGGCAGCCAGCACCACTTCGAGCACCGTTTCGTCGCCCGCCGGCGCTTCCTGCGCCACCGCGCCGATCCGCGCCTTCTTGTTGACCTCGATGGAGCCTGCGTCAGGGCCGATATGGCCCTGGATCAGGTGGAACAGCGTGGTCTTGCCCGTACCGTTCTTGCCCACGAACCCGGCCTTGACCCCGTCGGGCAACACCAAAGCCGCATCTTCCAGCAGCACGCGGCCCTGGATGCGATAGGTCAGGTTATTGATATTGAGCATGCCATAATCTCGCCGATCCGCTGGAAAGGATCGGCGGTCCATAAAGTCGTTCAAACGTGTCGCTGTGCCAATACAGCGCCCCCGAGGAGATGTCTAATGCGCCGAAGCCTTGCCGCCGTCCCGGTCGTCCTTGCCGCCAGCTTCAGCATTGGTGCCGTCGTGGCGCAGGAAGCCGCCATTTTCACGTCCCTCTCGGCCTGCCGCATCGACGCCGAACGCATCCTCATCAAGGCCACCTTCGATGGCAGCGCCTGCTGGTCGGTCGAGCCTGCCGGTCTGGCAGAGCCGCGCGGCACTATTGTAGCCGTCCACCTGCCCACCATCAGCACCGCCGAAATCTGCACCATGCAGATTGTCCCGGTCAGCACCGAGCAGGTCATCGAAGCGCCCGAGCCGGTCATCAATCTGTCTGTCACCGCCGCCGACCCCCAGAACAATGTTGT
Organism: Devosia salina; assembly: GCF_019504385.1. Classification (NCBI taxonomy): domain Bacteria; kingdom Pseudomonadati; phylum Pseudomonadota; class Alphaproteobacteria; order Hyphomicrobiales; family Devosiaceae; genus Devosia; species Devosia salina. The sequence continues at coordinate 1,256,574 of NZ_CP080590.1, forward strand.
GGCCCAAGGGGAGATCGAAGCCACCGAAGGGCAGACCGATTGCCTGGCGCCCAAGGGCTGACCCGGCGGCATCTTGGCGTCTTGCGCCTGACACGTGTCCCCGCTACAAGGCGCCACCTTTTCCAAGCAAATGCAGGATATGACCGCCATGGCGATCGAACGCACCTTCTCCATCATCAAGCCCGATGCCGTCCGCCGCAACCTGATCGGCAAGATCGTCGCCAAGTTCGAAGAGAACGGCCTGCGCCCCGTTGCCATGAAGAAGATCCACATGACCCGCGCCCAGGCCGAAGGCTTCTACGCGGTTCACAAGGAGCGCCCCTTCTTTGGTGAACTGGTCGAGCAGATGATCGCCTCGCCGGTCGTCGTGCAGGTCCTGGAAGGCGAAAACGCCATCCTCAAGAACCGCGAGATCATGGGCGCCACCAACCCGGCCAACGCCGCCGAAGGCACCATCCGCAAGGAATTCGCCCTCTCCGTCGGCGAGAACTCCGTCCACGGTTCGGACGCCCCCGAAACCGCCGCCCAGGAAATCAAGTTCTTCTTCAGCGACGACGAGATCGTCGGGTAAGACCCGACGGCTGACTTTGGTCAGCCGGCAAATCGCTCCAGTGGAGCGATTTGAGGGGCGAACGCCCTGAGCCCCGCGAAGGGCCGGGCCGATGCCTCCGCCACCCCCAAACACCAGGCCGCCCAGCCGGGCGGCCTTTTTGCTTGATCGTGCTATTGTGCACAATCAAGTCCGATTGCTCTCGCACATCGCCGGAGCACCATTACCAACGACCGCCCTTTTTGAGCGAAGATGTCCCGGAGTTTTGGGAGTGGACATCGCGCTTGCCGGGGCTGTTCTGCTTCATGAAAGCCCCCTAATGTCCCTGCCTGAAACCATTATCGCCCCCATTGCCCGCGCCCTAGAGGCCAAAGGCTATGACAGTCTCACCCCGGTGCAGGCCGCCGTGATCGAGCCCGCAGCGGATGGACGCGATCTGCTCGTCTCCGCCCAGACCGGGTCGGGCAAGACCGTCGCCTTCGGCATGGCCATCGCCCCGACATTGCTCGGCGACGACCTGATCCTGCCCGCCCCCGGCGCACCACTGGCCCTCGTTATCGCCCCGACCCGCGAACTGGCCATGCAGGTCCGTCGCGAACTCGACTGGCTCTGTGCCGAAATGCACGCCCAGACGGCGGCCGGCGTCGGCGGCATGGACCAGCGCACTGAGCGCCGGGCGCTGGAGCGCGGCGCCCATATCGTCGTCGGCACGCCCGGGCGCCTGCGCGATCACATCACCCGTGGCGCGCTAGACATGTCGGCCCTCCGCGCTGTCGTCCTAGATGAAGCCGACGAAATGCTCGACCTCGGCTTCCGCGAAGACCTCGAGTTCATCCTCGCCGCGGCCCCCGAGGATCGCCGCACGCTGCTGTTCTCGGCCACCGTGCCGCGTCCCATCGCCGAGCTGGCCAAGACCTTCCAGAACGATGCGCTGCGCATTTCGGCCACCAGCTCGGGCGAGCAGCATGCCGATATCGACTACAAGCTCATGGTTGTGCCCGCCGATCAGCGCGAGAACGCCGTCATCAACACGCTGCTTTGGTTCGAAAGCACCAATACCATCGTCTTCGCCTCGACCCGCGAAGCAGTGAAGCACCTTTCGGCGCGCCTCCATAATCGCGGCTTCGACGTGGTCACCCTCTCGGGCGAACTGACCCAGGCCGAGCGCACCAATGCCCTCCAGGCCATGCGCGACGGCCGCGCCCGCATCTGCGTCGCCACCGACGTCGCCGCCCGCGGCATCGACCTGCCCAATCTCGACCTCGTCATCCATGCCGAACTGCCCATGAATGCCGAGACCCTGCTGCACCGCTCGGGCCGCACCGGACGGGCAGGGCGCAAGGGTACCTGCGTCGTCATTTCGCCCACCCATCGCAAGCGCGTGGCGCAGTCCATCCTGCGCGCCGCCAAGATCGACGCCCAGATGCTGGCGCCGCCGACGGCCGCCGAGATCGACGCGCGCTATCAGGAGCACATCCTGACCGCCGAGACGCTGCTCGTGCCCGCCAATGAGGACGAGGCGCCGCTGGTCGCCCAACTTCTGGAGCGGCACAACCCCGAAGTGGTGGCTGCGGCCTATCTGCGCATGCAACTGGCCGCACGTCCTGTGCCCGAGGACATCAATGTTCCGGTCGAGGAAGATCGCGCGCCGCGCAGCCGCGAGGCCTTCGCCGGCGGCTCCTGGTTCAAGGTCAACCTGGGACGCAAGCAGCGGGCCGAGCCGCGCTGGCTGCTGCCGATGATCTGCAAGGCCGGTGGTGTCACCAAATCGGCCGTCGGTTCGATCCGCATCTTCGACACCGAGACGATCTTCGAAGTTGCGGCCGACAAGGTCGACAGCTTCCTGCGCAATGTCGGCACCAATGGCACCGGCGAAAAGGGTGTGCACATCAATGCCGTCGAGGGTCCCGGCGAGCGCCCGGATCGACCGCAGTCCAAGCGCCGGCCGCCAGGGCCGCCGGAAAAGTACGACCCGATGAAAGCCCGTCCTGAGCGTGCCGACCGCAAGGAACGCTACGCCAAGCCCAAGGCCGATAGTGACTTCGAGGCCATGATGGAGACCCCGCGCCCGCCGCGCGAGGCCCGGCCCGCCAAGAGCCCAAAGCCCTACGCCGCCAAGGACAAGCCCTTCCCCAAGGACAAGGGTAAGCCGAAATGGGCCAAGCCCGCCGCGGATGGTGCCGAGCGCCCCGCCAGGAAGGCGAAGCCCAAGGACCACAAGAAGAGCCGGGCCTCCGAATGATCAGGCAAGGGCCGGTTTCGGCCGGCCCAGCCGTTCCAGATTGCCAAGTGCCATGATGGCTGCGCCAATCACCGAGAGACCCGCAGCAACCGCCAGCGCCAGCCGGTAGTTGCCGCCCGAGGCAAGCAGGCCGAACCCGGCTGCCCCCAGGAGGTTGGCGGCGATGGCCACAATGTCCATCAGCGAAGTGGATAGCCCGATGCGGCCCTTTATGGCGTCCTGGATATAGGGAATGTTGATGCTCATCAGTGCCGCCGTGCCCAGGCCATTGAGCAGCAAAAGCCAGTAGAGCGCCGTTACGCTTGTCAGAACGCTGGTAAGCCCGATGAAAAGCGCCATGACCAGCCCCGCCGCCGCCAAGAGGGTTTCCTTGCTCAGCCGCGTTGTCAGCCAGGCCAGCAGCAGCATGCAGGGTGCCTCGACGGCGGCCGTGATGCCGGCATAGAACCCCACATCAGTCACCGTCCCGCCCAGGTCGCTGACGATGAAGAGCGAGACGGTCAAGGTGAGGAGCCGCATGGCGCCGACCATGACGATCAGCCCGGCCAGCCCGGCCAGTACCCCGGGCCTGAGCTCGAACACGGACAGCAGCGATGCCCCCTCGGCCCGTACGGGAGCGGGCACTTGCACCGCCGTCCGCTGATCCGTCATCAGCAGGGCGAAGATTCCGGCCATGGCGGCGTAGCTGAGTGACGACGCCAGATAGATGTCGAAGATGCTGAACTGGGCGGCGACCCACCCGGCCAGTGGCGGCACGACGACCCAGGCCAGCGTGAACACAGTCCGAAGGCTCGTGACCATGAAGTCGGCCCTGGCCCGACGATGCTTGAGATAGAACACGCGCACATAGCCAAAGCCCTGGCCATAGCAGGCGCCGGCCAGCGGCATGATGAGCCCCATGGCAATGGCAAAGCTCAGTTGCGACGGAAAGAGATAGATAAGCCCATGCGCGAGAATGCCGGCCAATGCCGTGATCAAAACCAGGATGCGCCGATCCGGCAGCTTGTCGGAGAGATAGCCCAGACCGAGCGAAACAAAGGTCCCGCAGATGGCGCCCGTGCTCATCACCGCCGCGAAAAATCCTGGCGACATACCCAGATTGTCCACGCCGACCAGCGAGGCATAGGGCATGGTGGCGGCATAGGTGACGCCGGAAAAGAACATGTTGGCGCCCAGGAGCGCCGTGACCGGCAGGCGTGATTGTGTCATCCTCAGTCCGCTCCTCTCCGTGGCGCCGAGATTGCTAGGCGCGCAAACCGCTGCTGTCCAACAAATCGTTTTCATGGCTGCCATCACGGCAATCGCTGCGCCGCAGCACCCGTTCGATCGATGAAACCCCCTGTAAACAGAGACCGGGCGGGCGTATCATGTCGGCTCCGCGTCAGGCCGCGTGGGCGGCCGGTGCGGCCAAACATGGGAGGCCTTGAATGACGGCCTATAATATCGTGCGTATGCGGGTGAAACCCGGCTTCGACGACGCGTTTATTGCCCATCACAACGACATGCTGAAATCGGCCGGCGACGAATTCAAATCGGCCGGCATGCGGCGTTTCAGCCTCGTCAAGACGGGCGACCGATCCTACTGCGTGCTGGGCGAGTGGGATGATTTCGACAGCATCGTCAAGGCGCGTCCCGCTATGATCAAGTCACTCGATGGCATGCGGTCCATGCTCGAGGATCTTGGCGACGATCTGGGTTTGACCGATCCCGTTTCGGGCGAAGTCGCCGCCGAGTACGACGTGCGTAAACACTAGCCGAACCGGTCCGGCCGGTCGCCTGCTCGCCGCCTGGCGGGCGGGTGCGTCAGGCCGGCTCGGACTGCGTTCCTTGCTGGGCGATACTTTCGGCCAAGGCTGCGATCTCCGCGGCATGCTTTTCCATGGCCGGATCGATACCATCCATCCAACTGCCGAAGCGCTTGAGCAGGGGCACGAATGCGGCCAGTTCGGCCGGGTCCCACTCTGAGAGAAAGTCGCCCATGATGAGGAACTTGTAGGCCTGCACCGCCCCGACCACCGCGCGCGCGCGTTCGGTGAGCACGATGACGGTGCGCCTCGCATCGGCCTGGCTGACGGCGCGCTGCGCAAAGCCCTGTTCCACCATCTCGCTGACCAGTCGGCTGGCGCGGGAAGGATCAATGTTGAGCCGTTCGGCGACCGTGGCGATCATGGTTTCGCCCTGGCTCTCGCCCGCATCCAGGGACGGCCCTTCGATGGCCGCCAGCACATCGAACTGGGCCAGATCGATGCCCACCTTAAGGTCGACCAGAGCGCGGTGACCCAGTTCCCGGCGCATGGCGCGGCGACGCCATTTCTGCATCAACCCGTCAATATCGAGCACGGCCTCGGCCGTCGCCGGGTCGATGCCGGCCTCGCGCAACATGGCGGCCAGCTCGGTTCCGCTCTTGAAAGGCATGGCAGCCTCCGCATATTTGCATGCTTCCTGCAGATGCATGCTATTGACATGTAATTGCTGTCGGCACATGTATGCCGCCAAGATCGAATTCGCAAGGCCTGGCGCACCCCGCCGGCTCTCTTCGCAAGGAATGCCCCAATGTCCGAACCTGTTCAACCGACCGAAGCGCCGGAGAACCCCTCCGTCGCGCTGGTCATCGGCGCCGTTGCGGTAACCCTGCTGTTGGCCTCGCTGGGCCAGACCATCGTATCGACGGCGCTGCCCTCCATCGTCGGCCAGCTTGGCGGCCTTGATCACCTGACCTGGGTCGTCATTGCCTATCTGCTCAGCTCCACCGTGGTCGCGCCCATCTATGGCAAGCTCGGCGACCTCTACGGCCGCAAGATCGTGCTGCAGGCTGCCATAGTCATCTTCCTGGTCGGCGCCGTGCTGTCGGCCATGGCCAGTTCCATGACTTTCCTGATTTTCGCACGGGCCATTCAGGGCCTGGGCGGGGGTGGTCTCATGGTCGTGGCGATGACCGTGGTGGCCGACATCATCCCCCCGCGCCAGCGCGGCAAGGTGCAGGGCCTGTTCGGCGCGGTCTTTGGCGTTGCTACGGTGGTCGGCCCGCTCCTCGGCGGCTTCATTGTCGAGCACATGTCCTGGCAGTGGATTTTCCTCATCAACCTGCCGCTGGGCGTACTGGCGCTCGCAGTCATCGCGGTGGCGCTCAAGCCACGTGGCGAGCGGGTCAAGCACAGCATCGACTATCCCGGCTTCGTGCTGCTATCGGGCGGATTGACCGCCTTCGTCCTTGCCACCTCGCTCGGTGGCAATACCTGGGGCTGGTTTTCCGTACAGATCATCGGTCTCATCGTCGGTGCGCTGGTCATGCTTGGGGCCTTCCTCTGGACCGAGGCCCGGGCTGCCGAGCCCGTGCTGCCGCTCGCCCTGTTCCGCAACAACACCTTCGCGGTCACCAGCGCCGTGGGTTTCCTCGTCGGCATGGCCATGTTCGGCTCCATCACTTTCCTGCCCATGTTTCTGCAGCTCGCCAAGGGCGTCTCGCCTACCGATTCTGCGCTGCAGCTGGTGCCGATGATGGTGGGTCTGATCGGCGCCTCGATGTCCTCCGGCTTCATCATGACTCGCACCGGCCGCTACAAGGTCCTGCCGCAGGTCTCAACCTTCGGCCTCACGATCGGCCTCTTGCTGCTCGCCACCATGCAGCTCGATACCCCGTCCTGGCAGATCGCGCTCTACATGTTCCTGGTGGGCGCAGGCATCGGCCCGGTCAACAGCGTCAGCGTCACGGCCACCCAGAACGCGGTGCCGCGCAGCGTGGTGGGTGCGGCGACCGCAGGAACGACTTTGTTCCGTCAGATCGGTGGCTCCATAGGCGTCTCCATTTTCGGCGCCATCTTCTCGAGCGGTCTCGCGTCGCGGCTTGGCGATGTCATGCCCACGGGTGGCGGAACCGGCAGCTTCAGCGCCCAGGCTGTATCGGCGCTGCCCGAGCCCGTTCGCAACCTCGTGCTCGAGGCATTCGCCAGCGCCCTCCACCCGGTGTTCTTCACTGCCGCCGCTGCGGCCTTGCTGGCCTTCGGCCTCACCTTCCTGCTCGAGGAACGACCGCTGTCCTCCACGCTGCGCAAGGAGCCTGAAGCCGAGATCGACGCGGAGGAACAGACCACGGCGGCCATGGTTGGCGCACCCGTCACAGCCGGTCGCTGAGGCTTTTCAGCCACAATTGACCGACAAGAATTGAAGTGCCGCCCCGGTCACGCGCTGGGGCGGCCTTTGCTTGTTCGGTCAAGGCAAGTGGCGAAAAATCAATGGCTTGAGGGTTGCAGGAGACTCAATCTGTCAGCCAGTTGATTCATATTCTCAACCGCCAGGCCCGTCCCCTCGCCACCCGACGAGGGCACTGCCCCAGTTTTGGCGAAATTGTGAATGGCCAAATCACTGCGCATGCGTACCTTTGTTTTCACAAGTTTGGTCGAGACCGCGTCACCGGCCCCAGCACCGTGGAGAATAGCAGCGTGCCTTTGCGTTGGCAGGAAGTGGCTTTGCCACTCGTGACGATCACCCTTCTCATCCTTCTCAAGTACATTCCCGCTACTGCCCACTTGCCGCTTTCGCGCGCGGCGGGGGTGGTCGCCTTTGGCTATGCCGCGTTCCTGGCGCTTCGGCTGCTGCAGCCCGAAGATGCAGTAGTGGTCGAAGGGGGCTGGGCGGAGCTGCGCCCATCCATGGTCGAGTATTTTGCCTGCTACGGGGCGGCGGCGCTGGCCGCAATCCTGCTTTTCGCCGTTGTCATCATGGGGCATGTCGCTGACACGACTCAACTGGTCGCCACCTACATCGCCGTACTGCTGCTCTCGGGCGGAGCCCTCGGCATCGGCATGGCGGGCCTGTTTACCCAGACGCGGTGGGATCATCGGCAAGTGACGCATCGTAGCGCCCTGGGACGCGTGGTTGCGCTGGACTGGTCCGAGGTCCGCTCAGTACGGCCCAACTGGCGCGGTGTGACGATTGCCGGCGCATCGGGTCGCATCACCTTCTCGCAGTTCCATGGCGGAGCAGCGCAATTGGCCAAACATGCCACCACCCGCGCCCGTCGCAATGCCGAAACCGCAACCAAGGCGTTTGCCACCTAAACGCGGCCATCATCGCCCCTGATCGGACCCATCACCACAATGCGATTGTCGCGGGGCAGGGGCGGCGATACCCTGTGGGCATGAACGCTCCGCTCGCCCAACGCACCATCCGCTCGGTCTGCCCGCATGACTGTCCCTCGGTCTGCGCGCTCGATGTCGACATCCTGCCCGACGGCAGCGTCGGCCGGGTGCGCGGCGCCAAGGATGATCCCTATACGGCCGGGGTGATCTGCGAGAAGGTGGCGCGCTATGCCGAGCGCATCCACCACCCGGAGCGGCTGCTCCAGCCGATGCGCCGCATTGGCTCCAAGGGGGCAGGGCAGTGGGAAACCATCTCCTGGGACGATGCGCTGGACGAGATCGCCGCGCGCTTCCTCGAGGTCGAGGCCACCCACGGCCCTGAGGCGGTCTGGCCCTATTTCTATGCCGGTACCATGGGCCATGTGCAGCGCGATGGCATCGAACGCCTGCGCGCCGTGCGCGGCTATTCACACCAATATGACACGATCTGCGTGGGTCTCGCCTGGCCTGGCTACATTGCCGGCACCGGCCTTCTGGGCGGCGTCAATCCCGAGCAGATGGCCGAGGCCGATTGCGTGGTCATCTGGGGCACCAATGCGGTGCATACCCAGGTCAATGTGATGACGCACGCGATGAAGGCCCGCAAGACCCGCGGCGCCAAGGTCGTGGTCATCGACATCTATCGCAACGCCACCATGGAACAGGCCGATATGGGCCTGGTTCTGCGTCCCGGCACCGATGGCGCCCTGGCCGTGGCCACCATGCACGTGCTGTTGCGTGACGGCCTCGCCGACCGCGACTACATGGCCCGGCGTACCGATTTCTCGCCCGAGTTCGAAGCCCATCTGGCGACGCGCACACCCGAATGGGCTGCCGAGGTCACGGGCCTTTCGGTGGCCGAGATCGAGGCATTCGCCCATCTGGTAGGAAAGACCCCGCGCAGTTTTTTCCGCCTCGGCTACGGCTTTTCCCGCCAGCGCAACGGCGCCACGGCAGTTCACGCTGCGCTCTGCATCCCCGCGATGACTGGGGCTTGGCAGCATCGCGGCGGCGGCGCCTTCCATTCCAATTCCGGCACCTGGGGTCTCGACAAATCACGCCTCGAGGGCACGCATCTGCAAAAGGGCACGCCGCGCCTGCTCGACATGTCCGAGATCGGCCCCATCCTCACCGGCGACGCAAAAGCGCTGCAGGGCGGCGGGCCGGTGCATGCGATGATCGTTCAGAACACCAATCCGGCCACGGTGGCGCCGCATCAGGCGCTGGTGCGGCAGGGGCTGATGCGTGAGGACCTGTTCCTGGTCGTGCACGAACAGTTCATGACCGAAACGGCCGAACTTGCCGATATCGTGCTGCCGGCCACCATGTTCCTCGAACACAACGATTACTACACCCGCGGCGGCCACACGCGCGTGCTCTACGGTCCGGCGGTGGTCGAGGCCCCGGGCGAGGCGCGTTCCAACCACGAGGTCATCAACGCTATCGCCTTGAGGCTTGGCAGCGACGACCCGGTCTTCCACGCTACCGACCGCGAGGTGGTGGCTGACACCTTTGCCCGCTCGAACTATCCGGCACTCGAAGAGGTCGAAAAGACCGGCTTTGTCGATCGCGAGCGCCCTGACGGGGTCGCCCGCTTCGCCAATGGTTTCGGCTGGCCCGATGGTCGCTTCCGTTTTGCCCCCAACTGGCAGGACGTTGCCGATCGCAAGGGTTATCGCTGGGTCTGCGATCCGGCCGGAATGCCGCGCTTTGCCGATCATTGGGCGATCAACGAGGCCGCGGACGAGACGCATCCGTTCAAGCTGGCCACCAGCCCGGCACGCGCCTTTCTCAACTCGTCCTTCAACCAGACGCCCGGCAGCCTCCGGCGCGAGGGCGAGCCGACTGTCTTCATCCATCCCGAGGATGCGGTCCGGCACGGCATTGCCGATGGCGCCGCCGTCATCATCGGCAATGGTCGCGGTCAGGTCGAACTGACAGCCCGTATCCATGACGGGCTGTGCACCGGCGTGCTCATCGCCGAGGGGCTGCACCGCAACAAGGCGCATCGTGGCGGCAAGGGCATCAACATGCTGACCAGCGCGGTGCCATCACCGCCCTTTGGGGGTGCGCCCTTCCATGACGCGGCGGTGTGGTTGAGGACAGTCTGAGGATAGCGGCTCTATGCGAAATACGCGCCCCAGAAGAAATACCCCGTCATGCCGATGCCATAGACGATCACGCCAATGCGGATCCAATGCGTCGGGATGAATCTGGCCAGCCGGGCCGCGGCATAGCCACCGATGGTGACGCCGACCAGCGCGATCGAGCCGTGATACCAGTCGATTGAACCATTGAGCGCGAAGCGGGCGACCGCCACCACCGCCACGATGGACGAGATATAGAGCTTGAGCCCGTTCATGGCGTGAATGTCGGTCATGCCGGCCATGGCGAGAAAGGCGAGCAGCAAGATGCCGAGCCCGGCATTGAAGAACCCGCCATAGACGCAGACCGCCGCCAGGAGCGCCATCAAGAGCACTGCGCCCAGCGCTTTCATGCCGCGTTTCTCGCCGCTGCGGGCTCGCAGCGCCATGTTGATCCGGTTGCCGAAAACGAACAGCGCGACCGCAAATCCCATGAGCCAGGGCACGACCAGCGAGAACTGCTCGTCGGAAACCACCAGCAGCAGTTCGGCACCCAGATAGCCGAAGACCGCTGACACGAGGCCATAGATCACCAGGCGATCCTTGTAGCCGGCCACCGATTTCCAATAGCCGGCGGCGCCGCTGACATAGCCGGGCAGGGCCGCATAGGTGTTGGAAGCATTGGCCAGCACCGGCGGAACGCCAGAAAACAGCAGCGCCGGAAACACGATGAACGAGCCTCCACCGGCCAGCGAATTGAGTGCGCCACCGACCAGGCCCGCCAACAGCAACAGGATTTCGGTCATCGGTCCCCCGCGATGCGTTTGGCATTGTTCCTAGACCGGCACCGCCCGTCCGCCCAACGCAATTGTCTGATCAGACCATCACCGCATTTGATCGGCGCGCTCTTGACTCGAACGCCTATCGAGCGCATTTACCGCCCCGGTTGCTGGCGCCTGCCGCCCGCGGATCGTAAGATCCTTGGTGAAGTCCAGCCGTTTTGTGAGCCCTTCGGTTGTTTTCTCCCAAGGCGCATCATGGCAATGCGGGCCCCATGCACGAAGTCGCCTCCATGTCTGGAGAGACCCGAACCATGTCTTTTTCTCTCGATACCCCATCCGCCCAGACTCTGAAGTCCGAGGCAAAATCCCTGCGCGAACAGCGCGCCCGATCCGGCCAGCAACTGAGCCACAGCGCCGCGCTTGAAGAAGTGGCGCGCGCCCATGGCTACCGCGACTGGAACACCGCCCGCGCTGCCCTGCCGGACCGGGTGGCCGTGCCCTTCCAGGTCGGCATGCGCGTCAAAGGCCACTATCTTGAGCAGCCCTTCAGGGGATTGCTGATCGGCGTGCAGCTGGCCCACAACATGCAGGCCTATACCGTCACCATCCAGTTCGACGAACCGGTGAATGTGACGCCGACCTTCATGTTCGCCGCGCTGCGCCAGCGGGTGACCGCGACCGTGGATATCCATGGCGTCTCGCCCGCCCTGCGTGGCAATGGCGTGCCGCAGATGCGCTTGATGCGCGAGTGAGCTACTGGACCGAGGCGGCAGGCTCTGCCGCCTCGGCTTCCAGCCGCGCTTCGATTTCTTCCGCCGGCACGCGCGTCCATTCTTCGCCGCGGCACACGACATTGAACAGCACGCAGCCATTGAGGCGCAGCGTGTCCGGGCCGACCATCTCGACATAGCCCGAATAGGTCTTGCCATCCTCGGGATTGTAGATCTCCCCGTCGAAAATGTAGGCCTCTTTACCCGGCCACAGGGTCAGGATCTGTAGCCCCAGCATCGGGCGGTCCCGCAGGGCGGGATCTTCATTGCGATAGTCGAAGAAGTCTTCGGGTGCCATGGCCGCGGCCGCTTCCGCCTCGGCGCCGCTCAGCATGCCCTCGGGCACCACGATGTGCGAAAGATGGCCGCAATAGCCGCCCTCGCATGGGCTGATGGTGATTTCCGATTGCAGCAGCGTGCGCCAGACCCCTTCGATCAGTGCCGGCGATGCCGCATCCTGCGCTGCAACAGTGCCGACCATGCCGGCCAGGAGCGGTGCTGCCAGCCATCCGCGCCATATGTCGATCCTGCCTGTCATTCGTTTCCGCCTCTTGCCTGGTTCCGGCACATCTTGGGAATCGACGCATCCGAAGATTCGGACCCGTCCGCCGCCGCGTCGATCTAAGCCAAGAATGGCCCAGCTTACCAACCAAATTGAGGCGGCGCCGTGCAGTCGGTATCCACATCCGGCCCGCCCCTGCCGCGGCGGGGACAAAAACCGCTTGCCATCCCCGAACGCTCCCGCTAGACCCGACCGCGCCGGAGAGGTGGCCGAGTGGTCGAAGGCACACCCCTGCTAAGGGTGCAGATCGGGAACGGTCTCGAGGGTTCGAATCCCTTCCTCTCCGCCACTTCCCATTCAATACCTGCGTGTCTGCCAGCGCTTGCGACCCTCGCACGGGGCCAATTCTGCGGTGCGTCAGACCGGCTTCACCAAGCCGAGCAAGGCTATCGCGTGGGCTCCCGTCCGGGTCACTGAAGTCGCGCCAGATCGTCATCCGACCACCAGGCGATGATCACCAGCCCGAGATCAATGACGCGCACCTTGCCGGTCCGCTCGGCCCAGCGCATCTGCCAGCGCGGCTTGATCTTAATCACGCCACGGGCGGTTCTGATGGATATCCACGACATCGCCTCGGCTCCCGGTCGCTCTCGACAGGTGCAATTGAAGCAAGTCTGGTTGATCGGCACTACCCGGCCTTGGGTTCTGGCAGCTGTGCAATGGCAGGGCGCAGATGGCCGTCATGGCGGGCCAGCAACGTCTCGGCTTCGGCGGGGGAGCTGACGCCGAGGGCCAGGAGAATGGCCGGCTTTACGGCGCCGCCACTGGCCTTCAGCGCTCTCTCGGCAATAACGCCGTCCACGCCCGCCACGGCCATCACGATGCCCCGCGCCCGGCCGCGCAATTTCTCGTTGTCCGCCACCACATTGACCATGAACCCGTCATGCACATGACCCAGGCGGATCGCCATAAGGGTGGACAGCATGTTGAGTGCGATCTTCTGCGCCGTTCCCGCGCCCATGCGCGTGGACCCGGCGATGACCTCTGGCGGCGTCTCGAGGCAGATGGACACATCGACCCGCTCGAACAGGCTCGCCCCGGCATTGTTGGCGATGCCGATGCTGCGCGCACCGGCCTGCCGGGCGGCATCCACTGCCGCAAGTGGATAGGGCGTATGCCCGCTGGCGGTCACCGCGATGACACAATCCCGCGCGTCCGGTGCAACCGCTTCGAGTGCGGTGCGGGCGGCGTCGCCATCGTCCTCAGGTCCGCCGCGCATGTCGACGAGCGCGTCCTGGCCGCCTGCCAGCAATACGACGATCCGGTCCCGCGCGATGCCGTAGGTGCCCGGCAATTCGAGGGCATCGGCAAGCGCCATCAGGCCGGAACTGCCCGCTGCGGCATAGATCAGCCTGCCACCCTCCCTGATTGTGCGGGCGGCCAAGACCGCGCCTTCGGCAATGGCCGGCGCAGCAGCGCCAACGCATTCGGCTGCCGCCACCTGGCCGCGGGCGAGAAGCGCGAGGATGTCGGCATCGGCCATCAGGTCCAGCCCTGCCGCCTGCGCGTGGCGCCCTTCGGTCTGCTTGTCGGCCATTGGTTCTCCCGCCTGGCAATGATGCCAAAAAAATACCACTTAAGCGTATCAAACGCCCAAGGGATAATTTGCGTTTCGCAAAAGCGCAATATCCACAGCGATATGCGATGTTTGCGCGCAGCTCCACGCAAAGGGGCTTGGTAAATGGTATTTTATTGGTATTATAGGCCGGTGCGGCATCTGCCGTACCTGACCTGCCGTCCCGCGCGAGGGCGGCCTAGGAGCACCAGTGACTGAACAGTCCGGCAATATTTTTGGCGAGGGACCGGTCGTGCTGCCGATTGGTGGCCCGCTCTACCTCCAGCTCAAGCGCTGGATAGAAGATGCCATAACGCGTGGGCTTATCAACCCCGGCGATGCCTTGCCCTCCGAGCGGGACCTGGCGCAACGCGCAGATGTGTCGCGCGTCACCGTTCGCAAGGCTGTGCAGCAGCTGGTGCACGAAGGCGTGCTGGTGCAGCGGCACGGGTCGGGCACGTTCGTCGCGCCCGAAACCCAGCGGGTCGAGCAATCGCTCTCCCAGCTCACCTCCTTCACCGAAGATATGGCGCGCCGTGGCATGGCGGTGCGGGCCGAATGGCTGGAGCGTGGCCTCTATCTGCCGTCGCCGGAGGAAACCATCATCCTCGGGCTCGGCGCCGGCCAGCGCGTGGCCCGCATTTCGCGCCTGCGCCTCACCGGCGACACACCGCTCGCCATAGAGCGCGCGAGCCTGTCTGCCGACATCCTGCCCGAGCCAACCGCCATCAAGGATTCGCTCTACAAGCATCTCGAAGTGTCGGGCACCCGTCCGGTGCGCGCTATCCAGCGCATTCGCGCCGCCAATATCGCCGAGGACGATGCCCACCTCCTACAGATTCCCGTCGGGTCCGCAGGACTGCATATCGAGCGCATTTCCTATCTCGGCACCGGCCGCGTCATCGAATTCACCCGCTCCATCTATCGGGGCGACACCTATGACTTTGTTGCCGAGCTGCGGCTTGGCGATGCCAGCAATGGAGCCCGCAAATCGTGACCGAACAAACTATTATGCGCCAGGAAGTTGATCAGATTCCGCAGGTGGTTGCCGGGTTCCTCAAGGCCTCGGCCGGTTCGCTCGACGATGCAGCGGCGCGCCTGCGCGCCCTTGACCCAGCCCTGGTGGTGACCGTGGCGCGCGGTTCCTCGGACCATGCCTCGGCCTATCTCAAATACGCGATCGAGCTGACCATGGGTGTTCCAGTGGCCTCGGTGGGCCCTTCCATCGCCTCGATCTATGGACGCGACTTAAAGCTCGGCAAGGCTGCGGCCATCGCCGTTTCGCAGTCGGGGAAGAGCCCGGACATCGTCGGCATGGCGCAGTCTGCCCGCCGCAGCGGGGCCACCACGATCGCCATCACCAACACGCCGGACTCGCCGCTGGCCGGCGCCAGTGACGTGACCATCGATCTTCATGCCGGCCTTGAAAAGAGCGTTGCGGCAACCAAGACATTCGTCACCTCCGTCGTCGCGGGCCTTGCGCTCCTGGCGCGCTGGAGCGGCGATGCGGACCTCGGTTGCGCCATCGATGCGCTGCCCGATAGCCTGGCCCAGGCTGTGGCCTGCGACTGGTCCGAGATGATTCCGGCGCTGGACGGACATTCCGCGCTTTATGTGCTGGGCCGTGGTCCGGGCTTTGCCATCGCCAATGAAGCGGCGCTGAAGTTCAAGGAGACCTGCGGCATCCAGGGCGAATCCTACAGTGCCGCCGAGGTGATGCACGGCCCGGTCTCGATCGTGACCCCCGGATATCCGGTACTGGGCCTGGCGGCCCGGGATGCGGCCGAGGCTTCGGTCGCCGACATGGCCCACAAGTTGGCCGGGCAGGGCGCGCGCGCCTTCCTCACCAGCGATCGGGCGGGAGCGGCGACGCGTCTGCCCTTTGCCGCCACGGGCCACCCGATCACCGATCCGCTCGCCCTGATCGTTTCCTTCTACGGCTTCGTGGAGGCGCTGGCGCGCCATCGCGGCCTCAACCCCGATGAGCCGCCAATGCTGCGCAAGGTCACGGAGACGGTATGAGCGACCTTCTCGCCTTTTCCGGCGCGCGCATCTTTGATGGCAATGACTGGCATGACGATGCGGTTCTGCTCGTAGAGTTCGGTTACGTCTCCGGCATCGTTTCGCGCGATGCCGTGCCGGCCCATGCCGAGCACATCGCGCTGGACGGGGGCATGCTGGTGCCCGGCTTTGTGGATCTGCAGGTCAATGGCGGCGGCGGCGTGCTGTTCAACAACGCGCCCACGCTCGAATCCATCCGCACCATCTGCTCGGCGCACGCCCAGTTCGGAACGACGGCGTTGCTGCCGACCCTGATTACCGACACTGCGGCCATCAACGACCTGGCCATCGCCGCGGGCATTGCTGCGGACGCCGAGCGCGTGCCTGGCTTCATCGGCCTTCATCTGGAAGGGCCGCATCTGGCGCTGGCCCGCAAGGGTACCCACGATCCTGCCCTGATCCGTCCGATGGACGACGCCGATCTGGCGCGCCTCACAGCCGCCGCGAAAGCCTTGCCCACCCTGTTGTGTACAGTCGCCGCCGAAACCGTGCCGCCCGACCGGATTGCGGCGCTGGCGGCGGCCGGAGCAATTGTCAGCATTGGGCATTCGGACGCCAGCTATGATCAGGCCATAGCCGCCTTCGATGCCGGCGCCAGCATGGCGACGCACCTGTTCAACGCCATGAGCCAGATGGGCAACCGTGAACCGGGCGTCGTCGGTGCGGTCCTCGCCCGGCCCGAGGTCACCGCCGGGATGATTGCCGACGGCATTCACGTTCACCCCGCCTCGATGGGCGCGGCGCTGCGCGCCAAGCGCGGTCCCGGCCGTATATTCCTGGTGACCGACGCCATGTCCCAGACCGGTACCGACCTCACCAGCTTCGAACTCAATGGCCGCACCATCACCCGTGCCCACGGCGCCCTGCGCCTGGCCGACGGCACGCTGGCCGGGGCAGATCTCGACATGATCGACGCTGTCAATTTCATGATCGACACCATTGGCCTGGAGCCGGACGAGGCCTTCCGCATGGCCTCCCTCTATCCAGCGCAAGCGATTGGCATGGCCGAAACCCTGGGTCACCTGGGCCCCGCTGCAGCGGCCAGCTTCGTACATCTCTCGGACGACCGCCGGGTCCGCTCCACCTGGATCGCTGGCGAAAAGGTGTGGTCGGGGTCGAACTAGCCCCGACCGACGCGGCTCTCTGTTGCCCGGCAGCCCCTCGAGTCCCCGGGTGCCGTCAATGCCCGCCCGGCCCACAATGACGCATCGACCCCACGCGCACGGCCCCACTTCGACAACCTTGCGGACGTCGCGCGGCTGGCCTGCTGGCACATTTGCCCATGCTGCCCTGGTCACGATTGCACCATGGCGCCGCCGCGATTTGGGCAGGAGCCGCATCGTACACGGAATCGACGCCAAACCCGCGCCTGCAGCGCCCGATTGGTCGGCAAAGCCCCGGAATACCGCGGATTTTAACGAAATCTTCACGCCGCTTAACAGTCCGTTTCCAACTGTGTGCTGAATCTGCAACAACCCGTGTGCAACCACATTGTGTCAGCCCCAAAACCCGCTTGCCGCGATTGCGTCAGCTTTTTGCATGCGTAGAGTGGGTCTTGCGAATCCATGCATGGGATCGTTTGTCGGTCGCAACGCGACGGCAACACACAGCACCACGAATTGTGTGGTCGCGTTTCGACAAACCGCTGGGTAACCGGCACAAAGAATGACTGACTTTGGAGGTCAATTAATGAAACTCAAGAGCCTTATCCTCGGTTCTGTTGCTGCCGCTGGTCTCTCGACCGCTGGCTTCGCTGCTGATCTGGGCGTTCTCACCTCGCTCGACGTTTGCGACTCGCTGGGCATCTCCGGCCTGACCATCTCGTCCTCGGACAACTGCCTGCAGATCACCGGCGGCGTCTCCTACGAATTCAACTGGGGCGACTACCGCGGTTCGTTCCCGGTCGCCGGCATCCTCGGTGGTGCGAGCGTTCGTGACACCATGGACAACGACGGCGTTTCGCCGTCCGAACTGGACTGGCGCTCGAAGTTCGAAGCCTGGCTGAAGTTCGTTGGCACTGCTTCTTCCGACTTCGGTCCGGCTTCTGTTACCCTGAAGCTGAAGCAGGTTGATATTGGCCGCGTTCGCAACGAAGCCAACGATCCCGATGGCGACAATGCCGCTCTGACTTTCGACGAAGCCTATGTTTCGGTCGGCGACACCACCACCATCATGGCTGGTAAGAAGGGCTCGATTGCCAACTTCGGCGACGACGAGCCGTTCAACTTCCTCGGCCTGTTCGGTTCGGACTGGGCTGACAAGGGCGTCAAGTGGGACATCCTCGACGGCAACCTCGACACCGGTGGTCACGTGATCCAGGTCGTCTCGGCTGTTGCTGACGGCGTCACCATCAAGGCCGGCCTCGAAAACCTGAACGACGTTGCTCCGGTTACCTCCGCTGGTACCGCCATCGGCGTTCTCGAATATGCTGGCCAGGGCATCACCGCTCATGTCACCGGCCTTGCTGGTGGTATCCTCGACGGCACCGTCGACTCGTGGGCAATGCACGCTGGCATCACCGGCACCTTCGATGCCTTCAAGGTCCGCGGCGCGTTCGCTGTCCAGAACACGACCGCTGCCACCGCTTGGCACGGCCTGGTTTCGGTTGAAGGCACCTTCGACATGTTCAAGATCGCCCTGTCGGGTGAAGCTCTGAACAACTCGGCTGTCGGCGCCAACACCGACTTCGGCTTCGGCGGCTCCATCGGCGCCACCGTCACCGAAGGCGTGTCGATCAACCTCGGCGGCAAGTACTTCGACTCGAACAACGCTGGCGGCCAGGACGGCTACCAGATCGCTGCTCAGCTCGTTGCTGCCGTCTCCGAGACCGTCAAGGTCACCGGCGAAGTCGGTGTCTTCGGCAACGTGACTGCTTCGACCACCGACTTCTACGGTGCTGCCGAACTCGCTTGGGCTCCGGGCGGTGGTTTCACCTCCTCGATCAAGGGCGAAGCTCACCAGAACGGTGCCTACAAGGTCACCTTCAAGGCTGCCAAGGAATTCAAGTAATCCTTGGATTACGACTGAATTCGGAAAGGCCCGGCTCTGCCGGGCCTTTCTTTTTTTCTGTCTTCGGCTGACCCCTGGCAGAACCTCCGCCGCATTGGTCGACGCCCTTTCTGCAATTTGTTTCCGCGTGTCGATCCGCAGACCCGCCGGCGCCCTTTTTCCTTTGTCCTTGTTCGTAAATCATCTACCCTTGCCCAAGTAGCGGCTTTCCAATGGATTCGGGATGATCAGGGACCTCCTCAAGTGGGTGGCGCCAGGCCTTGTGACTGTTCTCGGCGGCACTGTGGCCGCCTTGGCCATGGCAAGTCCGGCGATGTTGGATACCCTTGCTCAGGAGGGCAGGGCCACTCTTGAGGCGTCGGGCCAGGAATGGGCGCATATCGCACTGGCGGGCCGTCGGGTCACGCTTTCCGGAACCACCGCTTCGGAGACAGAACGTGATCAGGCCATCGCCAGCCTGACGGCATTGTCCGGCATTGCCTCGGTCGACGAGACGGTCACCATTGCCCCGCTCGCAACGCCATACAGAATTAACGTGTCTGTTGAGGGCGATGCCATAAGTCTCTTTGGGAGCGTGCCAAATGAGACAATGCGCCAGGAGTTGGGATCCATACCTGGCCTGGCAGAAGTGGATCTGCAGATCCGCTCCGGCCAACCCGACGAGACCCTCTGGCGCGCTGGCGTCAATTTTGCGCTGGCGCAGGCCGAACTGATCGACAGCGGATTGTTCGAGCTGTCCGGGCTGACGCTCAACGCCGCAGGCCGGGCCCGGTCGGAAAAAGCTCTGGGCGCCGTGCAGATGGCTCTGGCCGATCTCCCTCCAGGTATTTCTGAGGGAAATATCGTCGTCGAGCCTGTCCGCATCGCGCCTTATACCTGGCGCGCCGAGTTCGACGGCAACCGCATCGCCATTTCCGGCCACGTGCCGGAAGAGCGCGTGGCTGA